>CAZICT010000020.1:0-1067 GCA_964537935.1 uncultured Candidatus Saccharibacteria bacterium | reverse complement strand
GTGTATATCTCCTTGAGAACCTGATTGTAGTTCTCTGAGTTTGTTTGACCATCTTGCGGTCTGAGTTTCATTGTTACTTCTTTCTTCCCTAGCTTCTCAAGGAGTCTTCTTATAGTCTCTTCGTATTCTTCTTCAGATTTATTTGTTAGGTCTTCATCTACTGCTAGTGCTGCTAATAGTCTGTCTCGTTGAGACTGTGGTAAGATTGAAGTAAATGTGTCTAAATAACTTGCCATGTGTTACCCTCCTTTCTCTGGCCATTCTACAAAGTCAGCGGCGATCTCAAGGAATTCAATCATGTCAGTTTCTGGATTGCCATCTCTTGAACTCACGTGTCGTAATTCCAATCGCTGAACAACACCCTCAACTGAGTAGAGTAGGTCTTCCCCCCTGTACACATCTATTAGTATGTACTCTTCATCTTTATCGAATTGCATTAGAGTGGGATAGGATCCTTGATCTTGCTTAATCCTTAGTACTCTTCCAGGGAATAACTGCAAGTCCGCACTTGCACTTATGTACTCTTCGCCGTTAATTACTACTCTCATAGTATAATCTCTCCTGTAACGGACAGTCTTTCTACGATTGAGCTAAGATCATGGTTTTGTGTGATAAAATACTTGAATGTGCCGTATGCGGACATTACTGGATTATTCCTATCTTGATCCCCATACATTACTATCATTATCTTTTTTGACCCAGATAGTAATTCTTGTAACCCCCTGTCAGTAGGGTTGAAGTTCCTCTCGAACTCAGCCATTCCCTCTAATGGCCTAAATGCCATCATATTATATTCATCTATATCTATAGATTGGCTTCCACTCTTAACAGTTAAAGGTTTTGCCATTAGTCTCTACCCCTGTTTCTTCATTCTTGATTGGAGCATCTTCAATGATCTCCATTCCGTTTATAATCTTGTCAAATAGTCCTTGTTTCATCTGTCTTTGTCCTAACCAATATTTCAGGGCTGTGACCATGCCTCTAAGGTGGTTGCAGTATCCATCAGGTGGGACATTAACTTGGCCTGTGCCATGGAAGTTTTCGGATCCGCAGAATCCTACTCCTTG
>CAZICT010000019.1:0-1090 GCA_964537935.1 uncultured Candidatus Saccharibacteria bacterium | reverse complement strand
ACGCCGAATTACTCGACGTTTTCTTGAGGTCATTTTCAAAAATGTCTTTGGTGCGAGACACGGGACAGCGGGCTAAAGCCCTTCTTCGTTTGTTTGAAAATAAAATACCTTTGGTGCTTTATTTTCTGCACTGCACTACGCCAAACCCCGTTCGCTTCGCTACTTACACGGGTTTGAGGCGCCGGGTCAAACCAAACAAAAAACCCAGCCTTTGGCTGGATTCTTTGTTTGGTGCGAGACACGGGACTCAAACCCGTGGCCTCTTCCTTGGCAAGGAAGCGCTCTATCAACTGAGCTAGTCTCGCATGCAGGTTTCTTAAAGTACTGAGTTATTCTATCTTACAGCTTGTATGTAAGCAAGGCGTTAGCTAGGTACGTTTGCTCAAAATATTATGCTCATGGTTTACTTAAAAGCATATAGTTACTTAACGAGGATAAACAAAATGAATATTACACAGTTTGCGCAATCAACAGCCCAATGTACTGTTAATGGTCAGCCAGCCGATTGTGGTGAAGTCGGGGGTTTAATTGCCGGAGTCGGAGCCTTGATAATTGGCTTTTTTGTAATAGGCTTAGTGGCTTTGGTTTTTACTGTCTGGATGTTTATACATAACTTAACTCATAATAGTGAAAACAAGGTATTGTGGGCACTGCTAATATTCTTTACCGGTTTTATTGGTGCTTTGATATACTTCTTTGTCGAGAAGAAAAAAGCCGAACAGGTGCCTGAAGTACCGAACTTTGGCCAACAGCCGACGGGATATCAGCCACAATACCCAGCTCAAGGAATGCAGCCTCAACAGCCCCAGCAAATGCCTAATCAAGTTCCACAGCAACCAGCGGCTCCACAAACTCCACTAGAAACGCCAGCCCAACCTCCAGCCGCCCCGAACAACCAAGATCAGCAAAACCCACCGCAACAATTCTAGTTTTCAAAGAGCTCAAAACCTAAAAAACCCGGTAATTATTCCGGGTTTTTTATTTTTCAGATTTCTTGCCAAGAAAAAAGCCCTAAACCAAACCTAGGGCATTTTTCTTGGTGGCTCCTCCCAGACTCGAACTGGGGACACAAGGCTCTTCAGGCCTCTGC
>CAZICT010000018.1:0-1665 GCA_964537935.1 uncultured Candidatus Saccharibacteria bacterium | reverse complement strand
CTGGCAGATCGCGACCACACTACCAGAGCAATTGCGGCGATAAGTAGCAGTATAAGGATGACTGTCCGATGCCATTCTCTCATAATTCTACCTCGATAGGTTTAGCTTGAATAACCAGCCGATTTGCCGCCGTTACCAGAGGCGTACAGGTATAAATCGTCAGCAACGGGTCTTTGGTCTGGTCTTGAATCTCTATTGCGGTCGGTGGCACTACGATAATATTCTGCACTTTGTATTCATGCTTTTTCTGCTTCCAATAAACAACAATCTTGTCGCCTTTCTTCACCTTGTCCATGTGGTACAACACAGCTGGGCCGCCATAGGTGAAACGATGACCGCTCAAAACCATATTGCCTCCCGTTTCGGGCGAACCACTGCCTGGCATATGCCATATACCCTTGTTAAGTGCTTCCTCACCCCCTTCGTGTAGCTGCTGCTGGAGGTTCATGCTTGGTATTACCAGGGTATTTTCCTTAGGTATTTTTTCAGGCTCTTTACTCTTACCTTCGGCTTGCGCCACCAAGGGTGCTTTCTCCTGAATCTGGTACGCAACCTTCGGCCATAAAGGCGCCAGAATGACATACAGACAAAGTGCAATAACGACAAGACTTAGGCCATTATTAAACTGCCGTAAAGATATTCTCATACGGCCCTAGTATACAGGAAAACCGTTAACGTTTGCGGCGAACGACAGTCTCTTCCGTGCTGTCATCCGCTACCGCGGATACGGCATTAATCAGAAAGACGAGTAGCATACCAAGAATTGCGTACATAAGCATCGCAAAAATGGTCGAGAACTCAAAAACATACCGATTTTCAAATACTTGCGTGGGAAAAATACCGCGAAATGGCGCCAACAAGGGTGCGCTCATTTCATACACCCAATTCACGAATCCCGTATTGGCGTTAGCCCCGAAGAGCTTAAGCAGGAAGCGAAGAGCCAGGAACCCTTCCACAACTGCCAGGAAAAAATTTAATAAGTTGACCGCTATAAATCGTAAGCGCATATACTCTCCTTGTTTATAGCAGCAGTATATAATCGTGTTTTACTTTGTGAAGTAAAATAATTTACACTTCTCTTCAAAATGAGCCACAGCTAGGCAGAAACAGAGATAATCTGGTATAATTGGCCAGTCTCTCACGCGAGTGTAGTACAACGGCTAGTATACCTGCCTTCCAAGCAGGTGATGCGGGTTCGATTCCCGCCACTCGCACCAAACCTATTCCGTATCTGCGCCCCGGTAGCTCAGCTGGATAGAGCAAGTGGGTTCTAACCATTAGGTCGGGGGTTCGAATCCCTCCCGGGGTACCAATATTTTGAAAGCTTCATTACTGAAGCTTTTTTGTTTGTTAATGAAAGTGATGTGCTACTATGTGCGTATGACAAAAAAACAACACCCTTCACCTAAATCAAAAACCAAATCCGTCAAGAATAAAAATATTCACTGGACCAAACGGCCGCTCTCGAAGCAGCAGAATGTACTAGCGCTTGCTTTCGCCACCCTCATAATTTTCTCATTGGCCGTTGCTACCTTTTTTGCACTTGGTGGCTCTGAAAAAGTCCGCCTTTGGCATTACGGACGCGTGACTAAAGATGCATATCATAAAGAGTACAAGAACTTACAGCCTGCGCTAGAGGAGTTAGGACTCACCGAAGAAAAGAAC
>CAZICT010000017.1:0-1712 GCA_964537935.1 uncultured Candidatus Saccharibacteria bacterium | reverse complement strand
ACCAGCTCGGCCTTCCCACTGGCGTCACGTCACCGAAGGTATGGGTGATCCTCGGCATCACTGGCGTTGGTCTCATGGCCTTCCTGATCGGGAAGTGGAGCAAGGGAATCGTCGAAGCCCGCGTGGAAGACGCGCAATCCGGCGCTCATCTCGGGAAATAATCTCATGAAACTAGGACAGGTTTATGAGCGCGCGAGAGCGCTGTTCCTGACCGTATGGACGCATCCTGTCGTGGTGGCGGTCTCGGTGATCGTCGTCAAGATTCTCGGTGTGGTGGCAGCGCTCGTCAGCAAATCCCTTGAGGGAGTTAAGAAGATGCCCGGTTGGCTCATTGGCGGCGGGGTTGCCGCTCTTGTCACGTTGGTCGGCGGGTGGGTGTTCATCGAGAACATCAAGGACGAAGTACGTTTTCAGGAGCGGGCCGCCTGCACGCAGCGCATTGGCGAGATCGAGAAGCAGATCAACGCCGATGCCGACGCCAAGATCAAGGCCGCTCTCGAAGCGGCAGAAGCGACCTCACCCACACCTGAGATACCGGAAGAAATCGCCGCTCTATGCGCCAAGGATGCGGCTTGCAGGGATCGCAACCAATGAAGAAGCTCAGCCTCATCCTTCCCCTATTCGCCGCCGCCTGTGCGATGGATCAGCCCGTCAATGTTTCCGTGAAAGGCGACGTGTCTTGCAAAGCCTTCAAGTATCTGAGCTGGTCCAAGAAGGACACGCCGAAGACGATTGACGGTGTGAGGCGGCATAACGCGGCCTACTATAGGATATGCAAGGCATAACGAATTCAGCCGGCACCCCGTCCCTACCCGCTGGCTGATACCCCTCCGACTGGGTGTCCCTCCCCGGTCGGAGGGGACTTATAGTCCTCACCCGCGTTCACCCAACCCCAAAGCCCCGGCTCCATGAGATCGACATGAATGGCACGACCTCCTCCCCGCCGCGTCAATGGTACTCGCACAACCTTTATGCCCCTGACCCACGATTCCATCATCATACATATCCTGAAGATCCAAGATTATCATTCTCGCGAGATCGCCCGCCTTTCTACCCAGATGTCTATGCGGCAACGTTCGGGTATCCCATGGCGGGAGCTTATGCCCGGCCTGTGGGGCGTGGTTCTCCTAGTTCTGCTCGTTCTGGTGGCAACAAAGCAGATCACTATTTCAGAGGCCATGGCACTTCTTGGCCGCGTTTGAGTGCTGTGAGCTGGGGGATATTGGCCGTGGCTCTTGGGGCATGGGCGTGCTATCTGGTGATGGTGGTTTAGCTCAATGCATTTCTCTGATCCTCAAGCCGTCGCCGCGCCTCATCGCGAAACGGGCGCATATCCCGGCGATGATCCCAGCACGCCAATGCGTATCCGACGAATGCGCCCGCAACAAACATCCAAGCTGCAAAAGTCATCATTCCTCTCCTTCTAGCTCCCACGAGCCAATATGATTTGGTTCAAGCGGGTCATTCATTGGCCCTGACCATCTCCGCCGTCTGCCTAGATATGCCCCGAAGACATTCCAGCAAGTGCTCGTTGATACGCTGTAGTCGCTCGATTTCTTGTTTCGCCTCAAGGCAGATCGGCACGCTTTCGCCAACATCCTTAAGGCGCTCTGTAAGTGGACGCGGCTTAACCGCTCCGAAACCAGACAATTCAGATTCCATCATCCCTCTGCACTCCAGATCGTTGACCGCACCAACATTAGCGGGTGCAG
>CAZICT010000016.1:0-1799 GCA_964537935.1 uncultured Candidatus Saccharibacteria bacterium | reverse complement strand
TCCGCTTACAGGTCACGAACTCTTTAACAGGGGTAGAACGCTACAAATCGGACACGGTGTGTATAGAATTGGATTGTAGTAATAATGAGCCACGAGGAGATGCAGTTATGAGCGAAAATGAACAATCAAAGCGCGAATTTACAGAATTTTATAAACTCTACCGCACAGATGGCCAAGTTCTCTTCACTGGCTAGTAGCACCCCGTCAATATCAACATATGTTCATCGTTTCATCCGTATTGCAACATCTCGTGTCGATAGAATGCAGTATTGTGGTGGTAAAATCATTTCCACAGTCATTACAGTGGCGGTTTGGATCATTGAAGTCGGCCTAGAGCTTTCTTTGCATGGGGCGCCTCCTAAAATTTAGTAGGTAGCTGTAGTTACTTAGCCAGCCAGCTTACTCTCAATAACAAAGTCACCATCGGCGTAGTCTACCTCAACAACTGCGTTCTCCGTCACTTTGCCATCGATAATCTCGCGAGCAAGCTTATTAAGAATGCGCTTTTGAATAACGCGCTTAAGCGGCCGCGCTCCAAAAGCCTGGTCATAGCCTTCCCTGGCAAGAGCGTCTTTTGCCTCCTTAGTGAAGGTGAGCGTGATGCCTTTTGATTTTTCGATGACAGCCAGCATACTCCGTAGCTGAACCTCTACAATATGTGTCATGTCCTCTTCTTTAATGCGGTCGAATATAACGATATCATCAATACGATTAATGAACTCAGGTCGGAACTGCATCGTGAGCTCCTTTTGGAGTGTACTCTCGAGTGCCCCGTAGTCACTACCGTCCCATTCCTGGATATACTGCGAGCCAATATTACTCGTCATAATGATGACCGTGTTTGAGAAATTGACAGTTCGGCCCTGGCCGTCGGTCAGGCGACCATCGTCGAGCACCTGGAGAAGCACATTAAACACGTCTGGATGCGCTTTTTCAATTTCATCAAACAGCACAATACTATATGGCCTGCGTCGAACCGCTTCGGTCAATTGCCCGCCTTGGTCGTAGCCAATATAGCCAGGAGGGGAGCCGATCAGCCGCGAAACGGCGTGCTTCTCCATATATTCGCTCATGTCGATCCTGGTAATTGCCCGCTCGTCATCAAAAAGCGATGCCGCCAGGCTCCTTGCAAGTTCGGTCTTACCTACACCAGTCGGACCCAAGAACAAGAAGGAGCCAATTGGTCGCCTCTGGTCACCAATACCAGCCCGAGACCGCCTAATCGCATTCGCAACTGCCTCCACTGCCCTGTCCTGTCCAACTACGCGCTTATGCAGATCAGCTTCTAAGTGGGTCAGTTTTTGGGTCTCGCTTTCCTTGAGACGATCAACTGGTATGCCGGTCCACCGCGATACAACCGAGGCTATATCTTCGGCACTAACCTCGTCTCGAAGCAGCCGCTGGTCGGCTGGTATCATGTTAATCTGGCGGCGGTATTCCTGAATATTCTGCTCAATTTCTGGGATTTCGCCGTATTTAATACGACTAGCAGTACCAAGGTCGCTCTCATTTTCAGCAAGCTCCAACCTCGTCTTAGCAGCCTCAAGTTTTTCATTCTCATCATTAAGCTTTTCGATGAGGTCTTTTTCTTTTTGCCACGCAGCCTCGAGCTTTCCTGCCTGTTCCGTGAGCGCTGTGATCTCTTTCTCGATTTCTGCTTTTCTGGTTTTTGCAGTCTCGCTCTTATCCTTTTTGAGAGCTGTTTGTTCAATTTGCAATTGCATAATTCGCCGGTTGAGCCGATCGAGTTCGATCGGCTTCGAATCGAGCTGCATCTTTAGTGCTGAAGTGGCTTCGTC
>CAZICT010000015.1:0-2244 GCA_964537935.1 uncultured Candidatus Saccharibacteria bacterium | reverse complement strand
GGGGGTAATCCCCCCCCAATGCTAAAACGATATAATCATGCCGAATGCTTTACCAAATTCTTTAATGATGAGGTTGGCATATTTCTTTCGTAGAGATAGTGGATCTCCTACAGATCTTCCACAAAGTTCAACTTCTACTCCATAAATATTGAGATCCCTGCCAACTTTACGAGTTAAGCTACCTCCAATTGGCTCAGTAAATGATCTAAACTTAGGACCCTTAGCACCAGATGGCCTGATCTTATTCAGTTTATCTCTAATGTCATCGCAGATATTACCAATTGTACTCTGACGACTATGAATCAAGGTGTTGCCTAGACTATTTACAAAGCCATCATGAAAGTCAACTACAACCTTTAGATTAGGTTGAGACTTAACTAGCTCCCACATCTCCTTTGCGATGAGATAGCTAGGATTCTTTCCT
Source organism: uncultured Candidatus Saccharibacteria bacterium (assembly GCA_964537935.1). GTDB lineage: Bacteria > Patescibacteriota > Saccharimonadia > Saccharimonadales > CAZICT01 > CAZICT01. The sequence continues at coordinate 1,820 of CAZICT010000015.1, read as the reverse complement.
ACAGGGAACATTCTGTTAAAGTCTTTGCCGCTATAAGCGGAGCCGCTACGACTTAGAGTTCTTCTGTTCTGCTCAACTGCAATCTTATTGAATGCAGGGATTAGAACTAGCCTACCTTTGGAAATTGATAGTGGGCTATTGACTATATCAGTCAGCGCATGATATCCAGATAGCTCATTGCCATGGATGCCACCATACATTAGTAAGGTTGGACCTGGATTTGGAGACTGATATGTATAGATTGGTGTTTCGTATACTGTTCCTTCCCTAAGATAAGTAACAGTTACACTAGTGTCTCCCACACTTGGAGGAATGAAAATGTCGCTAACTTCTCCACAGGAGTATTTTCCACCCAATGGAGCTAGAGCAGTATTGAGTCCTTCGATTGACTTGGGACCAAACTCACCATCAACATACAAGCCCTGGGCTTCTTGAAATTTCTTGACTGCTGATTCAGTCATAGGCCCAAAGTCACCGTCAATACGACCTGTGTAATGGCCTAAGAATGCTAAGCATTCCTGCATAGCTTCTACTTGTTCTCCATGTGCTCCTACCTCAAGATAGCTACATAGATTAAATGAAAAGTTTGGAGCTTCAGTATCTCCTGGTTCTTCGGGGGTAGGCGGTTCTTCTGGTAGCTGAGGTAGTCCATTCTCATGGAAGTACCTAACCCATTCCCAGTAATCTGGGTGTTGTTCATCAAACATTTAATGCACCTTCCGCAGCATCCGTGCGATTTATGGTGCATCCCTGCAATGGAGGCGGTAGTTGGATTTGAACCAACGAATGACTTGCGTCAACGGTTTTGCAGACCGCTCCCTTAAGCCACTTGGGTATACCGCCGTGGCTGGGGTACTAGGGTTCGAACCTAGGCTTACTGGTCCAGAGCCAGTTGTACTACCGCTATACTATACCCCAATATTATTTCCATGATAATCTACTTACAGGAGCAAGATGAGTCACTACATGATCCCATTTAATTCCCTTTTCAGTAGCAAGCTCATCAAAACATGTTAGACATAGAACATTATATCTTTCTTCAACTACTGTATTCCACATGTTATCTGGGATCTGGAATCCACATGCATGCTCTCGAAAACATCTCTTGCATATTTCCCCTGTGGCTCTATCATAAGCTTTGGCACTTATATGGTACATGTCATACTTGGGTTGTATCTCTGCCAACCAAGTTTCATTAAGGTTCTCTCCGTAAATCCATGATGCTATACGGGTTCTGATTCTAGACCACAATCTATTCTGACTAAGATAGTATGGCTTAGGATCATAGCCAAGCTCTCTTGCTCTCTTAGAGCATGATCTCTTGATGAGGATACTACCAGGATATTGTCCATGTCCACAACAAGACCCTCTAGTTATCACACCATGTTCATTGAGCCATCCAACTTCATTGGCAATACATGAATCAACTTTGATTCTGTCCTTGATGATAATCTCAGTGAATTCGCCAGCATTATGTCCTTGACACATTTTATACTCCTAAAATTTATTGGTCGGGGCGGCAGGACTCGAACCTGCGACCCCCTGCTCCCAAAGCAGGTGCGCTACCAAACTGCGCTACGCCCCGAAGCGGAGCCTTAATAGGCTCCGTAGAGGAAAGGAGATATAGGACGACAGTCGGTGACGCATGGGGCGATCCCTCAGCCGTACTCCCTTGCCTTGCAAGCAACGCCTCCACTCTTACCCCATGGCGAACGAGCATGGAGGCTTTAACGCTTCCTCTAATGGTCGGGATGGTGAGACTTGAACTCACGACTCCTCGGCCCCAAACCGAGTACTCTACCAAGCTGAGCTACATCCCG
>CAZICT010000014.1:0-2944 GCA_964537935.1 uncultured Candidatus Saccharibacteria bacterium | reverse complement strand
GTAACAAGGTATCCGTACCGGAAGGTGCGGATGGATTACCTCCTTTCTAGGGAGATTTACCAAGCTTAAGTAGCTCTATAGACTACTTAAAGCTATGGTCGATCCTTGGTATGTAGTGATGAAACAAGCTGCATATCGCTAAGGAAATTGTTTCAAACGACGAACTGAGTTGATTGCACTATACAGGTTTTTAAAGAAAGGCGCCTCCTAAGGGGGCGCCTTTTTGCAAGAACCAGTTGTTCAACAGAGAAGTTTCCGGTACAATACCGGAGTATTTTTACGGGGCGTTAGCTCAGTTGGCGCAGCAAAGCTGCAAAAATTAAAATCTGCACAAAGTGCTATAGCCAATTCCCCCGCGTAACTTACAAATTTAAATTCATTATTACCTAAAGTATTACGGGGCGTTAGCTCAGTTGGCTAGAGCACCTGCTTTGCAAGCAGGGGGTCCGGGGTTCGAGTCCCCGACGCTCCACCATATAAAACTTAGTTGGGTTGTGTTGGGGCGATTAGCTCAGTTGGTTAGAGCGCGTCACTGATAATGACGAGGTCGGTGGTTCAAGTCCTCCATCGCCCACCAAAACAAGATGAGGTCTAATGACCTCTTTTTGTTTAGGTACACTCTGCGAATACTTATCGAAACCTTAAATCTTATTAATATGTTCATTACTTTATAATGATAGGATTTGAACGCGTAGCAATTTAAATTTATCCATGAAGAGCTAATAAGATACGCATGCTAAGTAAAATTGACGCACAATAAAGTAAAGGCATTGAAGCCTATAACACCTTTCAATTCATAGTAACAATTACACCACTATTGGCTTGACCGCCTCTGTTAAACTTGTTAAGATGATAGAGCTGCTTGAGTTTAGGCACGAGGTTACTCGAAACTAAACCGCCAAGCTTCTAGCGTAAACTCAAGCTTCAAGGCTAGAAACTCTGATGGGTATTCTATGAATGTCTTGAGTTAGTATCTTAACAATTCGGAAGAAGAAATTTTTGAGATTAATGACAAACGGCTGTTATTGGCCCTTAAATAAGGGAGAAGAGCAGTCCGAGCAAAAATTACATTTTTTGCCCGGCACGTCGAGAAAAACCGTAGGTTTATCTCGAGGCTACCAATAACTAGTCAACCCTCCTTCGTTTCACTAATTCCGGTAATCTGTTTACAGACTATCGGAAGTCGGAAACTTCGGAGGGCCCTCCTTAGCTTTAGCGATGGAGGGTTGCACTAAATCGTAAAAAGTTACTCAAGCGCACACAAAGGATGCCTTGACGTAAGATACCGATGAAGGACGTAGAAGGCTGCGAAAAGCTTCGGGGAGCTGCCTATCAAGCTTTGAACCGAAGATGTCCGAATGGGGAAACCCGAGGAGAGTCATGTCTTCTCACTCTTATCTGAATATATAGGATAAGTAGCGGGTACCGTGGGAACTGAAACATCTTAGTACCATGAGGAAGAGAAAGTAAACAACGATTCTGCTAGTAGTGGCGAGCGAACGCGGAATAGCCCAAACCTTTTAGGTTTCCATCTGTTAATTTAGATGGATAAGTTGGTAGACGAATATCTATAAGGGGTTGTGACACTACAAACAACCAGTACCGAGTGCTGTTTAACAGCCTTCGGTATTGGAAGCACGTGCTACCACCAGCGTGCCTAAGGTCAGAAAATTGCTGAGCGAGCAGAAGGATCTGGAATGGTCCGCCAAAGACGGTGAAAGCCCGGTATGCCAAGTGAAGCAAACCTTAGATTTGTAGGCGATGCGATGCATCGCATCTACCATTGTTCATTTTTCATTTCTCAATTAATTTACATTTACCATTTTCCAAACTACTCTGTTTGATAAATGAAAATTGATAAATAATTGACTAATGTGAATATGGCAAATGATAGATGAGATGCTTCGCATCCATTGTCGAGTAGGTCGGGACACGTGAAACCCTGACTGAAGCTGGGACGACCACGTCCCAAGGCTAAATATATCTTACGATCGATAGAGAACTAGTACCGCGAGGGAAAGGCGAAAAGAACCCCGGGAGGGGAGTGAAATAGAACCTGAAATTGTGTGCGTACAAGGAGTCGGAGCCCCGCCTTTGGCGGGGTGACGGCGTGCTTTTTGTAGAACGATCCAGCGAGTTACTTGTAGTAGCAAGCCTAAGACATCTGTCGGAGGCATAGTGAAAGCGAGGCTGAACAGGCCGTATAGTTACTGCGAGTAGACCCGAAACCAGGTGACCTAACCATGGGCAGGCTGAAGCGTGGGTAAAACCACGTGGAGGGCCGAACCGTAGCGAGTTGCAACACGCCCGGATGACCTGTGGTTAGCGGTGAAATGCCAATCGAACCTGGAGATAGCTGGTTCTCCTCGAAATAGCTTTAGGGCTAGCGTTGTACGGTAGCATGATGGGGTAGAGCTCTGTTTCGGACTGGGGCGCGCAAGCGTACCCACCCTTGATAAACTACGAATACGTCATGTGGAACTACAGCAGTTAGAACGTCGGGGCTAAGCTCGGCGCTCGAAAGGGAAACAGCCCAGACCATCATCTAAGGTCCCTAAGTCTATGCTAAGTGGGAAACGAGGTGAGATTTCTTAAACAACGAGGATGTTGGCTTAGAAGCAGCCATTCATTTAAAGAGTGCGTAACAGCTCACTCGTCAAGAGATCTTGCGCGGAAAATGTAACGGGGCTTAAGCATAGCACCGAAGATATGGATGCGGTGCACGGCACCGTATTTATCAGTTAACATTTTTCATTTATCGCTAGAAAGGAAATATCCAATCTTCTGGCAAATGAGAATTGTAAAATTGGTAAATACGATGCTTTGCATCGCGTGGTAGAGGAGCGTTGATATTGCATTGAAGTTGGACTGCGAGGTCTGGTGGAGCGATATCAAGTGAGAATGCTGGAATGAGTAACCATAAGGCAGGTGAGAATCCTGCCCA
>CAZICT010000013.1:0-3092 GCA_964537935.1 uncultured Candidatus Saccharibacteria bacterium | reverse complement strand
CTCGCCACCGATGTTGAGATTGCCGACGTTGATTTGCTGAGCAGTTAAGGTGCCGGCAATGTTGGCAGAGGCGGCTGATAACGTGTTGGCAATATTAGCCGTGGTGACAGTTAAAGTATTGCTTATATTGGCGGAAGCAGCTGATAGCGTACCAGTAATACTGGCGCTGACAGATTGTAGGTAGCTGGTGACGAGTGAATTGCTGTTGATAGTTTGGGCGCTGACGGTGATGGATTGGAGATAATCGACTGTGGCTTCAGAAATAGTAGCGGTATTTGTGGTGATTGATTCAGGATTAAGCATTGTTAGGCCATCGCTAATGGCATCGATTTGGGCTTGCTGATCTATTTGAAGTTGATGAAGTTCTTTAATTCCACCTATGGCGATTGCGCCTAAACGGTCATAGGTAACAGCGTAATACTCATTACCATCAACATGATGGACTGTTTGAATCAGTTCAGGGAAGTCAGTCATTATATCCTGAGCAATGACACCCAACTCGCGGTTGGGACTATTGTTGAAGTTGTAAGTGACAGGGTGGATGCTGTTGATTCTGTCTAGGAAGTTTGTTTCCTCAATGATGTTTGATTTAAGTCGGATATCAGACAATCCACCCCAGGAGGTTGAGTTTTGAGAAAGTGAAACTCCTGCTGACCAGTCGGCATCATAGATTTGATAAGCGTCATTGGTGCCGTGGGCAAACACCCGCCACTTAACGGTGTTATTTTCAGAAAACTCAAGAGGAGAAGAGCTGTCTGTACCTGCATTAAGACGCACAACTCCGTTGATTTGAAGAGACGTTTGAGGGTCAGTAGTCCCAATACCTACACGCCCAGTACCCTTGATGGTCATTGCAGTATTAAGTGATCCGGTGCTTCCCCAGCCAAATGCTATAGCACCACCATTATTTGGACCCATTACCCATTCCATTCGATCTTGCTGGACGCCAAAACCCTGGAATGCACCGGTGCCAGCTTCTTCCCAAATTGCCAGCTTTTTTCCAAGGCCGCTACCCAGGGAAAGCTTGGCGTCTGGGGTGGTGGTACCGATACCGACGTTGCCGGCACTGATAGTTGTGCCGGTACCGTTGAGACCGGTAGCGAAGATCAGATTGCCGATATTAAGCGTTTGCGTGGCGGTTGCCGTAGGCGCGTCAATGTTGTAACCAATAATGATATTGTTAGAGCCAGTGGTTAGGTTATCACCAGCTTTGTAGCCAAAGAGCGAATTATTAGAGCCGGTACTAAGCGCATATCCAGCTTGATAACCAAAGATGGAGCTATTATTAAAGCTGTTGTTGTATTGACCCCAACCAGCCTGGTAACCAGCCACGGTATTATAAGAGCCAGCACTATTGAAATACAGTGCTTGTCCACCAAGTCCCACATTGTAGGAGCCGTTGTTATACATAAGCGCGCTGGAACCGACAGCCATGTTGTAGGTGGCAGAATCAGCAAAATAAAGGGCCGAGCTTCCTATGGCTAAGTTCGAATATCCAGTGGTATTGAAGTACATAGCCGAGCCACCAACAGCAATATTGCCGGTTCCAGTCTGATTTCGGTTCAAAGCAGAATTGCCAACTGCCAAGTTCGAACCACCTGTGGTGTTGCTTGAGAGGACGTTAGTACCAATTCCAATGTTGTGAAATCCACCAGTGTTAGAAGTTAACACATTAGCGCCGACAGCTGTATTGAAGCGGCCACTTATATTGGCTGTTAAATTGTTAGCGCCAAGGGCGGTATTATATCGACCATAGGTATTGGACATAAGATTGTTGGCACCTACGGCAGTATTAAAGTAGCCAGTAGTGTTGCTTGTTAAGGCGCTGGCACCAACGGCGGTATTCATATAGCCAGAGGTATTTTCCTTAAGAGCCAGTCCGCCTAGGGCGGTGTTGTCTGAGCCATATAGGTTGTTGGCGAGAGCTTCGTAGCCTACTGCGGTATTTAGATCGCCGCTAGTGTTTTTCTGACCAGAATCTTTGCCAAGGAAGGTGTTGGCTAAGCTGGAATTAGCGTAGGCTTCAAACGCGATGCTACCAGTGTCATCTATAAAGGCTAGGTTTGGTTGAGCATCATCGTTAGTAATAGCCTTAATAGTTATGTTGTCGACCGCGCCATCAAAGCCAGAGGTTGGAATGAAAGTCAGGGCTTGCGTGCCAGTGGTGGTAGCTGTGAAAAGCTGTTTATATTCGCCATTTTCCCAAATTATCGTTTCTTCTTCCGCGTCGTCATAGAAGATGAACTCACTACCAATTTTGGCAGTAAGAACACCTGCTTCCTCAGTTAAGTCAGACACCGTGACAAAAACTTGATAAGTGGTGCCACTGGTAATGGAAATAGATTGGCTAAGCGCGCTGGTGTTGCCGGTGTTGTGGTCAGCTTTGCCGCTGGTCCAAGTCCAGCCGGTTGCGGTCCAGCCAGTCAGGCTACTGTTAAAGTCGCCATTAGTAACCAACTCAGAACCTAGAGCGGCGCTGGAGCGTAAACTCTTGGTTTGGAAAACTTGCTCATTAGCCGCCGCCGGAATGACAACCAGCTTGGCTTGCGGGCTAATAGTGCCGATACCCACGTTGCCAGAAGAGTTGATGGTTAAGCGGGAGGTGCCGGCAGTGCTCAAAGATAAGGTGTCTGTAGCTAGGCGGAACATGCCAGTGTTAGTGTCACTTACAAATGAGAGAGCAGGATTGCCAGCGGTGCCATCAGCCAGGTATAAGCGTTGGATATCGGCATCGCCGGTCACGCTCAGCTTGCGTGTGGGAGAACTGTTGCCAATGCCAACGTTACCAGCAAAGTAAGCATTTAGTACATTGATTAGGCTGTCGCCAGCCAGAGAGATGTTATTGCTAGCGGCGTTGATGGTGATATCGCCGGTGTCGTTGTGAATGGTCGAGGAGGAGCCACCCACCGTTAGCTTGGAAGTGGGATTGGTGGTGCCAATCCCCACGTTGCCGTCGCTGTTAATGGTCATAACATTGCCGTCGGCGCCGCCGGAACTGGTGATGGAGAGGTAATTGGCGCTTTGGCCGGCGGCGCCTTTGATGTGCAGCGGGGTATCGGTAGCTGTTTTGGCTGTCACCACTAAGCGACCAT
>CAZICT010000012.1:0-3266 GCA_964537935.1 uncultured Candidatus Saccharibacteria bacterium | reverse complement strand
ACAGCAAACGCCCGGTACATCGGATTTTTCAGCAACGGCACGTGAGATTCAAGAACAGTTAAGTAGGCAACACCAACAACTTGTCGATGAATTAATGGAACAACTAACGAGAGGAGCATAGAGATGGCGCAACCAGTAATTCCAGAGCTGTCGATGGAAGTTACTGAGAGCGGTCTGAAGGTTAAAACTAGAACCCCAGAAGGCGCAGTATCGAGTAAGTATGTCTCGGTACAAGACCTACAGGCCGCATTTGCTCGTAACGTTTCATTCGACACTGGTCTCCTACCTATCGGTGTGCGTATGTATAGAAGGCACAACGAGAGAGAGGAGATATTCTTCGAGTTGCCGCCAGAGATCAGAAAGGTTAAATGGTCCAACGGAAATGAGTACACTGTGCCAATACCTTGGACTCTCTGGTATATTTACCTTCAGACAGATCCATCAGGAATGAAGATGCATGCCCGAAGCTCTGTCTTTGCAATGAAGGGAACCATCATTGGCAACAAGCTATCGAGGGTGTTCAGGTTCCCCTTCTGCAATGTGGACTCCTATATATGCTGGGGTCACACGAAGCTGCCGCTTTGGAAGGATCTCACAGGGATCACTTCAATTCCTGATTTATTCTTTGGTGCGAACTTCAATGGGGATTTAGATCACGAGAAGTTCAAGCCATTCAAGGCTGAGATTAAAGGACAGAACGTTGAGATCTACGGAACTCACAGTCTGTTCAAACACCTTGATGGCAAGGAAGAATTCCCCGAAGACATCCTCATTGACATCGGTAACTTTGCCGACATATGTCAGAGGTACATCTCAAGGAGGTAAGTATATGTCAGCCGCTACCAAGCCCAAAATTGACCTCTCGGAGCACTTCGTGTCGCATCACACGACCATGACTGATGCTCTGAAGTCAGACATGCCTATCAGGTATGTAATGTCAAAGGACGGAGTGATTCAAATCAGGGAGAATGAAATCGGCCAGTTCAGGGTCAAGGCTACCAAGATCCCTGGCGCAGACAACATCAAGGAAGGTTTCCAAATGAACCTTCCCAAGATCCCATACACCATGTTCCTGCAGATCCTGTCATTCTTCCGTGGTGTATGCGACAGGTTCAGCAACGCCGAAGCCGCCATGCAGATCTTCTGGGATAGGGAGAAGAAGGAGTACTTCCTCTACTGCCCGACTCAGAGAGTCAATGGCTCCAACGTGAACTTTGACCGCAATGAGCAGCTTGAGTCTCAGCACCTGCTCGTTATGGATATCCACAGCCATAACACGATGGGTGCCTTCTTCTCTGGCACGGACAACAATGATGAGAAGGAGACTCGACTCTTCGGTGTCATCGGTAAGGTACCATCTCAGTCGCCTGAGGTGAAGTTCCGCATTGCCTGCGGTGGCAATACCATCGAGAACCTGAGCATGTGGGACATCTTTGAGAACCCATTCGGTAACGTCTCGGTGCCTGAGGAGTGGTACGGCAAGGTCACCAAGTCTACTGGGAATCAGGGAGATCCGTACAAGCGGTACAACCAGTCCCAGAAGCAACAGACGCAACAGAACGGTGTCAAGAAGTTCAACAGTGCCCAGAATCATCAAAACGGCAAAAAAAACAGAGACACCAACGAAAATGGAACCAGCGTCAAAATTCACGAGCAGGAGGACAATGTTGAGGCATACCTCCGAGCACACGGACTCGACCCAGACGAAATCGAGATTCTTCGAGATAACGGAGCATCCTGGATGTCAGATGAAGACGAGTCGTTCTTCATTTATACGGTCCTTGAAGAGTTTAGTAACGAAGGTATTGCACTCCTAGTTGCTAAGCTGGCTACTCAAGGTGGCCACAAGGAACTCATCCAGAAAGTCATGGAGAATCTCGAAGAAGTCGATCAGGAAAGAGAGACTGCTGGAAAGAAGGCGAACTAGATGGCTGTCGATCTTTCGCAGGGACTCAAGGTGTCTGTTCCCTTAGCTGTGTATGAGAAGAGGCCATTTCACTTCATCGTGATCGGGTCAGGTGGTACTGGGGGTTTCCTCATTCCCAACCTGATCCGACTCTGTTCATTCACATCTCTCTCAATCAAGCCTCATGAGGTGACGATTGTGGATGGCGATGTAGTGGAAGAGAAGAATGTCCGCAGGCAGAACTTTATCAATGCCGATCTTGGTAAGAACAAGGCAGAGGTTCTGGCTGAAAGATATGCGTATGCCTTCGGTATGGAGGTCAATGCATATCCCTCATACATTGAGAATGAACAGGAACTAAGGAAGATCATCGGGAATACCAGAGCGTTCCCCGTAGTTTGTGGATGCGTGGACAATAATAAGACACGCCAGCTAATCCACAAGCTATTCAGAGCAAATGGATACACTAGAAGTGGATGCAATATGCTCTGGATCGATGCTGGAAATGAGGAATGGACTGGACAGGTAGTTGTGGGTTACAACTACCCAGGCAAACCTATGAAGGACTACGCTGAGGCCGGTGTGCCACACAACTTCTACCTGCCTCCAGTCACGCAACTCTATCCAGACATCTTGCAGGACACTGAGGCTAAGTTCAACAGTGAGCTTAGCTGTGATGAGCGTGCAGTCAGTGCACCGCAGACTATCAACGCCAACCTCACGGCAGCAAACCTAATGATGAATATCATCTCAGTCATGCTGACATGTGAGCAGAATGAAGGTCTCAAGGTGCACGAAGTCAAGTTCAACTCCAAGACCAACACGTTCACCAACTCGCTCAACTACGTAGACGAACTCGCTGAGTACGATCCGGTGTAGGCCCCCATCGTGGGGCCTACTTCCCACATCCAAACAGGATATGGTATAATAGACGTAGAATATGTAAAGTTGGATAATATGGGACAGATTCTACTGTGGCTAGGAACTGAAGCACTCATACATATAGGGATGGAATATCTAGTGGATAAGAGTAGACCACTCAGGATCTTCTGTCGTGAGAATACTATGTATGAGGCTAATCAGAGAATGATTGCATCAGTCAGGGAAGCCGTTAGACAAGGATTCCAGATGGCCCAATCATCCTAGGGAGGGATACATTGGTCAATGTAACACAGAAAGGAGATAGACTTCTCCTTTCCTTCAAGTTCAATAGGGATGTCATAGCAAAGGTCAAGACAATTAAGGGATATCAGTGGCATCCAGGTATCAAATGCTGGAGCATACCCGCTAATCAGAAGAGTGTGCTCCAGTCTAAGTTCCCAGGTATGCTCAACTGGCAAACTCCCGAGATTGACATTGA
>CAZICT010000011.1:0-4454 GCA_964537935.1 uncultured Candidatus Saccharibacteria bacterium | reverse complement strand
CCATATTAGGGTCTAGGATAGTATATTTAAGAAAATAAGGCTCTAATAGGCATTAGGTGTCCTTATTAGTATCAAATTCTCAGTCTTAGGTCATTTAAAGGATACAAGGCCTTAAAATCTTCTTCATTAGATTTCACTATGGGTTCCTTTGGTACCATAACCTCCAATAGGGTATCCCATAGCCCTAGAATAAGCATTATAAGGCCTAGACCCCCTAAATTGAGGGCTATTTTCCCCTTAGGAAGTTCCTTCGCCGGAGTAAGGAGGAAGGATTACCTAATTTATGAAGAAGATCCAAAAGTTCCCTATCTAGCCCTAAAACCTAACAAAACCTACCTCATACCACTATTTCAGCCTAATCTAGGGCTCTTGTCTGGTTCAAAAGATCCATAAACCTACCTACACTACCCTATCCTCTAAACATGGATTTTGGGGACTTTAATTTTTTTTCTAAATGTGAAAATTCAGCAAATTTATCAACCCAAAAAAAAAGTATATATATAGGATATGATCCTGAAAAAAAAAAAGAAAAGAAAATTTAGGATATCATTGAAACAATGAAATGAAAAAGGTATTAACCTGAAGTAAGAGTAGGTGTTTCAGAAATGATCCTAAATCATTCTCTCTTTTTACCTCAACACATGGCCACTACTAAGTGCCGAAGATGAGGTTCAGGGTTCACTCATTCTATAATACGACGCTTCAAGGTGGGCTTGGCTGTGCAAACGACCAAGCTAGCCAAGTCGCCTTGTAGTGTTTCTCTTCTCCTTTTTAGGACAAAATGTCCACACTGTGAAAGTGTGATGACTTTTAAGAAGAGCAAACACTCTTCTAAATGTCATCTAAAAGCGAGTATATTGTATCAATATCATCTTACTGATATTGTATATTAATATAGCTCTATTTAGCATGTACTAACTGGATTGAGTTGTTCTAAACAAGCTCTCTCTAGTTTAGCATGCTATGAAGGTCAGTATATCCAAAATGAGCATGAGCATTTAAAAATCTCTATGCTTCATTTTTGAATAGACTAACCTAGTTGGTGCCTAAATAGTAAAGGAAACGAACAATAGCTTGCTCAAGTATTATCTTGCATAAGAAAGAGTTTGCTATATGTAGCTTCCGTAGGAGGGAAACCTTCTTACTATTAAATCTAAACAATTGCTTGACGAGTATCTTTTGAGACCTTAGGGTCAAAGAAGAGAAAGGATAGTAATCTGGTTGATCCTGCCAGTAGTCATATGCTTGTCTTAAAGACTAAGCCATGCATGTCTAAGTATAAGTATTATACAGCGAAACTGCGAATGGCTCATTAAAACAGTTATAGTTTATTCGATTATTTTCTCCTACATGGATAACCGTAGTAATTCTAGAGCTAATACATGCTGTCAAACCTGACTTTTGTGGAAGGGTTGTATTTATTAGATATAAACCAATACTCGAAAGAGGATTGTGATGATTCATAATAACTGAGCGGATCGCGGCCTTGCCGTGACGAATCGTTCAAGTTTCTGCCCTATCAGCTTTCGATGGTAGTGTATTGGACTACCATGGCTATCACGGGTAACGGGGAATTAGGGTTCGATTCCGGAGAGGGAGCCTGAGAAATGGCTACCACATCTAAGGAAGGCAGCAGGCGCGTAAATTACCCAATCCTAATTCAGGGAGGTAGTGACAAGAAATAACAACTCGGACCTCACACGAGGTTGCGAGATTGCAATGAGAACAATTTAAACCACTTATCGAGTAACAATTGGAGGGCAAGTCTGGTGCCAGCAGCCGCGGTAATTCCAGCTCCAATAGCGTATATTAAAGTTGTTGCAGTTAAAAAGCTCGTAGTTGAATTTCTGGCCGGCGCTGTTCTCGGCTCTCGCAGTCGGTTCAGTGCTTGGTCATCCGTATGGGAAGCTAGCTCGGCCTTCACTGGTCGGTTAGTGGATCATACACTTTACTTTGAAAAAATTAGAGTGTTTCAGGCAGGCAATTGCTTGGATACTGCAGCATGGAATAATGGAATAGGACTTTGACCTATTTGTTGGTTTCTGAGGTCAAAGTAATGATTAATAGGGACAGTTGGGGGCATTCGTATTTAATTGTCAGAGGTGAAATTCTTGGATTTATTAAAGACGAACTTATGCGAAAGCATTTGCCAAGGATGTTTTCATTAATCAAGAACGAAAGTTAGGGGATCAAAGACGATCAGATACCGTCCTAGTCTTAACCATAAACTATACCGACTAGGGATTGGTGAGGTCTACTAAGCCTCATCAGCACCTTATGAGAAATCAAAGTCTTTGGGTTCTGGGGGGAGTATGGTCGCAAGGCTGAAACTTAAAGGAATTGACGGAAGGGCACCACCAGGAGTGGAGCCTGCGGCTTAATTTGACTCAACACGGGGAAACTTACCAGGTCCAGACATAGTAAGGATTGACAGATTGAAAGCTCTTTCTTGATTCTATGGGTGGTGGTGCATGGCCGTTCTTAGTTGGTGGAGTGATTTGTCTGGTTAATTCCGTTAACGAACGAGACCTTAACCTGCTAACTAGTTACCCTTATGTTAATAGGGGGCTAACTTCTTAGAGGGACTTTGTGTGCAAGCACAAGGAAGTTTGAGGCAATAACAGGTCTGTGATGCCCTTAGATGTCCTGGGCCGCACGCGCGCTACACTGACACATGCAACAAGCTTATTTTCCTGACTCGGAAGGGTTCGGGTAATCTTGTATAATGTGTGTCGTGCTAGGGATAGATCTTTGGAATTGTAGATCTTGAACAAGGAATTCCTAGTAAGCATAAGTCATCAGCTTGTGCTGATTACGTCCCTGCCCTTTGTACACACCGCCCGTCGCTCCTACCGATTTCGAGTGATCCGGTGAACCTTCTGGACTGTGATTAGGCTTGACCTAGTCGTGGGAAGTTAAGTAAACCTTATCACTTAGAGGAAGGAGAAGTCGTAACAAGGTTTCCGTAGGTGAACCTGCGGAAGGATCATTAACACAAACAATGTTCCACAACACTCACAACTGTAAAGTTGTCTATCTAGAGGAGAAAAGGCGGAAGAAAGTAACATTTTGGAAGCTTTTTCTCCTCTCCCTTTTTATATGGACCCTTTTTGTTATCATTAAGATAGCTTAAACCCCATATAATATAACTAAGAAAATTTTCAACGATGGATATCTTGGTTCCCATAACGATGAAGAGCGCAGCAAAGTGCGATAAGCAATGCGAATTGCAGAATTCCGCGAATCATCAGATCCTTGAACGCAACTGGCGCTAGGGGGCTCTCCCCCTAGCATGTCTGTTTCAGTGTCTGAAAACATCATATTCTTAACTTAATGTGGTTGACAAAGAGAAGGAATTTTCCTTTATCTAAATCTTCCATTAAAGATGTACATGTGGGTCTTTGAACCCCTCATCGAATTGGTCACTGGTCTCTTCAGTGATTTCGATAGGGTTAGAGTCAATTACCTGTTATACATGTAGTCTCTTTTTCTATTCAATTTGCAAAAATTGGTAGAAATAACATCAAACTCTGCATCTGAAATCAGGCAAGAACACCCGCTGAACTTAAGCATATTACTAAGCGGAGGAAAAGAAATCAACGAAGATTGCCTCAGTAGCGGCGAGTGAAGCGGCAATAGCTCAAGTTTAGAATCTGTGATCGTTTCGGTCACCGAATTGTAATCTAAAGGGGCTAACAAAAAGGGATGTGGAAGCATAAGTTCCTTGGAACAGGACATCATAGAGGGTGAAAATCCCGTATGTAGCTTCCGCTGAACTGAATGTTGACCTTCTAAGAGTCGGGTTGTTTGGGATTGCAGCCCTAAATGGGAGATAAACTTCTTCTAAAGCTAAATATCTATGGGAAACCGATAGCGAACAAGTACTGTGAAGGAAAGGTGAAAAGAACTTTGAAAAGAGGGTTAAAAGACTTGAAATCGTTGAGAAGGAAGCAGTAAAAGTGGATTTATGTTAGCTATGAAGCAAGCTATGTGAGGACCAGCTCGTAGTGGTTATGTACGTCATTGGCTACCTGCTACGATGTAATGGCACTCTATGGCGATTTCATAGTTAAAGGGCAAGACCAGGTCTTATTTGCTGGAGTCAGTTGAGGGAAAGTCCATCACTCTGTGGTGAATCCCTTGACAAAACAGTAATATGGCCTGAGGAAATTGGTCTTGTCACAACGGCTTTTACTGACCCGTCTTGAAACACGGACCAAGGAGTCTATCACATATGCGAGTTTGCGAGTGCAAAAACTCATAGGCTTAATGAAAGTAAGTATAAGGTGCCAAGGAGGGAGGTACGCCTCAATCCCGCAGCATCGACCGACCATGATCTTCTGTGAAAGGTTCGAGTAAGAGCATATTTGGTAGGACCCGAAAGATGGTGAACTATGCTTGAGTAGGGTGAAGCCAGGGGAAACTCTGGTGGAGGCTCGTAGCGATACTGACGT
>CAZICT010000010.1:0-6875 GCA_964537935.1 uncultured Candidatus Saccharibacteria bacterium | reverse complement strand
CCGATTTGTAGCGTTCTACCCCTGTTAAAGAGTTCGTGACCTGTAAGCGGAGCCATGAAAAGACGAGTCCGTTAAGGCTCGTTTTTTCTTGTTCTTGAAGCTGAATTTGAACTAAGACAACCTTGAGCGGCATAAGCCATTGCAAGGCTGCCGGTTCGGCCATGAATCTTATGCCCGAGATACTTCTCGGCGCATAGATTCATGTGCGCTGCCCGGCCCAGTGCCAAGTCATGGTATTTGAGCAAAAGCCCACAAAATATTCAGGCTATTGGATTTTTGCTACTATTAAAATATGACGAGCAAAAATCAATCATGTCCTTTTTGCATCAAAAACGACTTATTGCGAGTAAATATACTTTACGAGGATGATCTTTGGTATATCACCGATATGGAAGAGGGTAGTATTAATAATGCCGTTATGGCGATCACGAAACGACATATTCAGACTCCCTTTGATATTAATGAGCAAGAGTGGGATAACCTTAGGATTTTATTACAGAAAATGAAGAGTTTAGTAGACGCAAAAGAGCAACCCAGTGGCTACAATTTAGGGTGGAACATTTATAAAACGGGTGGTCAAAACGTTTCACATGCTCATCTTCATCTTCTTGCGCGATATGATGACGAACCGCTTGCAGGCAAAGGCATCCGTTATGCATTCAAACAAGCAGATAATAAACGTATTGGCTTATAACCTGTAAGCTAAGCCATGAAAAGAGACGTCCAACGGGGCGTCTTTTTTTGTCCTAGATTAGGCTCAAATGTTTGCAAACCATTTTTGTTGCTAAGTTGTTGAGCTGGTTGATTAAAGCACAAGCTATCAACAGAGGTCTTTTTCAAGTACAATATTGTGCAATATGGCAAATAAAAGTCTAGATGCAGCTAAGAATGCAAAAAATGATGAATTCTATACTCCGTTTTCTGATATTCAGAAAGAGATTGAGGCATACCTTGAATTCGATCCAGATACTTTCAGGGGAAAAGTCGTTTACTCCAATTGCGATGATCCTTTTGAAAGCAATTTCTTCCGATACTTTGTGATAGGCCATCATTCTTTTCTTTTCGATTTTATTCTTTGTTGATTTTCAATAACCAGAAATTCATCTACTTATTGTGGTGATAATTAAATTGAATCTTCGAGTGACATAATCGTCTACTACACAATATAGGGTTTAATGCTCCGTTAAATACAACTGCAAGGCTTGATAATGCGAGCAATCGGATGCGTTTAAGTATGGAGCGCGGCCATTAGCTAATGCACACTCACATTGCCAATTCTGCTTATCATTTAAGTTTACAAGATAACTTCCATGGTTACCAATCACGTTGAATGATGTTTTATCAATGGGAAATATCTTATTGTCCTTGAAGTAATGTATGGAGTTATTGAATAGCTTGCAGAATGACGTAAAGTTTTTCTCGACAAGATACTTATTAGCTAAATTAATTATCTTATCCCTTGCGTTCATGGAAAAATAGGCTAGAAACTTCGCATTATTGAGTGCTGCAAGAACGGCTTTCTCGATATCGCTCCTATTTGAATCTGTAAGTGTAAATAAAATACTATCGCGGTAGCTGATAAGAAGTTCGATCTCGCTACACGTATAAACCTTCGACACAGAAGCAAGAAGTATTTTATTTGATCTAATATAACCAGCAAGCAATGTCTTAAAGCTCTCAGACATTAATTGCATCTGTCCAATCTCGTCAATATAAAGCAGATTTGCCGAGCTTGGATCTTCAATACTTTTAAAAACATCGGACATACTGTCTGGCGTTACAAAGAACTTACCAACCGGAAAGTCAGTTCGCATCTCCGTCTGTGCAAGAAGTGCGTGTTCACCATTAGATGTAACGACCTCAAAACCTATTCGCTTGCCGCCATTTTTAATCTCACTAGTAATAAAACCCTGAGCCCCGTTACCGTATCTTAAAACCAGACTCTTAATAAGCGTGCTTTTCCCACTTTTTGGTAAGCCTGTAATAAGCAACTTCACTCAATAATCATAGCATGACATATCTGTTAACATGTTAAAATACTGTAATGATTTACGTGCAAGCAAAAGACGCCAATGAAGCATGGCGCTCGACATTCCAGTCATTGCTTCGGGAGGGTAGCGATACGGGCAATAATAAGTATTATAGGGACGAAGTAGTCTTAATTGAAATTACCAACCCCTCAGTCATACCTGCTGATGAGCGTTTTCCAATGTCACAACAAAATCTAGATGTCATTAATAAATACATCTATACCGGTGAGAATGAATCGGCCGTAGTACATGACTGGACTAAGCTGTACTACCATCGATCCTTTGATGAACCAAATTCGCAAATAGAGTTTCTTATTAGTAATCTGAACGAGTCATGGCCTGCAGGAGAAGCACAAATCTCTATGTGGGATAAAAATATTGATCAGGGTCAAAAAATTGCACCATGCACACAGATTATTTGGGCCAGAATAAAACACGGCAAGCTGGAGCTACATGTTCACGCTAATTCATCGGATGCCTACAAAAAGCTATTGATGAACATGCTGGAGTTTATTTCTTTACAACACTACATTGCTCAAAGAGTGGGTATAGAAGTCGGTACATATTATCACTTTCTGGATTCATGCCATCTGCATAAAAAAGACCAAGAAAAGATAGAAGCACTTACAGCGCAATTAACTTGATAATAACCTTATTAAGTGCTATAATAAATCTATGAGTAGCGAGGTTTTACTACCGGGTCTTGTTGATTTTGACATTAGTCATGATTCAGGTATGCCCGAAATTAGTAATATCTATCGCGAATCCTTAAGCCGACTTGTGTTACTGCAAGAAAATGGAGTCACTCACTTCTATGGCGGACCACTCGACCTTGACGATGATAAAGAGGCTTGGCTTAGCCCAATAGAAGTTGATGATGGCGAGAGTTTTTCCTACTTTCAGCTTATATATGTAAATACGAAACCTCAGGAAGCTTTAAATGACACGAGCATACCGGTATCGATAATCGAGGTTGATGAGGCTGGGTATAAACTCACTCCTCCTGAGCACCCAGGTTACATGCAGCTAATGAATCAATTTGTGGGCAAAAGAAAACATATACTTGTTAGACACTGCAATACGGGCATGGCTTACTACCCAAGAAGCATAGTGCCAGGCCTGGAAGACCAAAAACGCGTGCAGCACTTGGAAAGACTCGTAGCAGTAGCGGGGTTGCACGAACCAGAGGTTAGTATAACTCTGAGCAAACCTTCAGATCATGATCGTGAGCCAATACATACACGAACTCTTGATACTGTACACGCTCGTCGCTATGGTTTTGCAGGTGGCGAAGTGCATTCCTACGGGCTTATGCTCGAGAATGATCCCTGGAAATATTATGAAGTATTTACACCTCGGCCAATTGAGAAAATGGAGACCAGAGATGTCCTGGTCCGTGTAGATTCAGGTTGTGATATTGGGCAGATCTTTGATGACCGAGGGTGTGACTGTCGTGAGCAGCTACACACGGCCTTAACTGAAATTCAGCGTGCTGGAAGCGGTATGGTTATTCATATTCCCGCGCAAGATGGCAGAGGCTTTGGTGCAGCTACAAAAATGGAGACGGAGGGCTTGAAGCGCGGCATTGAAGTCGCTTCGAACAAGGGTGACTTAAGACCATACGATACAATTACGGCCGCCCAGATGCTTCTAGGTAATGAATTTGATATCAGAACGTACAGTGGAGCAGGAAGCATACTCGGTATGCTTGGTATTCAGTCTGTATTATTGCAGACGGACAACAGATTGAAGACTGAGGGTCTGGCCGCTGGGGGAATAACTGTCGTACGCAAACCTACCAATACAACCGCAGCCCGCGGTGCAGCCACCCATGTTGAAGCAAAACATCAGCATAACGGTATTTATTATGGCCGGGATGAGGGTTAAGCGTTATGGACAACCTGAGTAAATATCCGGAAACCTCACCCATAGTCGACAAAATTCGACAGCGATGGCTTAATATTGATTCCATGGCTGGAGTTGGCATCGATCCTGATGTCGAACGCATCCCAGCAGAAGTATGGGATGAAGTAGGAGGCCGGGGCAATATTGCAGACGGCATAGAGCTTTTTAATCAAACGATTATAGATGCAACTGCGGAATACGCTGTTGACTTCAAAGTAAACTCTAACTTCTTTCAAGGTGAGTTAGGAAGGCGAGCATTAGCGGGTACTTTCAAATATCTTAGAGAATCACACCCAGGTGTTGTGCGTGTTTGCGATGGAAAGTTTGGAGATGTGGGTCATACGGCAGATAAGATTGCTGAAGAAATTTTTGGCAACTTAGATGCAGACGCAGTATTACTAAATCCTTACATGGGTTTTGACGCTATTGAGCCATTTGTGAAATGGGAAGACAAGCTTGTTGTGCTTTGTGTTAATACATCTAACCCGTCGGCTGAGCAAATTCAGGATCTGCGCTTATCAGATGGCAGTCCATTGTGGAGGCGCATACTTGATATGAGTATTACAGACTGGAACTACAATCAAAATATTATCCCGGTTCTTAGTGCCACGCATTTAGATAATCTTGATGGTATCCGTGAGCAAATTGGCGATACACCTATTTTGCTGGCGGGCGTAGGCACTCAAGGTGGCAGCCTCGAAGAGAGTGTACCGCAAACACTGGATTCGCAGGGTTACGGGCTGATGATTAGTGCATCTAGAGCAATCCTCTATGCAGAGCGAACGGAAGCAGAAAGTTATACAGGCGCATCGGAGCGAGCGATTCGAAATCTACGCGATTCTATAAATCTCGCTAAAGGCTCGACAAATGAGTGAATTTCATATTTCAGATAACTTGAGAGCCCGGGAGGTTGAGCGGCTTAAGCGGCGAAACCTTACCTGCGATAGACTATTTGTTCTTCTCCTTGGTCCCTCGGCAACAGGTAAATCAACCATAATTTCTCAGATGAATGGTCAGTCACGAGATTACGAGTTTGAATATGTTAAACCTATAATGACCAGACCTAATCGCCCAGGAGAAACTGACAAAATCCATGTTTCTGATCAAGAATTCGATCTGTTGGAACAAGCTGACGAGTTTGTGGCAGTCAATGGGCTTTATGGTGTTCGCTATGGAACACCACTTCAAGGAATACTAGAACCATTACAAAAAGGGAATGTACCGATTTTAGATTACCCACTTGAGACAGTTCACGCACTGCAACGACCAGAATATGATACGTTGAGTTTCTACATCTATCCTTCATCAATGGAAGAATGGCGAGAACGAATAGAAGTCAGTGGTAGAAATACAGCAGGCAGGCTAGAGGCAGGAATAAGGGAGCTCGGTTCACTGGCAACAAATGGACTATTTCATCCAGATATCGACGTTAGTATTGTAAACGCTAACGGACAGGCTGATAGAGCAGCAGCGGAGATTCTGGAGGTCATTAATCTAGCTACTCTCCAAGCCTAGCCTGTGCCTGCTCGGCGCTTCGGTAGGCATGGATTGAGCCCGGAACAATTCTAAACGCAGGCCGATTTTCTGGTTCGTACACCATAGGCGTTGCTAGCACATTGTCGCATGATGCACACGCAAGGGCACCCGCCTTTTTAATAGTTTCAGCCGTCGTCTCTGCTTGTGCGTCTACGAGCTCCGGCGGCCACACTATGCGGTCAGTGTAGCAGCGCAATAGTCTACCAGGACCATCTTTTTGATAGACCATAGCCGGCTCTTCACAGTTGCCACAAGCAATATATAAAAATTTTGTGGGACCGCCGCGTGATTTAGCGTAGCGGTCTTTCCTTGGCTTGAACTTATCTGTTGGAAATTCCATTAAGTATATTATACCATAAATTAAATAGTTTTTAGCACTATTTCCTTCAATAGAAAAAGAGGCACCTACCACTACATGCGTACCGTGTCTCATTTGTCGCGCTTTACCTCTGTTACGTGGTTCATGACCGGTATGCGGAGCCAAGCCAGACTAGATGAAGTCAGAACTGTTAATTCGGTTCTGACTTTTTATATACCCAGAATAGTATTGAAACTGCTTCATATAATTACTTCCAGCCTGTAGTTTGATATTCTGTAGTCATGAAAAAAGTCGTTAAGTCGTTAATATTCGATGGAGACAGTAACGTCTTGGTCCTAGTTCGAAGTAACACTCATCCGAATTATGCCAATGAAGATGATCTCCCAGGTGGTGAGCTTGAACATTCCGAGTCTGAAATAGAGTCTGTAGTACGAGAAATACACGAAGAGACAGGCTTAGAGGTTAGGACAGAGCTAATGGAGAAAGTTTACGAGAAAATAGTCAACCAAGATACTTTGCATATTTTGTTTGTTTGCAAAGTAGATGCCACGGAGCCAATGATTAAACTGAGCTGGGAACATAGTTCGTATAGTTGGAGAAAAATAGACCAAAATCATGAGCTTAAATCTCAGGATGATTATATTTCGACAGTTAATGAGTGGCTTACCTCATACAGCGTTGTTACCTAAATCCGTTTTGATTGCGGTTATAACTTCCTCTATTGTGGTGAGCCAAGCCAAGAAAGATTAAGTCAGAACTATGAAACAGTTCTGACTTTTTTATGCCATAAGTAAAATTGAAACCGATGTATTTTGATATGATGAAACAATGTTAGTTTTCATTAGCGGTAGTATCAACTCGGGCAAAACAACTACATCAAAGGCTTTAGCCGAAAGACTAGATGCAGCATTTGTGAATGTTGACGACCTGAATGACACGATACCAAATTTTAATTTGGCGACAGACTTAGATAGGTCGATGGATCTGGCTATTCAGACCATTAATAATTATGCCTCCGAGGGTAAAGACGTAGTCGCAAATTACGTGGTCAGGCCAAGAGATTTTGATCGCTTTGCGAAGGAGAT
>CAZICT010000009.1:0-11181 GCA_964537935.1 uncultured Candidatus Saccharibacteria bacterium | reverse complement strand
GTTTATAATTTTATAGCTGACACTAACAGATGTATGTTGCAAAAAAAGTTACATAAAACTATTGACATTTTTAAACTTAAACAGTATATTTATGAGCGTAAGTTGAACACAAAACTTGCAAAAACAAACGACGGCATAGCCGATAACGCTCTCACACGAGAGCGGTCAGTCAGCTACGGACAGCAAGCGCTACAAAGTAATTTTTAACAGCGGATTTGCTGTCCTAGCTCCAAGAATTCAAAATAATTTTGAATGGTGCTCATTACTATGGAGCACTTTTTCTATCTAAACCTTAAATGACAAGTACGCGCACCACACTAGCTATTACACTGGCAATTTCTACGGTATTACTGCTAATTGTCATGACTCTGATAAACCCTCTCCAGGCCAACATAGTAGTTTTATTTGTGCCATTTATTTTACTTTTTATAATCTGTTTTTCGGCAACATATATATTTCTATCAGAATTCATCACTGTTATATCTGAAAGAAAAAAACGAGTTCTAGCGACACTTATAAGTTTATATCCGGTCGTGCTGTTTGCACTATCTTCTTTAGGACAGCTCACCATAAGGGATGCGTTAATAACGCTTATATTTTTTGTATTATCCAGTCTTTACCTAAAAAGGTTGGATGTCATTTAACGGCACCTGCTATATAAGTGTTAATTTGGTATAATTACCTCATATGAATAATGATAAACACGAACTCCCCCCGGTTGAAGCTGTGCCTAGTCCACAACTGCCAGCCGCTGAAATTACTTATGGTACTGTTCCCGAGGCATCTCAGGCGCAAGCTTTAGAAAAAGGAAAGAGTTCATCACCACCTAATGATCCACCAGCATCTGTACCCGCAAACAATCCTTTAATGCAGCAACCACTACAGCCTGTAACAGATAACACGCAGACGGCATCCACGGGCATAGCTAGTCCTGCTGCGGTTCCAATTGCTGATGACAGTGACCTTATAGAAAAAGAATGGGTTGAACGAGCAAAGAATATCGTTACTCAAACACGAAATGACCCTTATTCACAAAATAAAGAACTCACAAAATTAAAAGCTGACTACTTGCTGAAGCGCTATAACAAGGAAATTAAGCTTAATAATGATTAAATGAATACCTTTATTACTTTACTAGTAGTACTTGTCAGCCTGGGATTGGTTGTGGGGCCGATTATTTTTCTGCAAGTTAGAAAGACCTTTCGGCAGCAGAAAAATTATGAACGTGGCCTCAAGATGGTCCCTATGCTTATCCACTTACCGCCACCCAGCGATGACACGGATGCAGGGGGCAGGGATGTCAGGGACGTAGTCGATGAGAACATTTCTAAAGCCCAGATCCTCTACAACATCATTGCCAGCACCCTACAGAAGGGGTATAAAAGTAAGTTCTATGGACAGCGACACTTTGCATTCGAGATCATAGGTTATAAAGGGTTTGTATATTACTACGCGGCAGTGCCCATAGCTTTGCAAGAAGTGGTACGCCAGGCGGTTATCAGTGCTTATCCGTCAGCCAGACTTGAAGAGGTTGCTGAACACAATATTTTTAATCCTGTAGGTAAAATAAGCGGAACGATGGGTGGCGAACTATCTCTCAAAGAGCATTTTGCTTATCCTATCGCAACCTATCAGGATCTAAAGCGTGACGCCATGCAGTCAATACTTAATTCCTTATCAACGTTAGATAAGGAAGATGGAGTCGGAATCCAATTTCTACTTAGGCCATCTGACCCCAGCTGGCGCAAGACAGCCTCCGGCATAGCCAGCAAGAGACGAAAAGGCAAAGATAGTAAAAAAGGCGGTGAACAGGCAGTACACTGGCTTCGTCAATTGGCGACAGCAGCAGTGAAGCCACCAGAGGACAAAGGGTCAGGTGGCGGCAGTGATAAACCTGAGCTATCCAGCCTTGAACAGGCAGTTCTTGATTCTATTGATGAGAAGACAAGACATCCTGGCTACGAGGTGTTAATTAGGGTTGTAGCGTCATCAAATATATCGCAACGGGCGCACGGTATTCTCAACAATATAGTTGCTAGCTTTGCCTTGTTTGATGCTCCTGGTAAAAACGGCTTCAAATATACCCCGGCGAAAGATATAGAGCGGTTTGTAGAAGGCTACAACCTACGCTTCTTTCCTCAAGAGAATAATAAAAATATTCTTAACTCAGTCGAGCTAGCTACTCTATTCCACTTTCCTGATGATAAAAATATTCCGACCTCTCAACTTGAACGACAGGCCAGTAAACAGGTAGATGGACCAAGAAATATATCTGATGAGGGGTTGCTGCTTGGATACAATGTATTTAGAGGTATTAAAAAGCCGATAAAGCTGGCCCACGAAGATCGTCAGCGACACATGTATGTTGTGGGTCAAACCGGTACTGGAAAATCCACTTTTCTTGAAAACCTTGCCCTTCAGGACATGATAAATGGCGATGGATTTGCGTTCGTTGACCCACATGGAGATACAGCAGAGAAGTTACTCGCAATGGTGCCCAGGGAGCGCGTAGAAGATGTTATTTATTTTTGTCCTGCTGACATGGAGTATCCGATGGGACTTAACCTGTTTGAGTTCCACAACCCTGAACAAAAAGACTTTCTTATACAAGAAGCCATAAATATGCTCTATAAGTTATACGACCCACAGCGACAGGGTATCATTGGGCCGCGCTATGAACACTGGTTCCGTATGGCGGCGTTGACCGTAATGGCCAATCCTGAAGGCGGTACTTTTATCGACATTCCAAAGGTATTCACCGACAATCAGTATGCTAAAGAGCTGATTAAGCATGTAACCGATCAAACGGTGCTTGATTTTTGGAACAAAGAAATGGCGGCTACCAGCGACTATCACAAGAGTGAAATTCTTGGCTGGTTTGTTAGTAAGTTTGGAGCATTCATGGCTAATCAGATGATGCGTGACATCATTGGCCAGAGCAAAAGCGCGTTTAATTTACGCGAGATTATGGACAATAAAAAGATTTTGCTTGTCAACTTAAGTAAAGGGCGGGCGGGTGAACTGAACTCCAAGCTACTGGGTATGATTTTTGTGATGAAATTCCAAGCGGCCGCTATGAGCCGATCGGATGTTCCTGAAAGTGAACGTCAGGACTTTGCTTTATATGTAGATGAGTTTCAAAACTTCTCAACCGATTCATTTGCCACGATTATGTCGGAAGCTCGAAAATACCACTTGAACCTTATTGTGGCCAACCAGTTTACTACTCAGCTTTCAGAGGAGATTCGTGACGCAGTTTTTGGCAATATGGGTACAATTGTGTCGTTCCGGGTAGGTCAAAACGACGTGGAAGCCTTAACCCGATATTTCCAGCCGCTGTTCGGACATGATGATCTCCTGAGAATCCCTAACTACAATACAATTATCCGTACCCTTGTGAAGGGAGTACCTACACAACCTTTTAGTATGAGTGCTCTTCCACCACTGGGAACACCAAACCCTCAGCTACTACAAGCACTAAAACAGCTATCAGCTGCTAAATACGGTCGTCCGAAAGCAAAGGTAGAAGCCGAGATATTTGCTCGGCTTGCCACCAAAGAAGAACCACGGCCAAAATTTGGTGCGGCACCATCACGCTTAGCAGGAGCATCTCCGGCTAGGTCTCCGCAATCAGGACAGCCTAAGAACGCGGGTTCTTCTTTTCTGGATGAATGGTTGGCTAAGCGCCAAAAATCAGCTGGAGCGGCTCCTAAGAAGCCTGCATCGCCTTTTGCTTCGCCCAGTCAACCTACTAAACCTACAGTGGCTGCGTCGCCGGTCAATATGCCTAAAGAATCTAATCCAACAACACCGCAGCCTTCTCCCGGGCTTCCACCCCAACAGCCTAAGAAGAATGAAGGGGAGCTTAAGTTAAGAAATGATGATGAGAGTGCCGCGCAAGCCGAAGACACTATAATAATTGACCGTGACGGCACGGTACATGCGGCGAGTAAAAAGCAAGATTAGCGCCTGGAGCGCTTGATAGATTTGTATACGAGTTCAGTTAGAGCGCCAATCACATAACCGATCAGAAAAAGAGCTATAACCGAGGTATAGCTGTAACTTATACCATATCGTCGGGCGGCATAAAGCAGCAAGCTGCTGCCGATAAATCCAAGCAGACCGGCACCGAGCAGGCCAGAAGCCCGACCAACCGAACTCGCCGCAATAGCGCTTGCTTTATCGACTATTGGTTGATGAGTAACTTTACTAAAAATACGTCCCGGTGCTTTTAGCCGCGATTGAATACGGTTTAACGTGCGTTGGAATGTAAGTTCCTTCAATTCTCTATGTGCGGTGTAGCTATTGACGGGTTTTTTGTATTCGGAACTGCCTAAAGATACTTCTTTACCGCTAATAGCTTCTTCTTTGGCAAACTGTTGTATTTCAGCTACTTCTTGTTTTGCGTCTGCTGCTTCAAGGGCTTTTTTCTCGAGTTGCTCCAAGTTCTTATTTGCATGTTCCTCCAGTTCAACTGAAGGTATTTTCTGCTCTCCCGATTCACGCAATACTTCACTCATAATTTAGGCGCCTCCCGTGCTGGCAAAATCAGTCTTTACTATATCTAACTCCTTAGCAAAGAGTCGACTCCGAGCAAACAAATAACCGGCAAATATAGTAATAGATACTACTGCAAGCAAGCTTTCGGCAGGTCCAGTATTAGGTAGTTGTGATACGTATTTCTCAGTTGTCTTTATAGCTGTTGGAGGAAGGGAAATGTTTACTGTGTTTCCGTACACGTTGGTCATGGTCAAATCAAATGAAGCCGGATGAGATATGGATACAGGTGTTTGAGGAATAGGGTCCATTACTTTAAAGGTGATTTTTTTAGCTTCGGTCTCACCGGGCCTAAGGTCTTCTGCAGGCCAGCGAATTATATTATCCTGTCCAAGCTCTCCTCCATCTAGGTCGGTTAGCGTAGCGTACTCTAGTACATCGGCTACGTTTTCTTGTATTACATGGTTTTCTATGGCTATTCGCCCATTGTTAATTGTCGTTAGAGTATAGGTTATTTCGTCACCACCAGAAGCAACTGTACCGTTTGCATCTTTTATATTCTGAGTGTTATTGCGTGCTGTTTTGCTTAGCGTCAAACAGGCTTCAATATCTTCAAGTGTTGACGAAGCGTCACATGGCTTACATTCACTTTCGGTTGATTGATTGCCCGGAATCTCCGGGCAAACGTCACAGTCATCTTTATCGGTCTGGATTCCAGGTACCAAGGGACATTCATCATCAGGTGATTCCTGGGTAGGAGCTGGTCGCGGATGAACAGTTACTGAGGCGGTACATGAGTGGGCTGCAGAAGCATATTCTCCAAGTTCATTAACTACCTCAAAATAAGCAGTAGCAACGGCTTGGTACGTTCCGGGGTCATAGTAATGAGTACGGCTCATGCTTGTTCGCTTGGAGCTATAGGTTCTTGTTTCCCCATCACCGTAGTCAAACTTATACTTGACTACTTTGTACCGCTCGCCTTCGGTATAAGCGGTGAAGCGCACCCGTGTCCTTGATAATGAGGTAGCTTCCAGTCGGGAGCAGGCTGCATGACCAGGTACCTCATTATGGACAGGTGCAGGATGTTCTGGACGGGTAAACGGCGTAAGTACCGGGGCAGGCTCTGGCCTTACTTCAGGCTCGTCGGTTTCGAGTACTACGGGATTACCACAGACATAGAGCACCATAAAAGTCATACCACTCGATGTGGCTCCGACAAGTGCTTTATATGGAGAATAGTTTCCGCTATCAAAGCCTTTCAGATGACGTTGGTAGTAAGTTACACCATCAATAACTATCTTTTTCTCGCCTGGGATGCTGCTCGGATTTCGTCCCAGGGAAAGCAGCTTGCCATCATAATCAGTCGAGCGGATTGTCTGGGTGGTTGAGTTTGATAGGTCGGTGCAAGTAATACCGAAATAACTCAGAATTGTTCCGAACTGGTAATTATCTGCCGTACAGTGATTAATTGCCGATTCTTTACTGGCAAACCCCCCCGGTATGATGTCATTATTGGATTGGGCAAGCGAAGGCTGGGGTGTATTGAATACTGCGGTCATTTGCACAAACAATGAAAGAACAATGAATATAAACCCTAATCTTCGTACGCTTTCTTCCGCGTGGACACGCTTAGCATAGAAACTAACTTGTCCGATAAGGCTTGGATTATAAGGGAGGTTACTTAGTAGCTTCTTGAACATAGTTTTTGGTTTTGATACCTTAAATGCTATTGCTTATTGAACCATAAATTCATGTGTTCAAACAAGGCGAAACAGTTGTGACCGATGGATAAATCAGCTATACTTATATATGAAGCAAGCAAATTAGGTAAGTTAGTAATTGAGAGGGTAGCTTAGAAGTGGCTAAACAAAAGGGATACGATTCGCAGCAGATTCAAGTGCTTGAGGGACTTGAGCCGGTACGGAAACGGCCAGGTATGTATATTGGTGGAACCGGTCGAGACGGATTGCATCATCTTATAAAAGAAGTTGCAGATAACAGTGTCGACGAGGCCATCGCTGGGCATGCAACTGACCTGTGGGTTACCATGCTGGATGACGGGGGCATTACCATTCGCGATAATGGCCGTGGAATACCAGTCGATAAAATGACTAAAACCGGTAAAAGCGCCCTGGAGACTGTATTGACAGTATTACATGCTGGCGGAAAATTCGGTGGGGGCGGCTATAAAGTGTCAAGTGGTTTGCACGGTGTCGGCGTAAGCGTCGTTAACGCCTTGTCTACTAAACTGGTTGCCGAAATTCACAAAGATGGATTTGTTTACACACAAGAGTATGAACGTGGCGTACCACTTACGCCTATCCAAAAGGGAGAAGCAACTAAAAATACCGGTACAACCATTACGTTTTATCCAGATCCCACAATATTTAAAGAATCCATTGAAATGGATTATGAGTGGGTAGTTGACTACTTACGCCACCAGGCATATCTCACAAAAGGTTTGCGAACTCATGTCAGAGATGAACGTACGGGTGCTCGTTACGGGTTTTATTTCGAAGGCGGCATTCAGTCCTACGTAAAACACCTAAACCTTGGTAAGGATGTGGTGGATGACGAAGTTTTCTATGTTGATAAACAGGTAAAAGATATACAAGTTGAAGTTGCGCTTCAGTATGCTGACGCTTACACAGAAACGGTAAAGTCATTCGCCAATAACGTTTTCAATCCTGAAGGCGGCACCCATTTAACGGGTTTCCGCGCTGCTTTGACTAGAGTGATCAATGACTATGCGCGCAAGAACGGACTTCTTAAAGAAAAAGAAGAAAATCTATCGGGCGAAGATACGCGTGAAGGGCTTACGGCTGTTATATTAGTTAAAATTCCTGATCCGCAGTTTGAGGGACAGACCAAAAATAAATTAGGTAACCCCGAAGTACGCGGTTATGTTGAACAAGTGGTTACTGAATATCTGCAGTACTATCTTGAGGAACATCCGTCGATTGCTAAGAGGATAGTCGGCAAAGCATTGCTTGCTGCCCGAGCAAGAAAGGCTGCAAGAGCTGCTCGCGATAACATAATCAGAAAGGGAGCGCTAGAAGGAGCAGGCCTGCCAGGTAAACTATCGGATTGTGCTACGAAAGACCGGTCTCAGGCAGAACTCTTTATCGTAGAAGGAAACTCTGCTGGCGGTTCAGCTAAAGACGGTCGAAATAGTCAATTCCAAGCCATTCTCCCGCTTCGAGGTAAGGTATTAAACGTTGAGCGGGCTCGATTAGATAAAATGCTTGCTAACAATGAAATAACCAGTTTAATCAAAGCTCTGGGTGTTGGTATAGAAGAGCAGTTCGATATGTCAGGCCTGCGATATGACCGAATTATTATTATGACCGATGCTGACGTTGACGGCTCTCACATTCGTACGCTTTTAATGACTCTATTTTTCCGACACATGAAGCCAATAATTGATGGCGGACACCTTTACGCCGCACTGCCGCCTCTATACGCAATAACTTCAGGCAAAAAACGACAATATGCTTATACCGATGAAGAACGTGATAAGATCATTGATAAAATAATTGAAGATCGTAAAGCTAAAGGAATTAATATAGATCCTGAAGCAGACCGTATCAAGCAAGCCGGAGTATCGCTTCAGCGCTATAAAGGGCTTGGAGAGATGGACGCCGACCAGCTCTGGGAGACTACAATGGACCCTGAGAATAGAGTTCTCATCCAGGTAAAAGTCGAAGACGCGGAGAAAGCCGACGCCATCTTCAATAAGTTGATGGGAACAGAGGTAGAATTGCGCAAAAACTTTATTCAGTCGCATGCAAAATTTGTGAAGGATTTGGACGTTTAATATGGAAGAAGATAATCTACAACCCAAACTAGAGAACGCAGCAAAAGCAACGCACTCTCGCTCAGTTATCGACCGTAGTGTTGAGAACGAAATGGAGCAAAGCTATCTGCAATATTCAATGAGCGTGATTGTCGCACGGGCATTGCCGGATGTTCGTGACGGAATGAAGCCGGTACACCGCCGTATTCTTTATGTCATGGATAAGAGTGGTCTACGCTCCACGGGCAAGCACACCAAAAGCGCTCAAATCGTCGGTGAAGTGATGGGTAAGTATCACCCGCACGGCGATACGGCTATCTATGACTCTATGGTGCGATTAGCTCAGCCATTCTCAACCCGCTATATGCTGGTTGACGGACAAGGGAACTTCGGTTCTATGGATGGTGACCCTGCCGCTGCTTATCGATATACCGAGGCGCGAATGACTAAAGCAAGCGAAGCCTTGCTTGAAGACATCGACAAAGATACCGTCCCGTTCCGTGATAACTTTGACGGTTCTCAGCGCGAACCGGAAGTACTTCCAGCTAAACTGCCCAACCTACTCTTAAATGGCCAAATGGGTATTGCAGTTGGCATGGCAACCAATATTCCCCCCCATAACCTAAATGAGGTTATTGATGCTACTGTAGCGCAGATAGATAATCCTGAGATTTCTCTTGATGAACTTATGGAGCATATCCAAGGGCCAGACTTTCCAACCGGAGGAATAATTTATGGTCGTGATTCCATCAGAACGGCTTTTGCTACCGGTAGAGGCGGCGTTGTTGTTCGCGGAGTGGCTGAAGTTGAAGAAGTAAAAAACAACAAGCATCGTATAGTCATTACACAGATTCCCTACTTGGTTAACAAAGCGGGATTGGTAGAGAAGGTCGCCGATCTAATACGCGACAAGAAAATAGGCGGTATATCCGATATACGTGACGAAAGCTCACGAGGTTCAGTCAAGATTGTAATCGAACTTAAAAAAGACGCTTACCCTAAAAAGCTTCTAAATCAGTTATATAAACTGACGCCGCTGCAAACCACCTTCCATTACAACATGCTCGCGTTGATCGACGGTATACAGCCGCGTGTCCTAGGCTTGCAGGATATACTTCAGGAATATATTAAACACCGTCAGAGTGTCGTGAGGCGACGCACAGAATTTGAGCTCCGCAAAGCTAAAGATCGAGCACATATATTAGAGGGCCTCAAGATTGCCCTAGATCATATAGATGAAGTGATCGCTACAATTCGTGCTAGCCATACCACTGAAGAAGCTCAGAATAATTTGATTGAAAAGTTTAGTCTGACTGAGATTCAGGCTAAGGCCATCCTTGCCATGCAGCTGCGAACACTTACAGGCCTACAACGACAAGAAATTGAAAAAGAACTAGCAGAACTCATCGAGCTTATTAGTAAGCTGGAAGATATACTAGGCGACGAAAAGAAAATCTTAAGCATCATAAAGAAAGAGTTGCTTGAGATGAAAAAACAGTTTGGCGATGAGCGTCGCACTCAGGTGGTTCCCCAAGAGCTTGGTAGGCTGGGAGATGAAGACCTTATACCAAACGAGCAGGTAGTGGTCACGCTTACCTCTGCCAACTATGTTAAGCGTAGTCAGATTGCTGAATATCGCCGTCAAGGCCGTGGAGGCAAGGGCAGACGCGGTATGATAACGCGTGAAGAAGATGTAATTGAACATGTTGTTAATGCCAGCACTCATGATTTCCTTTTATTCTTCACCAATAAGGGCCGCGTATTCCGACTCAAGACATATGAAATCCCATCGACAAATTTGAACGCTAAGGGTGTGGCACTTGTGAACTTGCTCCAACTTCAGCCGGAAGAAACAGTCAGCGCAGTCATTAATATCAGTAAATCCTTTAAAGAAGGCTATTTGCTGATGTGTACTGTTCGGGGCGTAGTGAAGAAAACGCCTTTCGAACAATACAAAAACGTCAGAAGCAGCGGACTGATTGCCATAAATCTTGATCAAGGTGATGAGCTGAAGTGGATTCGCATGACCACGGGTGATAATGAAGTGGTTATATCTACTCAGCAGGGCCAGGCGATAAGGTTCCATGAGCGTGATGTACGGCCAATGGGGCGTGTTTCTAGGGGAGTCCGTGGAATTCGCTTGCGAACAG
Source organism: uncultured Candidatus Saccharibacteria bacterium (assembly GCA_964537935.1). GTDB lineage: Bacteria > Patescibacteriota > Saccharimonadia > Saccharimonadales > CAZICT01 > CAZICT01. Next base: position 738 of record CAZICT010000009.1, on the reverse strand, counting down.
GCGATCAAGTCATAGGCATGGATATAGTAGAAGAAGGCAGCACCATATTTGTTATTAGTGAACAGGGCTATGGCAAGCGCACCAAGATTTCTCAATTTACTGCCCATGCAAGAGGTGGCGTAGGTATTCGTTCAGCCGTAGTTAACAGTAAGACCGGACAACTTGTCAGTGTTAAAACACTTAAAGATGAATCGCAGGAAATAATTATCATATCCAAGAATGGCCAGACTATCCGACTTGGAATGAAGGGTATTCCTCAGCTTGGTCGTGCCACCCAGGGAGTGCGAATCATGCGTCTCAATGAGGGCGACAGGGTAGTATCGGCAGCGCTTGTTGATGTAAGTTCTGAAAAAAGTGAAGACTAACAGATAAAATTGCACCATCTCGTTGTAAATTAATCATCTCAACACAAATTACTTGACACGCTCACCTGTATAGAGGTAAGATGTCATGAGTCTTTTGGAGCTTTCTTTAAATGTCTCTTAAAATGACGATCATTAAAAATCTGTATAGTGCAAATCAACGTCAGTTCAATATTGAACTATGTTTAAAAAGTAAGTCAGTTTTTGACTGAACTTAGGATAGATTCTTTCCGCTTTACTCGCTGTTTTCTCTATTTTCAGGAGAAAAGAGCAGCCGGAGTCTTTGGCTTAGCCAAAGCGCCGCGCGATGAGAAAAGCGATTTTATGGAGAGTTTGATCCTGGCTCAGGATGAACGCTGGCGGCGTGCCTAATACA
>CAZICT010000008.1:0-14186 GCA_964537935.1 uncultured Candidatus Saccharibacteria bacterium | reverse complement strand
ATTATGTGGCCTTCCCAAGGCCAAGACGCGGGTTCGACTCCCGCCACCCGCACCAGCCTTTATACTTTTAGCTTTTAGCTTTACACTGAAATTTATATGCACGTACCAAAAAAATATTTTCACGATAAAATCATCCTGCTGTTTCTGAGTCTTAACACCTTCGCTACAGTCGCAAGCAGTCTATTGCTTTTGCTTAGAATAAACTTTAGTGACGTTTATGTCATTCAATATCGTGATCGTGTCGGTCGTATATCCGCTTTTGAAAATGACAATGCAAGCGCACTGCTTATGTTTATTATTTTTTCGCTAGGAGTGCTATTGTTCCACGGATTTATAAGTATGCGTATGTATCACCACAGAAAACACTATTCAATGTTAGTTTTGGCACTAGGATTACTATTGATTGTGATATCCGGCATCGTAGCTAACGCCCTTATAGGGACCTCTTAAAAAACCATGAAGTACATTGAGATTCCTCATCCGCATGAACGCAGTCGTCGTTATAAACTTTTAGAAAAACTGCCCGGGCTTTTGACCTGGAGTATCCTACTGTTGCCGGTAATTCTCAGCAACCTAGCGCCACATATTACTGTATTTTTTATAATTTCCTATCTGTTGCTTTGGTTTGTTAAGGCACTAGCACTCAATATTCGGGCGATACAGGGGTTTCGTATGATGGACGCTCACAAGAAACTTCCTTGGCAGCACATGCTAAAAGAGCTAGCGGAGCTTAAGGTTACTCAGCCGGAAAGTCACATCCCGACCTGGCACTATGAAAACATAATACGCATAAAAGAGCAGGCTACTCCAATAGAGCCCGATTCGATTATGCATGCCGTCATAATAGCTGCTTACAAAGAAAGTCGAGAGGTACTTGAGCCAACCATCCAGTCCGTTCTTGATTCTGACTATGATATGGGCAAAGTTATATTGGTGGTTGCGTATGAGGAACGTGGCGGCGAAGAGATTCAATCTACGGTTAAAGGCTTAATTAAAGATTACGGCAAGAAGTTCAAGCATGCCATGGGCGTTCAGCACCCTAAGGATATCCCCGGAGAAGTTATCGGTAAGGGAGGCAATATCACCTTTGCCGCTCGTGAACTCGTAAAGTATATAGAAAAATCAAAAATTGATCCGCGAAAAGTTATAGTCACTACACTTGATTCGGATAACCGGCCACACCACGAGTACCTGGCAGCGCTGAGTTACCTATATAGCGTGGCGCCCAATCCTGTAAAAGTGTCATTCCAGCCAATACCGGTCTATACCAATAATATCTGGGATGCGCCTGCGCCAATGCGAGTAATTGCAACGGGTAACACCTTCTGGAACGTTGTGTTATCGCTTCGCCCTCATATGATTCGTAATTTTGCCTCTCATGCCCAGTGTTTGCAGACTCTAATCGATACAGATTACTGGAGCGTAAGGACTATAGTTGAGGACGGACATCAGTTCTGGCGGACATATTTCCGTTATGATGGCGACCACGCGGTTTATCCCTTGTATCTGCCAATTGGCCAAGACGCTGTATTATCCACTAGCTACTGGCGCACACTAAAGGCTCAATTTGTACAATTAAGGCGGTGGGCGTGGGGAGCATCAGATGTAGCTTATGTTGCAGAGATGGGCTTCTTTCGTAGCAATAAAGTACCCAAGCTAGATCTTGTATTCAAATTTTTCCGGCTGCTTGAAGGGCATGTGAGCTGGGCGACAGCGCCGTTCATTCTGGCATTCGCAGCCTTTATACCGATTTTGTTTAATCCTCAGGATTTTGCCGCCAATCAACTACCCTTAATTGCTAGTAGAATTCAGACAATCGCACTTGGTGGTATCTTAATAACTCTATTTCTTAGCCTGAAATTATTGCCGCCAAAGCCTGCACGGTACAAAAGACGAAGATCGCTTATTATGGTGGCTCAGTGGGTTCTTTTGCCGGCTACTACCATCTTGTATAACGGCTTCTCGGCTCTTTATTCCCAGACCCGATTACTGTTCGGACGCTATATGGATAAGTTTGATGTCACGGACAAAGTAGTTGTTACGGCTGATAAGAAAAAAATTATATAAACTAGCCAAGCACATCTGAATGGAAAGACTGGTAGTGAATACTTGAAGCTTTGTCGAACAGATTAAGTGTAAGCAGCACTTTTTTGGCGATGCTGGACGAGCTAATAGATCCATTATCTACATCAACGTAAAGTCTGCCTATGATCGCGTCGGTAAGCGCCGTAGCATCGGTTATGGCGGTTTTTCTGTGCTGTAGGCTACTATGAACGCTTAAAAGCAGTTTGTCGCGTAAAAACGGCTCTAAATTGCCTGAATTATCAATAACAGATATGGAAGTATAAAAATCAACACCCTCGATTGTACTAAACACCGCCTTACAGCTCTTGCATCGGCGCCGCCGCCATACACGATTAAGCTTTTTTTGGTGGCGAGAGTTCACTACGCCTGTTTGGTTATTGCAATATACACATACCATGTCAATATATTGACATTACCCTATTCAAAACACAAGTGGAAAACTCAAATATACATGTGGGAAAGTAGGTATTAAGAATCAAAAACCCCTCTTGGTTGAGGGGTTATCACTCGATCACTTCTATTTAGAAGCTTTTCGAGCGCGTCGTATGCGACTTATTGATTTCGCCGGAGATGAAAGCTCTTCATAAAATAGCTTAAATTCTTCAAGCGAACTCGAATTGGTACTCAAAACTTGAGCGCCTCCCAATTAACGCAACAAATTCTATCATTATGTAGAAAGTGTGTCAAGGTCAAGGGCTATTTTATAGCTGGTGGGCTCTAGAGGATTCGAACCTCTCACCTCTTCCACGTCAAGGAAGCGCTCTAGCCAAATGAGCTAAGAGCCCTAAGTTATTAACGAACAGGCAAATGATACCAGATATCAAGTATAAATTGAAGGTATACCATAAATGATATAAATTTCTTATTAAATTATTGTCATAAAAACAATATAAAAGTACTAGCATGATAATGCTAGTATGTTATTATGGTTGTAGTGAAGTTTTGGAAGGTGTTTTGAAACTCCTTTGGCGGTTGAATGACATTGCGAGATCATTCAACCGTCTTTTAGTTTAATAACAGGGATGTGCTATACTTTTTCTTGAGTTGTGATGTAGCCTCACCACCTACGGAGCTCCGCCTACGGTTGCGGCGTGCGTTAACGCGAGCATCATGAGTGTCCGCAAAGATGCGGAAAGTCCGGTGGAACCACCTAGAATATTGTGCGACATAAGTATTCTGGGTCCGAGACGCGCTATTTATTCATAATGCATATGAATTTGTAGCGCGATTTTATTTTTATTAACCCGGGGAGTATCTATATGAGCCAACAAAGCCAACAACAAGACGATCTTTATGCCATGAGGCATAGCCTGGCGCACATTATGGCAACGGCAGTAACAACACTATGGCCGAGTGTAAAGCTTGGCGTGGGACCGGTTGTAGAAAATGGCTTTTATTACGATATGGATTTGGGTGATGAAACTATATCTGAAGATGATTTTTCTAAAATTGAAGCCGAGATGACAAAAATCATTAAGGCGAACCAGGAGTTTGTAAAGACAGAGCGTAGCATCGAGGATGCTATATCTTGGGCCAAAAAATCTGAACAACCCTATAAAGTGGAACTGTTAAACGACCTTAAGCGAGCGGGCACAACGGTAGCCAAGGATTTAGATGCCGCAGAACTAGGCACAATTACCGATAATAGAAGTAAAGTTACTAGTGTTTCGTTTTACACAAATGGCGATTTTACTGATTTGTGCAGAGGTCCGCATGTAGAATCTACCGCAAAAGTAGGTGCTTTTAAGTTAATGCGTGTCGCTGGTGCATATTGGCGTGGTGATGAAAAGCGTCCGCAGATGCAGCGCTTATATGGCGTAGCTTTTCAAACCGACAAGGAACTTAAACAGTATCTTAATATGCTTGAGGAGGCAAAAAAGCGCGATCATCGCAAACTTGGCCAAGAGCTTGATCTGTTTGTTTTTTCTGACCTGGTGGGTTCCGGCTTGCCGCTTTTTACACCTAGAGGAACTGTTCTACGTGAGCAATTAAGCACTTACTCTAACGAACTCCGTGAAAAATATGACTTCCAAAAAGTATGGGTGCCACACATTACAAAACATTCACTTTATGAGGCTTCCGGACATTGGGATAAGTTTGGTGATGAGCTGTTTTTGGTGAAAAGCCAAGAAACAAGCGACCAGTTAGTTATGAAGCCTATGAATTGCCCGCATCATACTCGTATATATGCTAGTCAGCCGCGAAGCTACCGAGATTTGCCAGTCCGCTACCTTGAGACAACCTCTGTATATAGAGATGAGAAGTCCGGTGAGCTAGGTGGGCTTAGCAGGGTGCGGTCAATAACTCAGGATGACAGCCATGTCTTTTGTCGTGAAGATCAGATTGAGCAGGAAATAAACAATTTATTACTTGCAGCGCAGGATTTATACAAGACAGTAGAGATGGGCTTGAGGGTCAGGCTATCTTATCGTGATGATACCGACGCCTATTTAGGGGAGCCTCAGTTATGGGAAAACGCCCAGTCACAACTAAAAAACGCAGTTATTAACAATGACCTGGAATTTTATGAAGAGTTCGGAGAGGCTGCATTTTACGGTCCGAAAATTGACTTTATGGCTACTGATGCAATTGGCCGCGAACATCAAGTGGCTACAATCCAGCTTGATTTTGTTCAGCCGGAACGGTTTGGACTTGAATACACCAATGAAGATAGTGAGCAAGCGAGGCCGGTAATGATTCATTGTGCGTTGTTAGGCTCAATCGAAAGGTTCTTAAGTGTCTATATAGAACACACCGCTGGTAAATTCCCGATTTGGTTGGCACCTGAACAGGTCAGAGTTGTAACCGTTAATCAAGAAGAGGTAACTGTTGCATATGCGAATCAAGTAGTGGAACAAGCGAAGGCTCTAGGGGTTAGAGCTGTAGCCGATCATTCTAATGAATCGGTTGGCAAAAAAATTCGTACCGCAGAACTTTGGAAGATTCCATATACCGTAGTCATAGGTGAAAAAGAAATAGAGAGCGGCATAGTCCTTCCGCGTATCCGTAAAGACCTTGAGGTTAATGACAAGCACCAAGCTCATGAAGTAGAAAAGTTCCTAAAGACAGTAGCCAACGAAGCCAAAAGCCGTGTAAGCAATTCGTCTATGTAAAATAAAATTCCATGGAAAACAGTAGCTTTCGAAAAAGGGTCGAATCAGTAGTAGCGCAGATTCCTGAGGGAAGAGTAATGACCTACGGACAGATTGCTGCACTCTGCGGTAATCCGCGGGCAGCACGTATCGTTGGCGGCATAGCTCACTTTGGTGATCCAAAATTGCCCTGGCAGCGCGTAGTCAATAAGCAAGGCGGTCTAGCGAGCGGTTATCCCGGTGGAAAGCAGGGACATAAAGCTGCGCTGGAAGCGGAGGGTATCTCTGTTAATGATTACTATGTTGACGTCCATAGCTTAATTTGGTGGCCAGAATAGGAGCTTTATGGGTAAAACAATTCAACTATTGGTAGTTGTTGGACCTACCGCTTCAGGCAAGACATCGTTAGGTATTGATTTGGCTCAAAGACTGGACGGTGAAATTATCTGTGCAGATTCTCGGACGGTATATAAGGATCTGGATATTGGCACGGCCAAGCCAACAACACAAGAACGAGCTGCTGTGCCGCATCATCTGCTTGATATTATTGCCCCTGATAAATTTTTTACGGCTGCTAAGTTCAAGCAACTTGCCGTTAAAGCTATCGATGAAACACAAAACAGAGGCAAGCTTCCGATTATTGTTGGGGGAAGCGGGCTTTATATCGACTCTGTACTTTATGATTATCAGTTTTTACCTGCTCCCGACCCCAATCTGCGTCGCAGACTGGAGTCTTATAGCGTAGAGCAGTTACAAGCGGAACTTAACAGAAAAGGAATCCCCTTGCCAAATAACGAACAAAATCCTCGTCACCTTATAAGACAGCTGGAGACCGGCGGGCAACTTCCAGCACGTAAGGCTTTACGACCGAACACTCTAATAATTGGTTTGCATCCACCGAAAGAAGTTCTTAGGGATCGTGTAACTAAAAGGGCAAAGCAAATGGTGAACAGCGGCTTAGTTGAGGAGGTCGAGGCTATGGGTAGAAAATACGGATGGCAAGCACCAGGTTTGCAGTCTCCGGCATATAAAGCTTTTGGCAGATATATAAGAAAAGAAATAAGCAAGGACATAGCTCTGCAAGAATTCATCAAACTCGATTTATTGCTCGCCAAGAGACAGCTTACGTGGTTTAAGCGTAACAATAGTATTCACTGGTTGGACTACTCTAGTAATTATGTAGATAGTGTTACAACGATAATGAACAAATAATACATGTAGATACCTATCCATCTGCTACAATAGTTATATGATTGAACAATTGTTCGGGTCGAAGACACGTGTAAAGCTTTTGCAGCTTTTTTACACCAACCCTAATCGCTCATTTTATGTCCGGGAAATAACTCGCAAAATCGATGAACAAATCAATTCGGTACGCCGTGAGCTGGCAAATCTTTTGAGTGTGGGTTTAATTTCGTCAGATACCAATAATAATCGCCTGTATTATGAAGTAAACCAAAAGTACGAATACTACGATCCCTTAAGCGAGATTTTTGGCAAAGCATCTCCTAAGAAGGCAGGGTCAGTAGCTGCTATAGACCCTGCAAAAGATCTTAAAACTATAGGGAATGTTGAGCTTGCGATCTTTACCGGTCAATTTACCCGAGACGAAAGGGCAGGCGTAGATGTGGCAATTGTGGGTGATGTTAACCCCAATCAATTAACGAAATACATTGAGGAACTTGAGAAGAAGGAAAATAAAGACATACGATATGTGGTTATGTCGCCCGAGGAATTCAAATACCGCAAACAGGTCAATGACCGCTTTTTATCTTTACTGCTTTCATCCAAGTCCCAAGTATTAATTGATAAAAACAATGTTTTTTCGAGTGATGAACAAACAGCTGAAGTAACAGAGGAGTAATAATATGGAAATTACCTATCATGGCGGTAATTGTGTACGTATTAATAGCAAACAGGCCAGCATTGTAATCGATGACAATCTTGAAGAGATGGGCCTAAAGGATCAGGTGAAGGCTGGCGACATCGCTATCTACACTGCGGCTCACGGCATACCTAAAGAGGAGGCTAAGTTAGTCATTGATCAGCCGGGAGAATACGAGGTGTCTGATACATCAATAAGAGGTCTGGCAGCTCGTGCTCATATTGATGATGAAGAAGGGCATACGGCAACAATGTATAAGTTAATCTGCCAGGACGTAAGGATTGGAGTTGTTGGTCATATATATCCTGAGCTATCTGAAGATCAACTGGAAGCTCTGGGCACGATCGATATTCTCATTATCCCTGTAGGGGGTAATGGTTATACGCTTGATGCCATCGGTGCATCCAAAGTGATACGTAATATTGGACCAAAAATTGTAATACCTACACACTACAATGACAAGGCTATAAATTACCCAGTACCTCAGCAAGAGCTTGAAGAAGCTATAAAAAATATGTCTATGGAGCCGTCAGAAACAGTCCAAAAGCTTAAAATCAAGCCCAATGATATAGCCGAGAATACTCAACTGATTGTCATAGAAAGAAGCTAAGTCGAGGAACAATCTCGAAGTAATTTAAAAACTCCGCTGTTTGCGGAGTTTTTAATTAGGCGAGAAGTCCTTTTTTCTTAAGAGTGCGAATAGCTTGAGTGCTTATCTTCATCTTAACTTTTTTGCCATCAACAATAACGGTCTTAGTCTGTAAGTTGGGCTTCCAGACTTTCTTGGTATGGCGCTGAGAGAAGCTGACATTATTGCCGAACTGCTTGCCTTTATCAGTTAATTCACATTTTTGCATAGAATTCTCTTCCTTTAGACTCGAATTTATAGTCTAAACGCTTTTCATCTAATAGTCAAGCATGTCCAGCTGGTATACTACGTTTGTATGTTTAGCGCGGAATATCTGATTTACATTATTCCGGCATTGCTGTTGGCAATGTCTATACACGAGGCTATGCATGCTTTTGCCGCCCATTGGCTCGGTGACACAACAGCCAGTGATCTGGGCAGACTATCGCTTAACCCGCTGCGACATATAGACTTGTATACCACTATAGTATTGCCGGTGATCTTGGTTCTTTTGAGTCTTCCTCCCATCTTGGCCGCAAAACCGGTCCCTTTTAATCCGGCCCGGGTAAAATATGACGAGTTTGGTGCTGCGCTCGTTGGTATATCGGGTCCGTTAACCAACTTGTTACTAGCGGCTTGTGCAGCGCTACCGTTAAGAGTATTTAATTTACCTGTTGTTGCCACAAACTTTCTGCTCATATTTTGTTTAATTAATGTTGCACTTTTTGTGTTTAATATGATTCCGATACCGCCATTGGACGGCTCAAGGTTGCTGTATGCTTTTGCCCCTGAACCGCTGCAGAGGGTAATGCGGCAAATCGAGTCTTTCGGGTTAATATTTATTATTATAATCTTCCTATTTTTCCTTCAATTTCTAGGGCCACTCCTGATATATGCAAATAATGCTATTCTAGACTTCCTATTAGGCACTAGCGCCCTTTAGGTATAATAGAAGTGTCGGAAGCAGCTTCGCTGACTATAATGATAATCTGAACACCTATCATTACGGGAGTTCAATATTCGAGTACGACCGTGGTCATACCGTGCGGACACCCACCTGGAGTATCACCAGGTTGTCATGTCGGCAGGCTTCCGGCCATAAAAATACCGAGCATCTGCTCGGTATTTTTAATTGGTCAGGGTGAGAGGACTTGAACCTCCGGTCTCACGACCCCCAGCCGTGCGCTTTACCAACTAAGCTACACCCTGATACTTGACCATTCTAGCATTTAGCAATGCTCGTCCGTACGCGCTAGCCAACTGCGCCACACCCCTATAACGGGTAAGTATAGCTTAAGCCATCCATCAACAACAGAGATGCTGTACAATAGCTTAGGTATGAAGACCTTAAAGTTAGACCACCATTTGGCCCAAGCGGTTATTGCCGGCGAAAAAACGTCAGCATGGCGGCTTTTTGACGATAAAGACATCAGGGTGGGTGATGATATTGAGCTGGTAGATAAAGTTAACCCCAACGACGAGTCGTCATGGATAGTAATAGGCCAGGGAGTCGTTACGCAAGTTACCGAAAAGTTGTTTGGCGCAGTGAACAAAGATGAATTCAAAGGGTATGAAAAATTTGATTCAAAGGACCAGATGTATCAGACATATAGCGATTACTATGGTAAAAGGGTAGATGGCAACACGATAGTTAAATTGATTGAGTTCTCATTTGTGCCAAGCAATAAACGTCAGTCCTATAATCCCGTGCGACGAATAAGCAAAGCCAAGCTTTATGCAGATGGCGGCTCGCGGGGTAATCCGGGCCCCTCCGCGTTCGGATATGCCATAATGGATTTGGAAGATAATGTTGTAAAAAAGTACGGTGAATATTTAGGGGTGACAACCAATAATCAAGCTGAATACCAGTCCTTAAAGCACGGTCTGGAGGAAGCTATAAAAATGGGGATTCAAGAAGTCGACGTATATATGGATAGCATGTTGGTAGTTAATCAAATGAAAGGTATTTTCAAGGTTAAAAACCGAGACCTATGGCCTATCCACGAAGCAATAAAACAATTGGCAACAAAATTTAAGCGTATAACTTATGCTCACGTACCACGCGAACGGAATAAGATCGCCGATTCGGCTGTCAATGAAGCGCTTGACGCTCAAGCTGATAAATAGGGTATAATATCGATTGCCAGATTGTTGGCTGGTCGCCCCCGCTCTTCACAGGTGAAGAGCAAGTGTCATTGTCTATTTCCCATTTGTCATTTAAATGATAATTGATAAATGTTAACTGGAAATTGCTCATCGCTTGCGATGAGTGGGGGAGGAAAGTCCGGGCAGCATAGGGAAAGGCAGTTGTTAACGACAACCGAGGGCAACCTTAGGGAAAGTGCCACAGAAACGAAACTACCCTTCACTGTGAAGGGAAAAGGTGAAACGAGTAGGGTAAGAGCCTACAGTCCTTATTGGTGACAATGAGGAGTGGTAAACCCTGTCTGCTGCAAGGAGATAGGCTCTCCGTTAAATCGGGATGGTGTCCCGCCAGAGTCTGTCATCAAGAATCCGCTTGAGCTCTTTGGCAACAGAGAGACTAGATAGATGACTAGCTAAAACAGAACCCGGCTTACGGATAATCTGGCAAGCAAAAACCTCCTTTTTAGGCAAAAGGAGGTTTTTTGTTTTATTAAAGCTCAGCCTATTTAGCTGCTTTAACCACTTCAGCAAAAGCTTGTGGTTCGTTTACTGCCAGCTCACTTAACACCTTGCGGTCAAGTGTTATATTTGCTTTCTTTAAAGCGGCGATTAGGCGGCTATAGGTAGTACCGTTTTCGCGCGCAGCTGCATTTATACGGATGTTCCACAATGATCGAATGGTACGTTTACGATTACGGCGATCACGATACGCATACTGCAGGGATTTGGTAACAGCTTGCTTACCACGCTTGACGCTTGAGCGGTGAGACCGCTGCATGCCTTTAGTGGCTTTACGTATTTTCTGGTGCTTTTTATGGGCAGCAACGCCTCGCTTAACACGCATTTATCCTATGCTCCTAGCTTCAACTTAATATTCTTTGCACTTTTACCGGTCATCTTACCGGGAACTGCAAATCGACGCTTACGTGAAGCGCTTTTCTTTTGCAGAAAGTGGTTACTGGTTGCGTGGCCATGAAGAACTTTTCCGTTCTTAGTTATTCGTACACGGTCTTTAGTGCCACTATGAGTCTTTAGTTTTGGCATTAGTATTACTCCTTATAACAAAGTTTAGTTGCTTACCGGTTAATTGAGGTTTTTGATCGACAATTATGGACTCGCCGAAGCTTTCGATAACCCTGTCAGCGAGTTTATAGCCGAGGTCTTTATGAGCCATTTCTCGGCCACGATAGAATACCGTAATTTTAACTTTATGGCCAGTATCAAGGAAGTCCTGCACTTTTCTAAGCTTAACACCAAGGTCATGATCTCCAATTTTTAGACCGAAGCGCATTTGCTTGACTTCCGGATTTTTGGCGCTACGCTTATTCTTCTGCATCTGCTTAGTGCGCTGATAATTGAACTTACCCCAGTCCACAATCTTCGTAACGGGTGGATTTGCATTAGGGGATATCTCCACAAGATCAAGGCCACGCTGACGAGCCTCTTGCAGGGCTTCGTTACGGGTCATTACACCAAGTTGTTGGCCGTCTTGATCGATAACGCGTACGGTTGCTGCCCGAATCGATTCATTCAGGCGGGTTCTCTTGTCGATGGAAACATCTCCTTTACTGATGTTAGCTCAATGTTGTGGATTGTAACAGATTGCTCAACAGGGGTCAATAATAAAAATTAAGCCAATTCTCGCTTGCGGTACTGCAAAGCTTCCGTCACGTGGGGTGTATCAACAACCTCAGAAGCTTCAATATCGGCAATAGTTTGGGCAATTTTTATGGTTCGCATATAGCTTCTAGCAGACAGCTCAAGCGTCTTAGCTGCGCGATTCAGAATATCTGTTGCCTCGTTACTAAGTTTAACTATCTGTTTTATATCACGATTATCCATCATGGAATTTGTTTTTAGACTGCTATTAAAACGTTTGGCTTGGACTGCTCGTGACCTTATTACCCGCTGCTGAATATCAGTGCTGGACTCCGCGTTTGCTTCACGGAGCAGGCTTTCGTGCTCAACTTCATCAACATCAACGTATAGGTCAATTCTATCAATGATGGGTCCCGAAAGTTTCTTTTGGTATTTCTGTATCTGATAAGCGTTACAACTGCAGCTTTTGGCTGTACCATAATGACCACAAGGACAGGGATTGCTAGTTGCTATGAGAATAAAGTTTGCCGGAAACGTTATGGTGTCTTTCGATCGTGCGACAGTGATCTTCTTATCTTCGAGAGGTTGTCGTAACGCCTCGATTGTATTACGGGCAAATTCCGGAAACTCATCAAAAAACAGTACCCCATGATGACTGAGACTAATTTCACCTGGACGGGGATGTTGTCCTCCTCCAATGACAGATGTATGTGACGCACTGTGGTGCGGAGACCGAAAAGGCCGGGATGTAATCAGTTGTTCATAATTTTTACTAGCCAGGCTGTGCAGATGCGTGGCTTCTAGTATTTCCTCTATAGACATTTTAGGAAGGATCGAAGGGAAGGCTTTAGCTAACATACTTTTTCCGGCACCAGGCGGACCATTCATTAGTACGTTGTGGCCACCTGCGGCAGCTATTTCGAGTGCACGTTTGGCTTTTGCTTGTCCCACTACATCGTTGAAGTCCGTAGTATAGTTTGCGGTTTTAAGATGTTTTGTTTTAAGTTGGGATTCTATCTTAGGAAGCTCTGATTGCTTATTTAAACCCAGATATAATTGCTTGAGATTACTAAGTGGTGTCAATGTTATGCCTGGAATAAGATTGGCCTGTTCGCTGTTGGCTTGCGGAATAAAGAAGTGAGTAAACCCACGGTTTTTAGCACTAGATATTTTGCCAATTATTCCTCTGACAGATCGAATACTTCCGTCAAGACCTAGTTCACCAAGGAACAGCATCTTAGATGTATCCGCCGGAGCGATAAGTTCTCCAGCCTGCATGATGGCTACGGCTATTGCCATATCGAACGAAGTTCCTTCCTTTGGTAAATCTGCAGGCGCAAGATTTATAGCAATCCTTTTTCGTGGTAGTTGAATTTTGGAATTAGAAAATGCCGCTCGTACGCGTTCCTTGGCTTCATCGATTGCTTTGCCGGCAAAGCCGACAATTAGAATATTTGGCAGACCGTTTGTTATATGACACTCAACATCCACGATCGTACATGTATCTCCATGCTCCATAACGGTGCGAATGCGGTCACTCATACTTAAGTAAATATTATATTTATTTTATTCATAAAATTAAACAATTCGCACCATTAAGTGCGAATTGTCGGCGTTTTTATTATTTTTTGGAGAATCTTGGTTTTTATAATTATTCATGGAACAACGGCTTGCGAGAAGCCGTTGTTACAGATACGTTTTTGTTTTTGAGCACTTTTTTTATTCAGTGCTAACCCTATCTTAAATGAACTTAAATCATACTGTCAACAGTGATTATGCTTAAACTCCACAGCCTGTGTATAACTTTTTGTTATTATGCATTTCACGCTTCATTAGAAATCATCAAATTATGATTTAACGTAGCAAAAATCATAAGCGAATGTCATTAAAAACAGCAAATACATTTGTCTAAGTTTAGGCTTTGGTAAAGTTCCCATACTGCCATATGGTGATAATGCAGTGGCGTGTTAATGCTGCTTAAATCCTGCATAAGCAACGAGCTTTACTAGGCATATTAAATGTTTTTAATAAGACTACATGACCTTTAATGGTTAGAGGGTGTTAGTTTCAGAAGTTAGATTGGCCCAGTTCGCCTATATAGCACCTAAGACAAACAAGGATATGCAATAGGTCGTTTTCCGCTTGATCCTAAAAAGTTTTTGGAGCTTACGGATAAAGAAGAAACTAAAATAGGGGTAAAATTCTTAGCCATAGAGATTCTGCCGCATGAGAGTTAATCCAATTAAAAACTGAATATATGAACAAAAATAGCTATTTTGGCCATAACGCTACTAATTCTGATGACTTATCTAAGACTGGAGCGGCCAAGCTTTTTAGGAATATCGGTAATATTACTTACGACACTGACAAATTACTATTCAGCGCTGGAAAGGCACCCGGCTGCACTGCGTAGCCATAGCGGCGAATATTATATTTTACCGACTTTGGCGTTGTTAGAGCTATAAAATAGTCTAAAGCCTTGTGTAGCTCAGAGTGACTCTTAATTATCTTTCTAATACAATAAGAAAAGAGCAAAGCAATAATTAATAAATTAATTGAGCCAGGAATAATGAATCTTAATAAATGATAAGACAAAGCTTTGCTTTACATATAAAGGCGCGATCAAAATAGTGAAAATGTATTTGTGTTCAATCTTTTAGGCCGGTACGACTTGGCTTGATAAAATAAATATATATTATAAAAGTACCAAATAATCGTACACGGAATTTACGACTCAAAAACTAAACATATG
>CAZICT010000007.1:0-25436 GCA_964537935.1 uncultured Candidatus Saccharibacteria bacterium | reverse complement strand
GGGTTAGGGGGTGGTGGGGATCGTACGCGTATATGCAATTAGCGCAGATACAAACAAAAAACATTCCCAAAAAAATAAAGATACCCCTGAACAAAGATACAAGGGTATCTTGAAGGGTTTCCCCATTTGGGAGTTTTTGGTTTTTCATTTATTTTTAAGTTTTTGTTTCGGTTGTTGCACTCTTGGTTATTGTTTGTGCAGTTTGCCGATTTTTGATTATCGGTCTTCTTTAGAGAAAACCTATCTTTATTTTGTCAAATCTTTTTTAGTCAATCCATAAAATTCGAATAAAAAATTTATTCTTGGGAAATGTATTAGGTTTTACAAATTTATAGAATTTTTTGTAGACCTATTTACAATATATATCTGTTATGTCTCAGTATAATTATGATTCAATTCTTATTAAACGAAGAAATGCATACAACGATGCAAAAAACATTAAGTTCTAAACTTAAGTTTTATCCACAGGTAAAACTTTAATAATTGGCTGTTTGAAGTTTTTTGGAGCTTATTTTTATACTATTTTTAATACTTTAATAAGCGTGTGCTTTTGCCTATGGCCACGTACTTTATGAACACGCTTCTTGGGCTTGTATCGGATAGCAGTTACCTTATCGGCCTTTACTTCATCTTCTACGACCTCTACGGTGACCTTGGCGCCCTTTACTTCTGGAGTGCCTACTGAAACTTTTTTGTCATCAATAACAAGAATTGGCGTAAATGTAGCAGTTTTTCCTTCTTGTTTTAGGAGTTCAACTTCAAGAGTCTCACCTTCTGTAACGAGGTACTGCTTGCCACCTGTTACAATTACAGCTTTTTTCATAATTACCTAAACCTTTGAAATAGTTACCGAATGAGTCTAACAGATATAGCTCTATCTGTAAAGTGTAGCTAGGAAGTACGGGATGATTTAGTAAGCTTTACTACTAACTCCTTGTTGTCTATGTTAACTACTTGCTCGTAGCCGTCTTTAACCTGCTTGTATGATGCCAGTGTTTCAGTGGCTATCTGTTCATTATGCGCTTTGAGCGCTTTTTGAAGCTCACTATCATCTGTTTCTAGCTGAAGTTCTATCCTGTCATCAACGTTTAGATCAGCTTTTTTACGACAGCTCTGTACGTGACGAATAACTTCCCTGGCTAACCCTTCACGCTTAAGCTCGGGAGTGAGCCTAGTATCCAAGTCGATAAGGATAGTTTTCTTATTGTTTACCTGCTGAGTGTTTGTGTACTCAATCTCTGTTTGTTTGACGTTTATCTCGTCTTGTATTATTTCTACGTATTCCTCTGTTAATTGCGCTTTTGAACTATCAACTCTTATCTTAACGCTCTGTAGCGGCTGCCTCACTTTTATACCCTCTAATGAACGCTTGGCTAAGCTTTCGTTTACCACGCGCCGTGTGTCTTCCATGCGCTCTAACACAAGTTCGTTTACGTGACCAACCTGTGGCCAGTCAAGCAGGTGGACCGATTCACCACCGGTAAGCTTCTGGTATAGCTCTTCGGCCAAGAAAGGCGTAAAAGGCGCCATAACCATACTAAGTTGCACTAGAACGTAGTGTAGCGTCCTGTAGGCCATCTGCTTGTCCTCATCGTCACCGCTTTTCCAGAAGCGGCGTCGAGATCGACGAACATACCAGTTGCTGGCATCTTCCACGAATTCAAGCATCGGCTTCATAGCATTTGGAATATCGTAGGCTTGCATATGTGTATCAACTTCTTGGGTAAGCTGATGTACGCGTGACACCACCCATTGATCCAGAGGGTTTGTAAGTTTTGGTGTAGGATCGGTTAAATCACCGTTCCATTCCCACCCATCTACATCAGCGTACATAGTAAAGAAGTCATACATATTCCAAATCATCGCAAGTTTGCGGTTGACGTCAGCTACATCTTTATCGATCAACGAGAAATCTTCGCCGTTCAGGAGAGGACTTGATAGAAGCAAAAATCGCAGTGCGTCAGCACTGTAAATATCCATTAACTCGTTCGGGTCGGTGTAGTTGCCGTAGCTCTTACTCATTTTACGGCCGTCATTACCGGAAACCGTCCCTGTAACAATCACATTCTTAAAGGCATTTTTACCAAATAAGCCGGTCGATACGGCGTGGAGATAATAAAACCAGGCACGGACTTGGCCGACATACTCTGCGATAAAATCGCCAGGAAAATTCTGTTCGAACTTTTCGACGTTCTCAAACGGATAGTGGAACTGGGCAAACGGCATACTGCCGCTCTCAAACCAACTGTCCATCACTTTGTCGATGCGTCGATACTCCACGCCGTCCACCGTAAACGTAACCTCGTCTATCCATGGTCGATGATAGTCATCAAGCTCCACTCCGGAGAGCTCTTTGAGCTCTGCATAGCTTCCTATAACCTTAACGTGTTCTTTTCCGTCTTTGTCAGTTCCTTTCCACACCGGCATGGCTGTAGCCCAAAAGCGGTCGCGGCTTAGATTCCAGTCCGGAGCTGACTGTACAGTCTTCTCGAAACGTCCGTGTTTAATGTGATTTGGAAACCAGTTAATATCGCCGTTCTGTTCAAGCATCTGTTCACGCTGGCCATCAATGTCCATAAACCAGCTAGGATGTGCCCTGTACATAAGCTTCGTTCCACAGCGATGACAGTGAGGATAGCTATGCTTTATGTAATCAATCTTCCATACCGCACCACGTGCATGGAGTTCTTTGGCGATCGGCTTATTTGCATCCCAAACGTACTGACCTTTCCATTCACCGGAATCATAGTAACCGTTATCATCAATGTTTGAGACGAACGGAAATCCTTTTTCACGACTTAGCTGAAAGTCTTCTTCTCCGTAAGCAGGAGCCAGGTGAACAATTCCAGTACCGTCTTCGAGGGTTACATAATCAGCATGCCATACCTTATGCGCATTCTTACCCCGGTCTTCAAATAGCGGCTCGTAACTTTTGCCTATAAGTTCTTTGCCTTTGAGCGTACGAAGAACCTTATAGGTCAACACCTGATGCTTCTCATCAGTCAATACTTTATCAAGAAGATTTTTAGCCAAAATCAGCAGCTCATCCCCTACCTGTACCTCTGCATATGTCTCATTTTGGTTAAGCGCTACAGCAGTGTTAGCAGGAAGCGTCCACGGTGTAGTTGTCCAGGCCAGGAGATATTTATCGCTATCAGTAAGTTTAAATTTCACGAACACCGAAGGGTCGGTCACATCCTGGTAGGAGTTATCCATCGACACTTCAGCCTTGGAAAGCGGCGTTGCATCGCGAGTACAGTAGAGCAGCACCTTTTCTCCCTCGTAGATTTTGCCCTTTTCGTACAGTTGCTTAAATGCCCACCAGACCGACTCCATATACTCTTTGTCCATTGTCTTGTAGGCACCTTTAAAGTTCACCCAGCGCCCAATACGAGCAATGGTATCTTCCCACTCGCTACCGGTTTGCACCATATTTTCACGACAGGTAGTGATGTATTTCTCCAGGCCGATATCATACACTTCCTGCTTGTTTTTGATGCCAAGCTTTTTCTCTGTAAATACTTCAGCCGGTAAACCGTGACAGTCCCAGCCCCACACACGCTCCACGCGTTTGCCTTTCATGGTCCAGTAACGTGGCACCGCATCCTTTACGATACTTGATAACAGTGTTCCGTGGTGCGGCACGCCCGTAATAAAAGGTGGCCCATCATAGAATACGTAAGCGTTACTCTTTGGCCGCTTATCAACTGACTTTTCAAAAGTCTTATTTTTCTGCCACTGCTTTACGAGGTCTTTTTCGTACTCGATTGCCTTTCGGCGAGTGCCCTGCTTAAACTTCATTTCTACTCCTAAAAATAAAAAATCCCTTTTGAATGTCAGAGTCCCTTTTTGCGGGATGGTACCATCTGACTTCCAAAAGAGATAGCTCTTTTAGCACTTAATTAAAGCTGTTACGGGCTTGCCCGGCGAGGTCTAGTCAGCCTTTACGGCCTTTCTTCCCGCTCCTCACAGTTGATAGCTGCTCAAACGGATTTGTAACTTGTTAACAGATGAATATTATCATACAACCCGGGACATCTGCAATCTATGCCTCCAGATAGCCAGCAACTTCGTTCATTAGAGGCAATACCGATCCCTGCCAATCTTTCAGTAATTCGCCGGATTCCTTTAAGGCGAGAACTGCAGGATATTGGACGATGTCATACAACTTGGCCATATCGGCCCCTTCTTTTGTTTCGAGGCTTATTAGCTCCAATGATTTTCCCTTTTGACGCTCAAAGTCACGCACATATTCTTCCACCTGCCGGGAAAACTCAGATTTGGGGTGATAAAGTATTACCGCTTTCATATTGTTTATGTTAGCATAAACAGTTTATTGTCATTGGGTTTATTGTTGTTGGGGTAACTTCAGTTTGCGAGCAAGTGAAGTTAGCATTTTTTGGATAGACTCAATCTCTCGAAGCGTAGGATTAATATCTATTTCGGCATAGAGACGACTCACAAGCAGCAGTTACGTTTCAACTTCAGCCGCTGAACCAAGAGACATAAGGCAAAACTGCCGAAAATCAGCCCTACTGCTGCGTTTACTCCCCTCTGCAATATTAGAAGGTATAGATATGCTTGCTCTGCGCAGTTGACTGCTTAATCCATATGCTTCATTCTCTGGTAACTGGGCTGTTATTCTATAAATATCCTCGACAGCGTTCATAGATTTTTGCCATACATCTAAATCTTTGAATGATTTAATTGCCATTTGCTCATTATAAATAATTAATTACATAAACTAAAAGAAGAGCCCCTAGAGGCTCTTCTTGCCGTGAACTATCACCGATAAACTATAAACTGCTTAGCTACAACCGGTAGTGCTGCCACAGCTTGTGCAAACGTAACAACTTCCGGAACGTTGTGTCTGGTTGCCGCAGTTATAGCAAAGTGGCGCCGTATCGTCTTGTTTGGTGGCCTTAGGAGACGTCCCCACTGAAGTAGATGCAACCACATTTTTCGCTTCAGCTTGCTGCGGTTTATCAGCGACTATTGGCTCTGGAACAACTGGCACTTCTTCTTCGGCCTCAATTAAGCTAAGCGCCTCTTGTTCTTGTGGCATATCGTCAATAGAGGCCAAGCCAAGCTCCAGGCGATCGTCGAACGAAAGATAGCTTAAAGCCAGTCGCTTCGCCAGATAATCAACGATTGAGGTTGCGGTACGTATCTCCGGATCATCAGTAAAGCCGGCTGGGGCAAACGACATGCTGGTAAATGATTTAACGTAATCTTTGAGTGGAACTCCGAATTGCAAACCATGGCTTAGGCTGATAGCAAATGCGTCCAGAACACCCCTAAGCGTGGATCCTTGTTTACTGACGTTGACGAATACCTCGCCTGGAGATCCGTCGTCATACTCGCCGACAGTTACATAGCCATGGCTACCGGCAACAGTGAAGGAGAACGTTTTTGAGTTACGAATCTTTGGTAATTCTCTGCGCACTGCCCCCTTTACCAAAATCCGATCCTCAAGCGCTTTCTGTATCTCTGGCTTATCATCCTCTTTCGGCGCATCTTTCTTGGCCATTGCCAGTGGCTGAGCAACCTTACAGTTGTCACGATAAATTGCTACTGCTTTTAGGCCCAGCTTCCAGGCTTGTATGTGAAGCTCTTCGACGTCTTCAACCGTGGCTGACTCAGGCATATTTACCGTTTTACTTATTGCGCCTGAAAGGAAAGGTTGTACTGCTGACATCATTTTCACATGACCCATGTAGTGAATAGCGTTGTCACCCATTGAGCAGGCGAATACATTTTCGTGTTCTTTCTTTAAGTGTGGAGCGCCTATTATAGTTTTTTCTACATCAATGTAATTTACTATATCGTCTATTTCGTTTTTCTTATAGCCTAGTGACCTAAGCGCACGTGGTACTGTTTGGTTAACTATGCTCATAGTACCACCGCCGACTAGCTTCTTGACTTTGACCAAGCCAAGATCAGGTTCTATGCCGGTTGTGTCACAGTCCATCATAAGGCCGATTGTTCCGGTAGGTGCCAGGACGCTTGCCTGGGAATTCCTTACACCGTAACGCTGAGCAAGCTCAACTGCCTCATCCCAGGCGGCTGCTGCCGCACTAAGGAGCTCTTCAGGTACAAGACTGGCATCAATATTTGATACTTCCTTACGATGCATCTTCAGCACATTAATAGTGCCTTCTTTGTCCTTATGAAAGCCGGCAAACGGACCGACACGGCTTGCTATTTTTGCGCTGGTCGCATAAGCATGGCCCGTCATGAGCGCTGTTATGGCAGCTGCCTTGGCGCGACCTTCGTCAGAGTCGTATGGTAAGCCTTGAGCCATAAGTAAAGCGCCCAGGTTGGCATAGCCTAGCCCTAGCTCTCGATAGGCTTTAGCATTCTTGCCTATGCTTTCGGTAGGATATTCACTATAGCCTACAAGGATTTCTTGAGCAGTGAAAATTACTTCAACTGTGTGTCGAAAAGCCTCAATATCAAAAGTGCCGTCATCTTTTAGATATTTTAGAAGATTGATTGAGGCAAGGTTACAGGCTGAGTTATCAAGATGCATGTACTCACTGCAAGGATTACTGCCGTTTATACGACCTGCGTTTGGTGTCGTATGCCATTTATTAATCGTGGTATCGAACTGCATGCCTGGATCCGCACATTCCCAAGCAGCCTCGGCTATCTGGCGAAATAGATCGCGAGCCTTGAGAGTCTTTACTACTTTTCCGGTTTTGACCGCTCTCAGTTCATAATCCGCATCGTCTTCTACGGCTTGCATGAACTCGTCTGTAACGCGCACTGAGTTGTTAGCGTTCTGGAACTGTACTGAGAAGATATCTTTGCCATCAAGCGACATATCCCAGCCAGCTGCGGCAAGATCGCGCGCCTTACGTTCTTCACGTGCCTTACACCATATAAACTCTTCAATGTCCGGATGATCGGCATTCAATATGACCATCTTGGCAGCTCGACGGGTTTTACCACCGCTTTTAATTGCTCCGGCAGAAGCGTCTGCTCCGCGCATAAAGCTCAGTGGACCAGAAGCTGTGCCGGCACTTTTACCAAGCGGCTCAACAGAAGAGCGGATTGAGCTAACGTTAATTCCAGAACCCGAACCGCCTTTAAAGATCATTCCCTCTTCCTGGTACCAATTGAGGATGGAAGGCATGGTGTCTTCTACGGCTAAGATAAAGCAAGCGCTTGCCTGCTGCGATCTTTCTGGAGCACCAATATTAAACCACACCGGCGAATTAAAGGCTGCTCGCTGTGTTGCCAGAATATACTTAAGTTCTTGCTTGAAGTCTTCAGCTTCTGTGTCGGATTCAAAGTAGCTTTCTTGTAGTCCGTGGCGAGTTATTGTATCAACTACTCGATTAATCAGCTGCTTTAAGGATTTCTCCCTCTCTTCAGTCCCGGGAGTACCAGTAAAGTATTTTTGGGCCACTATATTTATTGCATTAACTGACCAGCCTTCCGGAAATTCCACGCCTAACTGTTCAAACACAGGCTTGCCAGTCATAGGATTCATAATTACTGAATCACGCTTAACCCACTTAAGCTGATCGTATGCCTTCGTTTTAGGGGCCGTAAATAGTCTCCTACGACCCAGGATAGCTGTTTGTCCCATAATTACCCTCTCTTAATGCTAGACTGCTCCACCCCAAGGAATCAGTCACATTTTAATAATTTTTAAATTAATGTTTGTTTAGAGTGTTGTAGAGAGATTTACATTCCCTACTGTGCTCCCCTGAAACTACAAGGTTATTTGTGGTCTCAGGGCAACCGTCAATACCCACTCAGTCTTTATGTATTGACATTGCCCACCTTACGTTCACGTATTTGCAGCAGTTCTTTTTCAAAACCGGCAATATCAGTGAAGCGTCTATACACACTTGCAAACCGCACATAAGCTACTTCATCAAGTCGGCTTAGGCGGTCCATAATCAGGTCACCGATTTTTACGGTCGGTACTTCTTGCTCACCACAGGCATATATCTGATGTTCGATATCGGCTACCAGTTTTTCAAGTTGAATACTGGTTACCGATGTCTTTTCACAGGCCCTATATAAACCAGCTAGCATCTTTTCCCTATTAAAAAGCTCACGAGTGCCATCGTTCTTCACGACAATAATTTGTGGCCTCTCGATACGCTCGTATGTAGTGAATCGGAACTGACATTGAATGCAAGAGCGGCGGCGGCGAATTGATTCACCGTCTGCAACATCGCGCGATTCAATCACCTTGGTATCGGTGGACGCGCATTGGCTGCACTTCATTCTGTACACCTCCTTTGTTCAATTTGAACGTTCGAGCGTTATATTGTTTACTCCATATATAGCGCTTATATATAGAATGATAGCGCCAGCTATAGCGTTTTGCAAGCAAATTTGGTTGTATTAATTACTTATCTTTAGTTTCTGTTTTTCCGTCTTCTTGTTCGCCTGACTTGTCTTCTTTTCGGCGTTTTAGACGACGTAAAAATGAGGGTTTTTCTAGTTCATCTTCATCAACCGAGCCGGTTTGTGGTTCGTATTCAACTTTGCTGCCAGATCGTTCTTTTGTCTTATCTTCAGACGTATCTTTCTGGTTATCCTCTTCTTTTTCAATCGCCCAGATATTCGGTAAAGGCTTTTCTTTGTGAAAATCTGGCTGAACTTCTTGATCGAGCTCCATGTCCATAGACTTTAGTATGGATTCGTCAGCCTTTGGTTCCTGATCGGTACTTGGAGCCGTAGAGTTCGTCTGTAAAGTATTGGCTTCTTCCGTTTGACTACGCTTACTAAAGTAAGCAGCATCAAATCCAGTCGCCACCACTGTAATAATGATATCGTCTTCCAAGTCTGGATTTATGGTTGCACCAAAAATGATATTCGCGTCCGGATCTGCAGCAGCGGTAATTGTTTCTGCGGCAGTATTGATTTCATGCATTGACATGTCGTTGCCGCCAATAACGTTAAACAGGATACCTCTGGCACCATCTATAGACACCTCAAGAAGCGGCGATTCAACTGCTTGCTGTGCTGCCTGTACGGCTCTGTCATCACCACTCGCACGCCCAATACCCATGAGGGCCGAACCGGCATTGCTCATTACTGCCTTAACGTCTGCGAAGTCAAGGTTAATAAGTCCATGAACCGTAATAAGGTCTGATATGCCCTGTACGCCCTGTCGTAACACGTCATCGGCCACCTTGAAAGCTTCGAGCAGGGGTGTTTGTCGGTCGATTGTCTGTAGTAGCCGATCATTAGGAATAATTATAAGTGTATCTACGGCGCTTCTTAAATTCTCGATTGCAGATTCGGCATTGCGGCGACGTTTCTCGCCCTCAAATGCAAAAGGCTTTGTAGCAAATCCTACTACAAGTGCTCCTTCTTCTCTGGCTGTACGTGCTACGACATGCCCAGCGCCACTACCGGTACCACCTCCTGCGCCTATAGTAATAAATACCATATCTGCACCGGCTACAACTTTTCTTATCTCTTCTATCGACTCTTCGGCAGCACTTTGGCCTTTGATTGGGTCAGCTCCTGCACCCAAGCCACGTGTGGTTTCACTACCGATATGAATTTTATTTTCAGCTTTGGAGTGGTGTAACGCTTGAGCGTCAGTATTAATCACTATGAACTCAACGTTCTCCACGCCTGCCTCAATCATTCTGTTGACTGCGGCGCCACCCGCTCCGCCGACTCCAATAACCTTTATGCGTGCAAATGTTTCAATCGCTGGTGCAACTTGGGGCATATAGTTTCCTTCTTAGAATCAATTATAGGTGGAGTATATCATACCACCCTTGTTATTTTTAAAACTAACGCTTGAATTTACTAAACAGACCTTCTACAAGCCCGAATACACCGGCGTTTGGCTTACCAGCCTGTTGATTTGCGCCTGACGGTAGCAATAACATGTCAAGCATCATTAAGCCTACGGCCGTAGTATAGGTAGTATCCTGTACGGTATCTATAAGCCCGCCTATAGGTTGTAGGCTGCCTACCCGTGCGGCAAGCTGTAGTTTATCTTTTGTGAACTCGGCTATTCCTGGAATTTTAGCGGTACCTCCCACTAACACCACACCTCCGGGAAGCTTACGGGATTTATGTATTTTCTTAAGTTCTTTATCGATATATTCAAGCAGCTCCTCAATTCTTGCCTCAGTAATCAAGTGAACATCAGCAGCATCAAACTGGTAATCTTTGCCTTCATGGCTTACTCGGGCCGTACTACGAGTTGGCTTTTCGAGTGTTGCGTGTTGTACCTTAACGAGCTCAGCGATATCCAAGTCAGTTCTAAGGCCTATTGCCAGGTCGTTCGTTACATTAATGCCGCCGATAGGCAGTACGGCTACATGCTGCACTTCTCCGTCTTCTATAACTACTAAATTAGTAGTACCTGCGCCGATATCAACCAAGAGAGTGCCGGATTCTTTTTGTTGACGATTGAGCACTGCTTCGGCCGCGGCAAGACTGGAAACCGTGTGGTGGCTAGCCCGCAAACGTGCTTTCTCTAACACTACGCCAAGGTTGCGCAAATTTGGAGTAGCGGCAGTCACGATATGGGTATCGACTTCCAGGCGCACGCCATGCATACCGAGAGGATCTTTAATGTTATCCTGGCCGTCAAGACGATAGTTTTTTGCAAATACTTGAATTATTTCGCGATTGGCCGGAAGCTGAACAATAGTTGCCGCTTCTTCTACCCTCAACCGGTCGCTTTCGGTAATCTCTCGGTTATCGCTACTTATAGCTATTACGCCCCGGGAGTTCATACCGCTTACATGCGATCCGTTGACGTTTATGGTCGCGTGGTGCACCTGTACGCCAGAAACTCGTTCCGCTTCAGTCACTGCGTGCACCACTGCTTCTACGACGTCATCAATATGCACAACGTTGCCTTTTCGCATACCATGGTTTGGCGCACTACCGTGACCAATAACTGAAAGCTGTGAAGTGTTAGTATCTATCATGCCCACTATACATCGGACAGTACTAGTACCAATATCAATGCCAAAATAGTAGTTTGGCGATTGTTCTCGCATACACGCAAGTATAGCGCTTATTGTTACCAGGTACAATTAGATAGCTGAATTTTATAGCGCTGTTAGAACTTCGGAACCAGCTTCAGTTATAAGCACCGTATGCTCAAAGTGTGCCGATAGAGACCCATCACTGGTTTTGATAGTCCAGCCGTCATCATCTACATAAACCCCTTCTTTACCTAGAGTCGACATCGGCTCAATAGCAATGGTCATGCCAGCTTGTAGTTTTTGTCCTTTTCCGGGTTTACCGAAATTTGGAATATTAGGATCTTCATGCAGCTCATGCCCTACACCGTGACCAACCAAATCTCTTACGATACCGTATTTGTGCTTTTTCAGCTTTGCTTCGATAGCTGATCCTATATCACCGGTAGTGACGCCGTCTTGAAGCACGTTAATGCCAGCATCCAGAGCAGCTTTGGTATTTCCAAGCAGCTGTTCCACCTCTTTTGAGCTTTTACCTACAATAACACTTACTGCGCTATCGGTTATCATCCCTTCATAGGTTACGCCAAAGTCCATACTCACAATATCCCCCTCCCTAAGAGTCCTGTCGCTTGGTATACCGTGGACAACTTCATCGTTTACCGAAATACAAATAACATCGGGGAATTGAGAGAAAACACCCATATAACCCAGAAAGGTTGGCTGCCCACCGGTAGCTCTTAATTCACGTTTAGCGATTTCAGCAAGATACCGGGTCGTTATGCCGGGTTCTATCGCGGCTTTAAGCGTAGCCAACACCGTAGCCAATAACTTACCGCTTTGACGCATCGCATCCAGCTCTTTAGGAGTTTTAACTTGCGTGTACATTGTTTGCTTCAAGAGCCTTTACGATATCTTGTTGTACCTTTTCTACAGGCTGTTCGCCATTAATCCGCAGTACTGGAACCGACGCTGCCTCAAAGTGACTTAAGATCGGTTTTAATGTTTCTTCGTACTCTTTAAATCTCTCGGTGATGGCCTCATGATGGTCGTCTTGACGCCCTCGGGCCAGTAAACGTTTGGCTACTTCTTCTTCTGACGCTTCAAGATGTACTACGGCGCTTACTGAAAGTTGACCATACTTTACCTGGGCCAATAACCAGTCGGCCTGGGCTACCGTTCTTGGAAATCCGTCGAGAATAAATTCCTCCTCCACATCAATCAAGGAAAACACCTTCTGTATCAAAGCGATTATATCCTGATCATCGATGAGCTTACCGGAAAGCATTTCCTTGCGACGTTCACCGGAAATAAGCATGCGTAAGAATTCACCGGAAGACAACCAAGGCAAGCCAAGCCGATCGGCAAGCATCCTGCCCTGTACGCTTTTGCCGGAACCGGCCACACCCATAAAAATAATCATGTACCAAGTTCCTGTTTAACAGATTGGGCTATTCGGGCTCCGTCTGCCTTGCCCTCAGTCCTTTGCTTTACTTCACCTATAATTTTACCCATAACAATATTATCGGTCTGTTCGCTAATAACTTCTTTCACAATAACCCCGAGCTCATCGTCTGTCAGCTGTTTGGGCAGATATTGCTCAATTATTCTCTTTTCAGATAACTCTTGGTCTGCCCGTTCGGTGCTTCCACCTCTTTTGTACAAATCGGCACTTTCTTGCCTTTTTTTAGCTTCTTTTGCAAGGAGCTGAATAATAGCCTCATCACCAAGGCCTACTTCTCGTTTACCTTCAGCAACCTCTGCGTACAAGATTGCACTTTTGAGGCCACGTAAAACAGACACTAAAGGCTTATCCTGGGACAACAGCGCCTGCTTCAGATCAGTATCTATGCGCTGCTTAATTGTCATGGTCTATTGGCCTAGCTTAATTTTGCGCAGCTTTTGAGACTTACGGCTTTTGCGGATAATCGCTTTTTTGCGTCGGTCTCGTTTGCTCATTGGTTTCTCAAAATACTCAGACTGTTTTGCTTTGGCAACTACGCCTGACTGCTGTACTTTACGGGTAAATCGTCGCAGCAGATTTTCAACCGGCTCTTTAGAATCTTTTCGTGTAACTTGTATCATAACTGTCACATTCTACTGTAACAGAGAAAGAAATGCAACCACATCTGTTTTACTGTTTAGCTTGTTGGCGCTTTTGATTCATGCGTTGTGACTTCAACACTATGCTTTGCAGTTCCTTGAATATGGCAAAGTGTTTATTGGTATGGTAAATTTTTGTATTTCCCTGACGCTCAGAGATAAGAAAGCCTATTTTCTCTAATCGCTTTAATTCACGTTGGATATTTCCGGCATCCTCCTTAATAAGTTTTGCCAGCCCACGGACATGAGTTTTAAAGTCGGGATACTTAGCGTACACGACTATTATTTTCCGTCTAACTCGTGAAGTGATGAATACATCTAACATAAGCGTCTATTGTCATTCAAACAACGTAAAGTATAGACGTTAATTCATGACTTTTCAAGGCATTTTGCCTATACACTCTATAATGAGGCTATGTATTACTATCATGTGTGGGTATCTAGCCAGCAATACCACTCGGAAGCGCCGCTGACCTACGAATCAGAGGCAGACCTACATAAAGGCACGGTTGTGATTGTATTTTTAAAAAACAAAAAGGTACCGGCCGTTGTTATAGGGCGAACCAAAAAGCCAGACTTCAAAACAAAACCGTTTGTACGAATTTTAGAGAACGTAATAATACCGAATGAGCTGCTAGAACTTACCTCTTGGTTGAAATCATACTATCCCGCACCTTTCGGACAGATAATATCCCTCATTGTTCCGACATTCCTCGTAAATACTCCTGCCGATAATAACGATTTAGCCAGTAACCCCACAAGCCAAAGCCCAAAGCTTCCTTCTTTAACCTCCCATCAACAAAAAGCTTTCGATGTAATTTCGCAGACTGCCTCAAAGATGCACCTGGTTCACGGCGATACCGGTAGCGGAAAAACAAGGCTGTACGTCGAGCTTATTAAGCATAGCTTTGACAATGGCAGCTCAGTTCTGCTTTTAACACCTGAAATCGGTCTAACCTCTCAATTGGTTAGCCAGATTGATGAAGCATTTCCGGGACAGACCATCCTTCTTCATTCCCAACAAACTCCGGCTGTAAGAAGAAAGCACTGGCTGCAGATCGCTAAGCTTGATAGTCCTCGGATAGTTATTGGTCCTCGCTCAGCGCTGTTCACACCACTTAAGAACATAGGGTTCGTAATTTTAGACGAATTTCATGACCGCGCATACAAGCAAGAGCAAACTCCATATTATGTGGCGTCAAGAGTGGCCGCAAAGCTGGCTGGTCAGCATCAAGCTAAAGTCGTGCTTGGAAGTGCTACACCTCCTATTGTCGACTATTATGCCTTCGAGCAAAAGCAATTGCCCATCCTAAGGTTAGCTGGAACAGCCATGCGTTCTGCCCATACCACCGCAACAGAAATCATTGATGCCAGTAATCGCGATAATTTCGTTCGCTCGACCATACTCAGTGAGTTACTCTTACAACAAGTCGAAAATAACTTAGCCTTAAAAACCCAAACACTACTGTTTCTTAATCGGCGCGGCAGTGCACGTATCGTCTTGTGTCAATCCTGCGGCTGGCAAGACGACTGTCCCCGATGTGACATACCGCTTACCTATCATGGCGATTCACACTCTATGCAGTGCCATACATGCGGTTATACCAAACAATCCCGATCTTCTTGTCCGATATGTCATTCTACCGAGATAATTTTCAAGAGTGTTGGTACCAAAGCTATTATCAGTGAACTTCATAAACTCTTTCCCAAGGCAAACGTTATACGTTTTGATAGTGACAACCTAAAAAGCGAAACGCTTTTTGAGAATTATCAAAAGGTCAAAAAAGGAGATTTGGATATAATTGTCGGCACACAAATGGTCAGCAAAGGCTTGGACCTGCCAAAGCTATCTACAGTTGGAGTTATAAACGCTGACACCAGCCTTAACTTTCCTGACTATACCGCTGAAGAGACTGCTTTTCAGACACTCTCTCAGATAATCGGTAGGGCCGGGAGAGGACACCGGGATACCACAGTTATTATCCAGACCTATCAGCCCAATAATCCTATTCTGCATTCGGCAATTACCAGAGATTATGAGGCTTTTTACCGTCTTCAATTGAAAAGCCGTAAAGATTATGAATTCCCGCCGTTCGTATACTTGCTAAAAATTACGGTACAGCGAAAATCCGGTAAAACAGCTTCAAAAGTTTGTGGTGAGGTTATTGATAAAATCAGGTCGCTTTCTGTCCCCGTGGAAATATCAGATCCTCATCCTTCATTCAAAGAAAAGGTCAATAACATGATTAATTGGCAGGTTGTCGTAAAAGCGAAACAACGAAAATATTTAATAGAAATAATCCACTCTCTACCATCAAAAGTAAAATACGATATTGATCCGGTGGATTTATTGTAATCTTCCGTGGCTTCACTTCTTAAGGTATACTCACCTGAATGAGTAAGACTAAAGAAGATATTATTGCACTCCCGCATGAGTCCTTACGCATGCGTTCAAAAAAAGTTGGTCATATCAACGATGATATAAAAGCTATCGTACAAGATATGTGCTCAGCTACTTTGGATTGGGAAGACAGTCGTGAGCACGAAGTTGGTGTAGCATTAGCAGCAATACAGATAGACGTAAACTTAAGAATTGTCGTTATTCGTAGTAATTTTGACGATAAAAAAGATCGGACATTTCAAGTGTTCATCAATCCGAAAATTACTAAGTACGAGGGAGAAGTTGTTGAAGACTATGAAGGGTGTCTTTCGATAAAAGATGTTTATGGTCGAGTGCCACGCTACGAAAAGGTGCGAATAAGCGCCCTTGATGAAAACGGGCGCCCTATAAGGGTTACTGCCGAGGGCTTCCTGGCCAGGATCTTTCAACACGAAGTAGATCATACAAATGGTATCGTATTTATAGATCATATTAGAGAAGTAACTGATGCGTTCTTTAAGTTGAATGAAAAGGGACAGCTCGAACCACTTGATTACAAAAATGATGTCAAAAACAATAAAGATTTATGGGAATAAATTTATATGGACAGCTCAAAACCTACAGTAATATTCTTTGGTAATGAGCGTTTAGCAAGTAGCGTTCAAGAGGAAGGCCTGCTTTTACAATCTTTAATTGACCAGGGTTATAACGTCAGCCACCTTATAGTCAAGCCTGCAGTTAAAAAGAGCCGTAAGCAGCGCCAAGATAAAGTCGTGGCGATTGCTAATGCCAATAATATAACTGTAGTGAATAATTGGGATGAGCAGAGTGTCATAAAGCTCATTAAAGACTCGGGTGCAAAGGTGGGAATTCTGGCGGCCTTTGGCAGAATCATCCCTTTGTCTGTGATTAACGCATTTCCAGGCGGTATTCTTAATATTCATCCATCTTTGTTGCCAAAATATCGCGGATCCACGCCTATTGAAGCGGCGATTCTTAACGGTGATAGATTAACTGGTGTATCTCTAATGCGACTTGCGCAAAAAATGGACGCCGGTCCTATTTTTGGCCAGGCCGAGCTGCCCCTTTCAGGAAACGAATCAAAGCAAGAGATTTTCGAGCAACTCGTCGAACGCGCCGCAAGTCTACTCACTACGCTGCTGCCTGATATATTAAGCGGTAGTGTGGCAGCCGCACCCCAAGATGAATCTTATGCAACCTACGTACATACCCTTACAAAAGAAGATGGCCGCATAGACTGGCATAAACCTGCGGAAATTATAGAACGTGAAATCCGGGCCTATCTTGGATGGCCCGGCAGCTACACCGAACTGGCTGGTACTCCTGTAACGATAATAGAAGCCAGTGTGTCGGACGCTACGGGTACGGCTGGCTCTGTATTTATCGATAAAAAGCGTATCGGAGTTTTCTGTGCTACAGGCTCTTTGTTAATCGAACGGTTAAAGCCCGCCGGCAAAAAAGAAATGTCCAGCGAGGCATTTCTCGCCGGACATCCTGAACTCAAACAATAATTACTGTTGTTTACTGGCTGCTATTATTTGCTCGGCTGAAGCCTTGACTTCGGTCTTTAAATTTTCGAGCTCGTCGGCAACCACTTGCTTGTAATTGGGGAAATTGGTCTCAAGCCACTTGAGGGCACCAGCTTCGTCTTTGCGGTTAATGAACCCTTCAAACTCATCGAGCTGCTCGTTGGTCATCTGCTCGGCCAATTTCATCCCGACACGCATTTCAAGCGTTTCGTAGATATGCTGCAGCATCCGATTTTTCTCTTCTGGCGGCAGTTCACCCAGTCCTAGTTCTCGTAGTAAATTGTCATCAAGTTTAAACATAATTGTAATTCCTTTTTATTTTATTTTAACATTTAGCGCATTGAATTGAACTGCTCGACTAGCTGCTCGGCTAATTCACCAGGAATTTCGGTTTGAATTCCTGGAGCACTGAAGCCATGGCCACCGTAAACATTTGGCATTTCTACTACGCCAGGTAAGCGATTGAGCATGTCAGCATTAGTGTCATATAAAGCCTTTAGCTGCTCGGGGGTTGGGGTAACGCCGGTGCGCTCTGCAATAAGGTCACGTACGGTGTGAGTTATGCCATCACCACTGGCAACAGTATCAATAAATGATTCAGTCGGTAGTGGAGCCTCAGGGGCATTAGGGGCTTGTAGGTCCACTTCTGGTTTAGGCATGCTCTCTGCGTTAACTTTCGGAGTGTCGTTGAGCGCATCCTGTGCCCATTCTGCGATATCTCCGCCCTTCTCACTTATGTACTCGCCGATTGCCGGCGCGGCTACTGCCGCGGCACTACCCAGGATAGCACCAATCGCTGTATTGCCAATCATTCTTCTCCGGTTCTGATTAACCCTTCCTTTAGTAATCTCTTCTATAGAGCCAGTTATATCTGATCCTGAGATTTCTTTACCCTGGCTTTCAAGCTCACTAAAAATCTGCTTTTGTCGTTCTTCGGTCTTATCTCTATCAGCTTGAATCTTATTATCAACATCATAGTTAACTTTTGCTCGTGCTCTAATAGATCCACTTATTGCACCTGTAGCTACGCCGGCAGCAACAGCACCAAAAGCAGCACCAGCAGTTAGGCCCGCCGCAAGGCCGATACCAGCCACAGTCATGACTTGCTTGAGTTTTCTTTTAAACCCAGCCTTGCTTAATAGTTTTTCACCCGGACCTTTTCTCCATATATCCATAAACCTTTTAGCTTTTTCATTCTCGGCTAGTGCAAGACGTTCTTCATCAATCATCTTGCTTAGGTCAAGCGCTTCGTTTATTGCCGGGCCACGAAGCAATAGATCAATATCAGATTCATCCAAGCCGTCTGTCTCATAGCCTTCACGAATAAACTTAGCAAAGTTATTGCGAGCAGCTTCATATGCTTCACGGGCCCTTTCCAGCTCCTTGGCATGGCCAAAGGTGCTTACAGTGCGTCGAAGTGCCGTAAGTCGAGCATACTCAAGGCGAGACTCGGTGAGTACAGCTTCAAGACGCTCTCTCTTCCTTAAAAGTTCAGCTTGTTCGCCACCTTGACTGAATGCTTTTTGGGCGCCCTCACCTTGCATAATATCTCTCATAATTTGCGTCACTTCTTGCCGGATTTTATGCTTGTCTGGATTTTCCGAATTGTCTTTAGCCTTATCAGATTCTACGGCTCTCTTTTGTGTAACTTCGCTAGTCTTTTCTTGTATATTGTTATTTTCTGGATTGACTGCAAGCCTAGGACCTACAAGATCTTCACCTTTAAAGGAGTATTGAGATTCTGATTCTGACTGATTTTTTTCTTCCGTGCCCGAAAGCTCTTTGGCAAGCTCTAACTCTCTTGCAAAGCGTTTATTCCTTTCTGTTGCCGAAAGCCCACCAGCCTGAGCGCTCCGCGTAGATTTTTGAGCTTCTTTTAGGTCTTTCTCTATATCTTCACGATTTCTCAGCTGTTTATCAGGTTCTTCCCCTGGTTCTTCACTACTCATTTGAGCAAGATGATTTTCAAGTTTTTCTTTCGTATCATTAGATACGAACCTGCCCTTATTTCGTAACTCGCGTCCAGCGATAGTCATACTTAAGCCTTCAAGCTCTTCTGGTATATCGTCTTTTGCCGACTCAGCAAGAGACTGCTCGGCATTTAGAGCCTCTGACCATTCATCAGCAGCATTGCCTTGTTCGCCTAAACGGGCCTGTGCTTTTTGAGATATAAAGTCCGAATAGGCCTCCCCATAGTTTTGAGGAGTGCCTTTATCCTTAGCGTCAAGATATCTTTTACTAAGCTCGTCTGGGGTTGGCTGATTAAGCTGTTCGCTCATAGATATTATCCTTATTTACATTTTTTATTTTTGTTTAAGAATAGTATTATATTAGCATAAACATAATAATAAATCAAGTACTAAAATATCTTTTTGCCTTTTTGTACATATGCATTTAAAGTACAAAAAGCCCTGGGGCGGGGTTTTTGTATGGATGTAAGCAAATATTAGAGCGTACGAGCTACGGTTTCTCTGGTAAAGACATCTATGTGATCGCCTTCTTTGAGGTCTACCCGACTGGTCGATGTGAAGCTGAGTCCACACATTTCGCCTTCGAACACTTCTTTGGTGTCTTGGGGTCCGCGTTTAAGGTTGGTTACTTGCACTTCTGCTATTTCTTCGCCATCACGAACAACTTTAGCTAACGCCGGTGTAATCAACTTGCCTTTAGTAACCTCGCCTCCGCAAATCACTTCTGTTTTGGTGGTTTTGAAAACTCCTTTAACATTCAGTCTTCCGACTTCAGTTTCTTTGACTTCCGGTGCAAGCAGCTTAGTCAGCTCTTCTTTGGCGTCATCAAGTAACTCGTAGATAATGTTATAGGAACGAATGGATACCTTGTCCCTGTTAGCATGCTGCTTGATATTGGGCGGAGTCGCCACGTTAAACGCATAGATAATTGCATTGCTGGCATGGGCCAGGCTTACATCATTTTCATTGACATGGCCAATACCGGATCCCACTACCCTGACAGCAACTTCCTCGGTATCGACACTTTTAAGACTATCGACCACCGAAGCAAGCGAACCCTGAACATCAGCCTTCACAATAACATTAAGCTCTGTTAGCTTATTTGAACGGTTAATAAGCCTTATGAGTTCACTGCTGTTTATATCAAGCGCTCCTGTAGATTTAGTGCTCTGTTGAGCTTTAGCTGCTTGTGTGCGGGCTTCTTTTTCATTTTTGACCTTTGTAAATGCATCGCCAAACTGCGGTAAATCCTTGAAACCGGTAATAACAACCGGTGTGGAGGGACCGGCTTTGTCTATCGTTTTGCCTTCTGTAGTTTCAAGATTACGCACGCGCGCATAAGTTCCGCCAGCAACGATAAAGTCACCTTTAGCAAGGGTTCCTGCCTCAATAAGCGCATTGGCAACCGGGCCACGCCCCTGTTCCATATTTGCTTCGATAATAAGCCCTGAGGCCGGTACATCTACATCTGCCCGAAAATCTTCGACATCTGCAACTAGCAAAATCATATCAAGCAACTCGTTTATTCCCTGCCCCTTTAGTGCAGAAACATTGACTGCCACCGTATCACCACCCCACTCCTCTATTAACAAGTTTTGTTCAGCCAGTTGCTGTTTTACTCGGTTTGGGTCAGCACCTTCTTTATCTATCTTGTTAATTGCAATTATCATTTTAACGTTGGCTTTTCTGGCAAAACGGATAGCTTCAAGCGTCTGCGGCTTGATACCATCATCTGCTGCAACCACAATGACAACTAAATCAGTTAAATGAGCGCCATGTTCACGAATGGCCGCGAACGCCTCATGGCCTGGAGTATCCAGAAAAGTAATCGGACGATCGTTCCGCACAACTTGATAAGCGGAAATATGCTGCGTAATACCACCTGCTTCCTCAGAGGCTACCTTAGATCCTTTGATTGCATCCAGTAGAGTCGTCTTACCATGGTCAACATGCCCCATCACAGCAACAACCGGTGGCCGGTTTGGTGCTTCTTCGCTCGCAGTACGTTTTTCGCGTACCAGGGCTGCTTCTGTTTCCTTTTTGGTAAGCTCAATATCAAGGCCTAGTTCTTCGACAATTATCTGGGCAGTATCATAATCGATACGCTCATTAACGGTTGCCATGACACCGTTTTTCATCAACTCACCAATGAGCTTGGTAACCGGCAGCTTGAGTTTATCGGCCAGGCTACCAACGGTAATGGTGTCTTCGACTTCAATTTTGGTGGACATTCCTAGCTCCTTTCTGGCTGCCGCCGGTTAAAATTATTTCATCGCTTTGACTTGTTATTTAGCGTCTTTGAGACTGAGAGCAATCTTTCGACCCTCAGTATCGATATCTATGACTTTGAATTTCTTCTTCTCGTTGAGCTGGAATATCTTCTCCGGATCAGCACCTTCATCGTCACTCATTTCTGAGACATGAACCAATGCCTCTACCGAAGGACTAAGCTGTACGAATGCGCCAAATGGAGTGATGCGGGTTACTTTACCTTCAACCATTTCGCCCTTCTTGAACGACTTGACTTCGTGAAGCCAAGGATCTTCGGTCATTTGCTTGAGGCTAAGACTTAAGCGGTCTTTGTCTATTGAGATGATTTTAGCCTTGACCTTATCGCCAGTCTTAACATACTCACGTGGATCTTCTACGCGTTCCCATGAGATCTCTGAGATATGAATCAGGCCCTCAATGCCCTCAACATTCACGAACGCACCGAAATCGATCACGCCAGTCACGACTCCCTCGACTTCGTCACCTACTTTCAATTCCGCAAAACGAGCTTGCATATCATCTTTAATAGCCTCTTTTTCAGAGAAAATAAGCTTATTGTCTTTGCGGCTGATGTCCAAAATTCGGACTCGAAGTTTTTTATCTACAAGCTTGTTAAGCTTTTGTAATATTTCATCTTTGTCGGCTCCTGAAACTCTTGGATAATTACCGGCTGAAAGCTGCGATACAGGTAAAAAGCCCCTTATGCCTTCAAGTTCAATGAGTAAACCGCCACGATTAGCATCGTAAGGTGTTATCTCGATGATTTCTTGATTATCGAAAGCCTTCTGTAGCTCGTCCCATCCGCGATCCTTAGCCGCCCGGCGCATGCTTAAAAGCGCATACCCTTCTTCCATTTCCGGATCAATTACGCTCGTGACCACACTTTGGCCTTCCTCGAGCTTCTGGCCATGGCCAATTTCGCGGCGCATTACTACACCGACTCCGTTAGCACCAAGATCAACCCAGACTTCGTGCTTACGTACAGAGCTGACAGTGCCTTCAACGACATCGCCAGCCTTGATTTGCTGTATATCTGTGGACGCTAGCAACTCGTCCATTGTTATATTGCTAGATTTTGACATGAATTACATGCCTCCTTTATGATGTATTTCCTCCAAACGGCAAAAATAGGCGTGAACCTACTTAAGAGTCTGATCGGTTATAGATTATTATATCTGTTATCTCCCTGTAGGTCAAAGGGGTAGTTTTAAGGGGGTATTATGCTACACTACAACTCATGTACGGCGCAGTTGACGTAGGGGGCACAAAAACATTAATTGCCCTGTTAGATGAAAAAGGTTCGGTTATGACCGAATACAAATTCCCCACTCCAAAAAATTATGAAGAATTCGTGACTACGCTAAAGGAAAATGCAAAGAAAATTTCGACTGACCAATTGCGTGTTATCGGCTTTGCTGTTCCTGGTAAAATCAACCGTAAGGCAGGGGTTGGGCTGGTATTTGGCAATCTGCCCTGGGAGAACGTTCCCATTCAGGCTGATGCCGAGAAAATTTTTCGCTGCCCGATTATCGTCGAAAATGATGCTAACTTAGCCGGACTTTCAGAAGCCCGGTTGCTTGGCAACAAATATGACAAAGTATTGTATGTAACTGTGAGTACCGGCATTGGTGGCGGTTTCATAACAGGGGGAAACATCGACCCTCGCTTTGCTGATGCGGAAATCGGCCATATCCTGCTGGAGCATGATGGCAGACTGCAGCGCTGGGAAGACTTTGCCTCAGGCAGCGCCATAGTTGAGAAGTTTGGTAAACGCGCCAGTGAAATTGAAGATCCGCGCACCTGGTATGTAGTTGCGCGAAATATAGCGATTGGCCTGATTGATTTAATCGCGACTCTTACCCCGGACATTATTGTGATTGGTGGCGGTGTGGGTAGTCATTTTGACAAATTTAGCGAACGGTTAACTGAGCATTTGAAGATATACGAAAATCCCATGCTAACTATCCCTCCTGTGGTAGCCGCTAAAAATGCTGAGACGGCAGTTGTTTATGGATGCTACGAGATAGCCAAAGATTACTATGAATCAACTCATCGCTAAGCTTCAAAAGTTATTGCCCGATACGATATTTGCTGCAGGTTCATCATTTTACTGGTCGCCAAAAAATAATACCGTATTCTATAAACCATCAGAGCGCAAAGATATAAAAACACAATGGTCACTGCTTCATGAAGCTGCACATGCCAAACTTGGCCATGCCAAATACCAATCAGACTTTGAGCTATTAACACTGGAGGCTGAGGCCTGGGAGACAGCTAAAGAAATCGGTAAGGTGGTGGATGTCGAGATTGACGAAGAACACATCCAAGACTGCCTTGATACCTACCGTGATTGGTTGCATCAGCGCAGCACTTGCCCTGCCTGTGGAATTGTGAGCTTTCAGGAAGGCCCTCAAGCTTACGGTTGTTATAACTGCAATACCAAGTGGCATGTAAGCAATTCACGCTTTTGCCGGCCCTACAGACTCTCACAGCGCTATAAAAACACACTTGAGGCCCATGTGGCTCCACCTACTTTTAAATAAAAGCTCCACCAGGCAACTGCCAAGTGGAGCTTAATTTTGAAGCAAACAGCTTTTTTAAACTGTTTTCTTGGTGCGGCGACTAATACGGCCACCTTTTGCACCGGCAATTCGGGCTAGCTCACGGTTAGCATAAAAGCCACCGGTACGACCCTTTTTACCACCCATAGCACCGATTTTTGCGTAAAAATCTGCGCCATGCTTCTTCTTGTTTGTTGCAGCAGCAGCTTTGCCGCCAGCTTTAGTTCCTGCCATTATGTGAGGCCTCCCTATGTTTATAAATCTCTCGAAAAAATAAAGGGCCTCGCCCTTTCAGGCGAAACCCTCTTATTCTTATCGAATGTGCTTATGATAACACAAGCATAACCATATGTCAACGCTTACGTTCTGGAATCTTCACAATCTGCTTATGCTTGCAAAATAACACCCGCAAGGAGAGAATCATAAGCATGAGTGCATGGAGTGATATTGAAAAGACCAGCAGCAGACATATTGCTACGGTGTTGCTGCCTCTGATCATTTTCACACCCGGCCTACAACTTGAACTCCTCTTTCACACAACAAGATTTTTTACAGTAAGCATATTCCAGTCCCTGATTAAGGCTGCTGTCATAGGTATCACACTCTTGGTAATATCTACTCCTTTGTGGGTAGGGATAATTGAGAAAACTGGTGGCTGGGGTGATGACGATGGCAACACCTACTTGCTGGCAATCAGCTTTGTAGCTATTTTCTTCGTTTCCCTGTGCTCAAGCATAGTATTTTCAGGTATTTACCTTCTTGATATTGAAATTTCGCAACGGACAGCCATCTCTGCCCTGTGCATTCCAGCAATATTAATTCCTTTATTTGTACTTTTATATTTACTGATAAGCAGTAAGCATAAAAAACAAAAAAGCGAAAATAATAAATCGCTACGTCTCGGCCCGGGAGGAGAGCAGCCCGCGCAGACGATTCACTCGGCTGCCCGGCGCGATGAGAGGAGGAGTCACCTCCTCTCATGCCAAAAGAAAAAGACCATCCTAACTCGGATGGTCTTTTTATAATTCGGCACCGTGCTATTTTCCCAGGGGTGAACCCCAAGTATTGTAACCGCTGCAAGGCTTAACTGCTGTGTTCGGTATGGGAACAGGTGTCTCCCTTGCGCCATGGGCACCGACGAGCGCTTCCGTCCCGGAAGCGCGGAAGTCGGAAGCTGGAAGTTGGAAGATAGCGTTTTGCCATCTTCTACCTTATATCTTCTATCTTCCACGCCTCCTTGAGAGGCGTGATGTCGGGGTCCATGCTATTGCATAGAGTTATAGCATCTCGCAAAGTACTACAAACTCTATGCGCACGGATTTTTGAGTTGTTAACAAACGTCTCATGATGGCTTGGTAACCACCAATAACTAGTCAATATACACTTGTCTTCCATGAGGGACGCAGCTGGATGCACGGTGTCGATTATTACCGAGTAGCACAAAGGAGTTGTATGAAAATACTACTCTTGCGCAACGCAGGTAAAATCGGCGCTGTGCGCCAGAAGCTTTTAGCCAAAGCTGGCTATGCCAGTTTTGATAAAAGCGATGCGTTTCTCATGGTCGTAAAAAGTCAATGGGACTATTAGTACGCTTCGGCTCCATACGTTACCGTACTTCCACCTTGCGCCTATCAAACTGATCGTCTTTCAGTGTCCTCATAGGGAAATCTAAT
>CAZICT010000006.1:0-40217 GCA_964537935.1 uncultured Candidatus Saccharibacteria bacterium | reverse complement strand
TTAGTATATAACATTGTTTATTATATTAGATAAAAATTGGTCTTTAAACTGTATGATACTTGTTCTTATCATTGCCTTAGGGGCCTCGACGGTTATTTCTTCAGGAGTGGCTCTCAGAGTGGGCGGAAGATACGTGTCAGATCCCATTATGGGCACAGACTTTCCATGTAATGAATTTCCAAAGTCTTCGTGCGTGTATTCTCCAAAAGCAAATACAAGCGGTTCATAGGGAAGATTAACTTCTACAATATGCCTCCAAAGATCACCAATCGACGTCGAAAAGAAATCACTGGTAGAAGGCTCCTTAAAATTTACTGCATGTACTATAGGGCTCATAGTATCTGAGTGAATAGTGAAGTCTCTAAGGTCAGTGCTGTTTATGTTTTTACCATTCTTAGCAAACTTGAACTTTAGATTGCTATCATTGTCATTCTGCACCGATAAATTATTAGAAACAGGGGATTCGAAACTACGGTATAAAGGGAGTCTATATACTATCCATCTATACCGTAGTCCTGCACTAGGTGACATATACACATAGTTGCTGTCAACAGCGCCACGAAATGAAATCCCAGCATCTTCTGTAATGAATATAAAAAAAGGGTGATACCCAAGGCCATGATTGTATATGGGGTAATAGTCAAAATCAGGCCCCAAAGTAGAGGTGTCAATTATCCCCGTGGCTTCCTCTTTCAAAAGAGGGAACTCACTCGAAAATACCAAGTCTTTGTCGGCAGCTGTTCGCACATCAAAGAACCGCTGCGCAAGCTTAGCAACGTAGTGTCCACTTCTTTGATTATCCATCACTGGTGGCATCCTCCTCATAGCCAATGAACAGGCTATCAATTCCCGTGACAGGGTCAGTCATCACGATATTTTTATTGACTCCTGTTACATTTTGCTGCTGAGCGTATGTCTGGCGTGGAATAATCCGTTCGCGCTGTACATACTGTATAGGCGCGTCGTTGATGCTTAGGAAGTCATTGCGAAGCTGTTTAGTCGCTGACTTGCCGCTTGAGGTTTCCAAACTCTGATATTTGTCGCCAAAGAGGTCATCCATTATTTCCACTCCAATTCGTCACGTAGGTCATCGTACACAAATTTAATTGCTGTAACTTCCAGTGGTTCCGTTGCAGTGCCGTCATGTGTTATATTGAGGCCGTATTCTGCAACATTGAATCTGTCCTCCAAGTCCATACGATAGTCATTAGAATCATTTAGCGCATTACCCTCAGTCCAGCTTGTTGCCCAGTTGTAGCGTATTTTGGGTGTCACTGTATATCCTGAGGGTATGCCGTTACCAAACTTCGCGACTAAAGCTACGGCCTGCTTTTCATGTGTCGGGTCACCAGCGTCAAACTCTAACGACTCCCAAGTGGCATCGGATGCAGGGTCGGATGAATTATCGACAATGTCTAATCTGTAGTCTCCATTGTCGTTTGAGGCAATATACAGTGTGTCACCAAAGTTCCATATACCGCCAATGTATAGCGAGCCACCGGTATTATATTTTGTACCAGAGCTAATCGAATAGTTATCACCAAGCACCATAGGGAAGTCTTTTGTCTTCTGTCCCCATGAGCGAATGGTATATGGCAATGAGGTGTTTGTGGTATATGATGGGTAACCGACAAGAAGCATACCACGCCTTACCGTCAACATGTTCGGGTAGTTAAATGTTTGGTCTACAACGTCGCTATATTCGCTGTCAGTAAACTCGAAAGTTCGTACTTTCACTAATTGTTTTCCACCAGGCCAGCAGTAAAGAGAGCCATTAATAATCATATACACTGTATTACCGTATGTATAAGGGGATTCAGGTACCCCTTCAGGCACATCTATATAGAATTCATACGTTGGGTCAAGCCCATTCCAGAAGAATAACTTGCCGTGTTGGTAAGTTCTGTCGCCGTCACTTGAACGGAGTTCGGCCGACATACATAAATATTCATCGTTTGCTGCTAATCCATTAATCTCATATCCAGGCGGCAATACAAGCCGATGGCGTAACCATTCCAGATTTGTAGGGTCTTCGCTCAGTGGCTCCCAGACACTAAGGTAGCGCTCATTGCCGATGACAGTAAGGTTTAAAAACTGCTCTATAGGATGCAAGCCGTTATTCGTTTCTACTAGCCTATCCGCCCACATTTCAAAGTCGGCACCAGTCATGTCACCTTCATTAGTCACCTGTATACTTCCAGTTCCATCGTCTGAGGTGAGGTGCATGTGGTAAGTGCGAGCATTTGGATCAACAAACATCCTCACTTGATTTGAGAATACAAACTCAACCAGCCCACTTTGAGAGGGGAGATCGGCATTAGCGATAGTTACTGTAGCAAGTTCATTGTTCGCGTCATCATGCATTGTTAATGTCCAGTCGCCTGTGCCTTTGTCTACGAGTTTGACTTTAAAAGAATAGAGCGGCTCTATGTCTGGGGTGAATTCGATTCGGTCACCTTCGTCTATTGAAGACACCAAGTCAAACGTTTCACCTCCTCCCTCACGTAATGCATTTTGAGATTCAGACCGGGATGGCCCATATTTATCCACATCGATAACAGGGGTGGGCGTTGATGTGGAGAACTTTCCGTATCGTGACACAGTTCGTGTCCCCGTAGCGTACATTTCGTCAGTGTCTCGCCTGTATAATAAGCCGCCAGCGCTATCACTTAACTTTGTGACTGGCGTGATGTCATTGTTAGTGTCGATCTTATAAATCCAGCCATTGTTGCCGTAGGCATACCTGTCACCATTATCCACCTGGACAACCTGTTGTATAAGGTCAGAAATATTGCCCTTACCAATCTCTCTTGCGCCGGGCAATACCGACATGCGCCCTGCTTTTTTACGAAAATCCAGA
Source organism: uncultured Candidatus Saccharibacteria bacterium (assembly GCA_964537935.1). Taxonomy (GTDB): domain Bacteria; phylum Patescibacteriota; class Saccharimonadia; order Saccharimonadales; family CAZICT01; genus CAZICT01. Next base: position 37,357 of record CAZICT010000006.1, on the reverse strand, counting down.
GCATGTGAATATCCGTGGGAGTACTTAATACCCACTTTTCTGTCAACAGCCGTTCCGCCATGGAATAGTTCGTGTGTAATTGCTTCAATCATGATAGTACAGTTGGAGGTATATCAAATACATTTAGTGCCGTATTTTGCAAGTTTGGTATTTCATCTTGAGAAGTAGGGGAGGCATATAGCTCTTTGCATTCATCAAGTGCAGCATTAAAAAGCAGCATATAATCCGCCGCTTTCTTTGGGTCGCGCCGCAGATAGAATCGCGCTAAGCAATAATCAACAATAGCGTCATGGTATTCCTCGGGTATATCTGGCACAGCCCCTATAAGAAAGTCCCGACTGCCACCGCTTAGGCCTTCATAGTAGTTCTCTAATGTTAATGTACTTGGACCCATATATTCTACAATTTGGTACCAGCTGTCATCGCTACCATCCTCGACATGGAAATATCGTCCAACCATATCGGCAGTAAACCCAGCGTCAGAATGCGTAATGGTGGCGCTCCCGTTTGTAACGGTCACCGTTCCCGTCGAGTAGTTATCGGCAAACCTGTCGCCCTGCCGGAGCTCGTAATATACCTTTAAACCTTCTTCTACTGCGTCACCTGGCATAGGATAGATGGAAATAACATGTTTACCTTTTGGATAAAAGAAGCGTGGTATTCCAATTGTTACACTCGGTACGGCGTTGAGCTTCTCCCAGCTCTCTTCACTGCCAACCTCGACTAGGGGGAAATAGTTTTCGCCGTACAAATAACTCACACCCATAACACGTTGCACCTTCTGTGGAAGCTGGTAATCTTGTTGATTAGCAAAAATGTCTGTTTTTATGCCTAGGCGGCTCCAAGGTCGTCGCATAACGCTTTTAAATCGTTTGGTAGCGGTAATCGCATTTTGCTTAATAAGTACAAGTTCATCAGCGCCCTTGCGCCCTGTTGCTTCTTGTACTTCTGATGTTATTTCTGGAAAAGTACGCATTATGCGGCCTCGTAGCTAAAGGTTATACTAATTTCGTCTGCGTCAGCCCAAGTGAAGGGTACTGTAGAGGATATGTTGACCCTATTTACATAACTGCCGCTTGCTTGCTCTACATACATATATCCATCGGTGGTACTATTGAATGCAACCGTTCCTTTTATCACTCCAGATGTCCCACCACTCGCATCTATATATACCGCCTCACCAAGTAACTGTTTGTTTGCTGTCGCGGCATCAAGTGCGACAGATGTTACAGGAAGTGTAAATTGCACCCCACCTGATACAGAAGACGTCGTCCCAAGAGTCACAAATATTCGACCTCGAACCATTTTTCCAATTTGAATGTATCTAGCAGATACCGTACCATTGCCGATTGTTAGATTAGTCCAAGTTGGTGTCCAGCTCTGCCATGTCCAGCTTGACCCAGTTCCTGGCACAAGATGCTCTGGGTGAATTGACCCATCGGTGTAGTTATCACTGTCTACTGAATTAGCGGTGTTGAGTGACCCATCCTTTATGTTTAAACCATCCACGGTCACCCCGTTTGCCGATGTGAACTCGCTGACGGTATCAACTGTTAGGGTAGGGTTGGTTATTGTCGCTGAGTTGATTGTTGGGCCTGTGAGGGTTTTATTGGTAAGCGTTTGAGTTGCGCCCAGAGTAACTAATGTGTCAGACACATCCGGTATAGTGAAGGTGCGTGTAGTGCCCGTTGTGATACCGGATAGCTGGAACCGAACCTTTTTAGTTGTATCAGCATTGTCTTGCAGGGTAAATTCGTCGTCATCGACTGTAAGAACTGGTTGTGTAATCGTTTTGTTTGTAATCGTTTGAGCATCTGTTAGCCCTACTGGGGCGCTCGTAAGATTAAGAAGGGTATTGCGAGTCGTCTTCTTTAACTCAGTCGCACTATCATCATAAATAGCCAACAAATCGACTGAACCATCAACCGAAGCTATAGCATTCAAATCAGTAAATTGTTTATTTGCCATTACGCTGTATCCTCCCATTCGGTGGTGGGTGCAGTGCCGTCAGTACTTTGACTTACGAGAAGGAAATCGCTGTCCTCATTAACTAAGAAATCATTATCTTCATTTATAAGAAGGTCGGTAGAAGGAACTAGAACTGTCCCGCTATCTCGTATCCATTTCGTCGGTTGATTTACTACGGCCATATTTTCTCCAATAAAAAAAAGAGCCCACAAAGGGCTCTTGCTCTATTGCTTTTAATTATACCGCAGTTAAGGTATGTTTCGCAATCTCTATTTCTTGCTTAATAGCGAGAAGCTCTTTCATGAGGCGTGCTTTTTTGTTTTCTAAGCGTTCGATCTCTGCTTTTAAGTCACGCATCGCCAATTCGCCATTTCTCTCTGCAATAGCAATACTTTCTTCAATTTGCTCTAAATACGATTTGCGCTCGGAAATATCATCATTTAGCTGGTTGAGTCTTTTTGGCATTCTTGACAGGCTCCTTGGCCTCTACGCTCGAAAAGCCATCTTCAATCTTGGAGTCAAGCTGCGAAGCGAATTCGTTGATGACTTGCGCCACGTTATTGACAATAGGGCCAACAAGTATCTCCTTCAAGGCCTCATCCTGATAAAAGGGCACCTGCATCTTCGACAGCCCAGCTTTGCCACTACCGTATTTTGCGCGAATATACTTACTAACAAGGCGTGGTACTAGCACGTAAGCTGACTCACCAGGCACCATCTTGCGCTCACCTGGTGCAATCACATATTCTATTAGTCGTGTCTTTTCGCGAGTAATCCCATCGCTTGGGAGAAAACTACCGCCGCCCTTACGGGCCATATCTTCGTTAGTTGGAGATTCGCCCGGCATAGCGTTTAAAATTTCATTCTGCTCCAAGGCGACGGGCCACTTAAATTCTTCCTTGAGAGGATTCTTAATCCCTACGTAGTTATATCGATTAAACGTCTCATTTAACCTTGCACGCAAGCTCTTGTCTTCCATAGTCACTCCTTATCTAACATTTCTTTTTCTTCTTGTTGCCCATATTCCACCTCTTTAATAAGTTTCTCGATAAGTCTATGTTCGCCTTGTAAACGTACAAGCTCTACGTTAAGCTCATTTTTTTGAGCCTCGATATTAAGGGTCTTTTCTTCAATAGAGTTTTTCTGCAGTACAAGGAATGCTTTATCCATAGAGCTCCTAAGATTTAGTTCAAATAGGAAGTATCTTTATTGTACACCAAATCGAACAAAATTAGAACACCTACACCCCCACTGGTGAAGTAGGAGTAGTGGGTTTAAGGACTATGTGGTTTGCCGTGGGCCATCTCAGTCTTGATGTTAGATGAGATAGTTTTCTTTGAGCTTCCTTTCTTCAGTGGCATGAAGTCCTCCTTAATTTATTAATACTCGTGAAGTAGGAGTAGTGGGTTTAAGGACTACATGTAAGCTTTCCTTTGTACACGCACAAACCAAGAGGCACTAGCTAGATCAAGAGCTGAGTCGCCTAAATTTAACAGGGTGACCTTCACTTGGCCTGCGGCCTCAACATGAGCAATCGCTTCAGCAGCTCCCAATGCGATGCTAGACGAGACACTAACAAAATCACCCAGTGCGGCTCCATCGACAGAGACAGTAGTGCTCGTGCTAGCACCTGCGAGTATCTCGCCTGGATTCCATGTAAAAGTCTTGTCGATATACCTGAAACTGCGGCTGGCAGCCAGTAGATCTCCACCACCTCCTTGAGTCAGTCCAACATATGCTACATCGACATTATATGGAGTATCGTCTAAGGTGTTCACGAGCACATTGATTTGCTGGCCTACCGTAAGCGTAGAGTTCGTTGTAGCCGTGACAATCTTCCACTCGGTATCAGAGATAAGCGTCTGGGTGTACAAGCCTCCGATGCCAACCTCTATCTCTCTTTCCCCTGCGTCGGCATTTCGCAAGATTATGGTACCTGTGACCCGTGCGGATGTAGGAAGGGGGATTGACGTAAAGTAGCATATGGCCCCAGTGTCGCCGACCAAGTTTAAATAGGTTCCGCTAAAGCCGCCTGGATTAGCAGTGACCTGTCCACCACTGAAGCTCGATATGGGCGAATTGGCGCCTATCCATGAACTAGGCGTATTCCTGAAGTCACCGTTAAGAATGAGGTTAAGCGGCATGTGGCCTGTGTGCCTGAAAGATTTGTCTCTACGCCACAACTCCATTGGATTAGTAAGTGCAGCTGGCAACGCCGCCGTGTAGCTATGAGCATTAGCGTGAAAGCAGTTGATAGCTCGGATCTTTGTATTTAGGCGGTCGGTAGACAATGGGTATACCGTATCAAAGTAGACATCACGAAAGGTTAAATCTACGTCACCACCAGTGTTGGCTGCACCGATGTTGTATATGCCGTTGGCGTGGTAGCTGATGTCGCCTCCATTAAATGACCACATCTGAGCGTTCTTATTGCCTAGGAACTCAAAGGCATAGTCACTGGTAGTTGTATAACCCTGGTTGGCTTCTCCAGTCATAGAATGGTTGTAGAACTCCATCCTGTTATACCAAGAGGTCGCATTCTCATGAAGAACTACGCTTTGGCTGTGACCACCCACGACACGGTTGCAGTTGGCAGCACTAAACGAGGCCCCATCAGCGTCACCGATGATGTATTTGTGAATGCGCAAGTCTTCAAAGGTTGACCACCAACAGCCCCGCCAGTGCACGGTGTATCCAGGCGCATCAAGCCCAATAATTTTTATCCGCTTACAGCTATCTATAATAATCCTGCCAGTACCAGTGAGTCGTACTCCTGTGGCGTCTAAAGTGAAATATCCTTGAACGCCAAAGGCGCTAGTGTTCTTGCCTGCAATGAGGATGTCCCCATTGAACGAATACGAGCCCTGCGGTATTACAAGCCGTCCATCGGATGTGGAAGATATTGCGAGGTTAGTTGCATCTAATGTAGTGGCGCTGCCGAAATCGTCAACGCTCACATAGTTCTTTGGTGAGGGGGCCCAGGTAGACACTAGCTATATACCCTGCCTCTCTGCCGAGGCAGTTGGCCATAGGACAAGCGAATCAAACCAGGCGTCCATAATGAGGTCGGCACTACCGTTATTTCCGATGATCTGCATACGCAGAATTAGATTTCTAGTTCTTGTATTGGTGGTGAATGTTCGCTCAAAGTATGTCCAATCAGCAGTCGTTGCTCCTAAGGAAGAGTTGAGCATCGCAAATTGCACAATGCTACCGCCGCTGTCGTATGCATCAAGTCTAATGTTGGCACCGGTTGTGGCCGAACCTGAAGCTACTACTTTCTTGATATATCCCGAAATCTTATACTCAGTGCTCGGCTGCACTACTATGTTGTTGGAGAAGAAGGCGGCGGAAGTAGGGGTGTTGTCCACACTAACCACGCCCCCGGCCACTCCAGTAGATAGCTTCATGGAGTAAGCGCCCCGATACTTTTCCGTGTTGTCAAACATAGCTCCGCTGTTAGCACTGGCACTCGTAAGACCCCAGCCAAATACGTTGTCGCTAATGTTACTGCCGTTACTGGTGCCGTCGATCCAGCGAAACGGAGTGGTGGTGAGTACACTTGTTTGAGGTGCATACTCAAAATCGCCGTTGTACACGAGGTTTCCTATGAGTACGCGAGCCTTGGCCGGTACAGCTCTTCCGCTAGTAGCGACTCTTCCAGACACTGCTTGTCGTGACATAGCGACCTCCTATACGTACATCCCGCTTACTACATGGTCAGTAGTCGTAGCGGCGGTAAAGGTTGCAGCTGCTGTGCTAATACCGATGGCCACACCAGTACTTAGGCGCAGGCCATTGGCTCCGAAGAACTCACTGCCTAGCTCGACTACGGCTGGAGCTGTAGAAGTTCCGGCGGGGATTGGGAACGATAATAGTGCGGTGTCGCCTGATGTGGGCGCGGTCGCCTTGTTGTGAATCTGAAGATACCTAATCGCGGCGTTGATATTCGTTGCCCGTATAGATAACAGGTTGCCAGCCGAACCTTTAACTGAAATGTCTACGTCATCAAGCACTGCTTGAAAGGGTGCGCCAGAGTACCCAGCGGCCGATACTGGCTTTGGAAGTACACCGTACACACCATTAACGTTATCCTCGGCAACAGGCGCATATTGCTCCCGTACCTTAGTATTCCCATTTACATCCGTCTGCAAAGTAGTAGCATCACCATCGGTGTAGGTGGGGGGAGTGGCGTTGTATTGGCCTGCTACAAGTACAGGGTTACCGGTGGCTGTATCACCATCGGCAGCAGTGCCTTGGGTCTGGCTAGCACTTGAACCAGTGCCACCAGCCACCACCTCAACGGGAAGAGCATTAGGATTAGCAGCAGAGGCACGTACTTGACGTGTTTCTGCGCCGGTAGAATCATGTATCAAAAGCGCGGGAACCCTGTTTGGGTCGCGTTCTGCGATTTGATCAGCCATACACCCTCCTAATTGTTAGCTGCTTTGATTACAGCAAAGTTAATCACGTCAGCTGAGGTGTCAGCAGTTGTAGCGTGTAGGTTAGTTAAGGTAACCTTAAATGAGCCATCAGCTACCGTAGATACGTAAGCCTGAGGGGTGCCGGTTCCACCTGGGGTTATGTTTACTACCACAACATCGGTTGCATCCACTTCCGAGTTTGTCACCGTAAATTCAGCTTCCGCTCCTGCCGCAAGACTTGCGTTATTGGTCGTAATCTGACCACTGAGTTTATTAAGGGTTACTCCCGTGGTGCGGTTGGTTAACTGTGTAACAGCCCCACCAGCACCACTGGCGTATCCCATTTTCTTTCTCGTGTTCAAGCCATGGAATCTTACAACCGGCAAGAAGCTTTCAAGTAAATTTTTTGCCATAATGTTTCTCCTTTATATTTCTCCCTCGAGTGTTATTTCGCACTGTCAACGGCGAGAAACGCTATATCTATCAGTCTAGTGTTAAAAATGCTGGGCGGTATTCAGTGTCTACTAGAGCAACTTGTGCTACACCAACTACTGGTTCACCAGCCCCATCAGCCGCTTCAACAGCACCAGCGACACCGGTACCGATTGTAAGTGCAAGACCTTTAGTAACTGCTTCGTCAGCAAGTACTGCGCAAGTACCGCGTGTTTGAACCCAACCGAAGTTGTTGGCTGGGATAGTAACATTTGGAACTCCCACAGGCATGTCAGCTTGGTCGGTAGCAGATACAACTACGCCTTTGTAAGGACTGACATCTAGGAATGCTTCGCTTACATCGACGGTGAGCGCTACCGTAGTTGGCTGAGCGAGGTATACTGTCATTTCGGCTGCGCCGCTGGTAGAAGTGTTGCCAGCAACGCGGCAAGTAAACCCTTCACCAGTTGCGTCATTGACAGTAAATGTGCCATCTTTGAAGGCATCAGCTGCAACTGCACCAGTGGCATCTACGACTACAGCAGTAACTCCAGCGTCGTATGTTCGCGCAACTGTAATGTTTTGTGCATCCGTGTCACCATCTGCATTGACTACCAATTTACCTGGGTCAAGCGCGGTAGCCCCAGCTTCAACGTATCGATATATATTACCGAATTCGTCTTCGTACTTAGTCCCGAGATCAAGCTGCTGGGTGTCGCTCACTTCCCGAGTATTAATAGAGATTAAACTTTGTCGTGACATTTCTTTTTTCTCCTCTAGGCAACTACACCGGTTAGTTTTGCATTTCGGCGTGGGTTGCGGTGGATTAAGTTACCCATAACCAGGAAGAAGCCCATGCTTCCATACTGGTTAATGCTTTCCATCAAGTCGCGGAATTGTATTGCGCTTGGTAGCTTAGCTTCAGCGTAGTAGCCTTCTTGAGTTTCAGGGTTTGGCGATACCTGCTTCACGCTCTTTGAAGTACTTGTCAGGCTTGGGAACTCTAGGTAGTGCTCGTTAACCAGGTAGAGGGTCTGTGATGGAGCTTTTTGGTCAGCCACAAACGGAACGCCTCGGTAAGAGAGAGCCTTGAATCCTTGTGCACCTTTCAGCTCACTAGCTGTAACAGTTGTGCCGCTTGGAGTGTTGCCGTTCACACGGTCATAGCCACGAGCCGCCACAGAATCGTAGTTCGCATGTACGCTTGGGGTCATCAAGCTCTCGTAAATGCTCCAAACAGCAGGTGGCATGTAGCCCATGTTAGGCGACTCCATCTCAACACTGGCAGCGCTTGAGCCATCCATTGCAGCTGCAAGTTCGTCAAGCGTTAAGGTAGCAGCAGCATCTACATATGCGTTGATGTTGTCGCCATAAGTAGCACGTGCCAGCCCGCCGTAAGAGCTGCTTGATGTAGCGTCATCGGCGATCAGGTTCAAGCCTTCGAAGTCTTTACCAGCGCCAACACCATATAGCTGTGTACCAATACCGTTAAGCATCGATGCCTTAGAACGATCCATGAGGCTAGCTACATAGCGGATAGCCTGCGCATCACCAGTATTGACATCTTGCTCCATACCAGCAGTAACGACACTCTGGTAGTATCCTTTAGGGTACCAGCTTAGGCTACGTGTGTTGTTGGTTTGTGCCGTAGAGAATTGGTCAAGACCATCAAATGAGCCACCAGTTGAGTCGTTTGCAATCTGGATTACTTGGTTCATCGTGTGACCAACCCACGTACGGCGCATTTGGCTTCCGAGGACGCGTGCCGTAAACACGTTCGAGTCGTTAGCAGTGTCAACGACCTTCGGAAGAATCTTGTTGTAGGTAATGTCGGTAATTCGATTATTGAATACCATTTCCTGTTCTCCTTGTCAAATATTTTTAGTCACAAAAAAAGAGCCCATTATGGGCTCTTGCTCGTGTTACCTTATATTATACGCGTTCTAGTTTTGTTCGGCAAGTGTTTTTACAACAAATCTTTCGCGCTGACATTATCCAACTTAATCGCGGACTCATCAGGTTTAAGTGCTGACAGTACTTTACGCCGCATTTCATCCAAATTATTAGAAATGGTTTGGTTCACGACTACCTTGTGGAGTTTCACTGCTTCCTCTTTAGTTATGATGTTCTTCTCAAGTAGAAGCGCGAGCATAAAAGTCATTTCGTTCATACTATAATCCCTCCTCAGCGATTATCTGTTCAGCGAACGTTGCCATATTTGAGCTGTACTGCTTAGGCTTCTTGTCATCGTTACCTTTGCTAGCAGGGGAGCGAGACAGCGAAGCAGTAGATTTACGTTGCTGGTCAATCTTTTTAGCTCTCTCTTTTTTCTGTACTACTTTAGGGTCATTATCCATTGCTATCTTAGTATCGTATAGGGTGGTGAGCTGGCCCAAGCCTTTTTCTTTGCGCCTAGCATTCTCTTTAGCTTGGTACTCAAGAATTTTATTTAGCTCTTTGACAGCGTCGGACTCCCCGAATCTCGGGTCTTTAGGGTCGCCAACCTGTGGCACAAGCCCTTCTTTAGCCATGGCGAGATACTCTTGCCGAATAGCATCTTGTGACTGGCGTGCACTGGTGACTTGTTCCACTTCTTGTGCGTAGCGCTGTTCAAGACCTTTATAGTGTTCAATGGCTTTGTCGAACGCATCCTCATTCTTTTGAATTGCACGTTCAAATTTCATCTGCTCTAGGTTGTTTTTCGCTTCAAATCCATCAGGGAATGCCTTTTCAACATCGCTGAGTAGTAGGAATTCGTGTGTTTTCCCATCTTTATCCGTCACTCTAACTGGTTCTAACTGTGACGCTAAGAATCTATCCGCTGGCACAACATCCTCAAAGCTTCTAATGTTACCCTGATCGTCAACGGGATTCATGCCTTTTTGGTAAAGCTCATTAAGTAGGCTTCGGCTATTGTTTACTGTACGCGTTGCCGTGTCGGTAGGCTCACGCGGCTCTTCATTATCGTCTTGGCTGTCAGTCGGTTGCTTATCTCCATCCGTTGGCTCTCCATCTGTATCATCACCTTCCGAGCCATCACCATTATCACCATCGACATCACCACTCTGGTCGCCGTCAGTCTCATTTTCTGCACCTTGATCATTGGTTGCGCTGTCTGCCTGTTGTTCACCCTGGTTGTCTTCAGGCGGTGTGTTGTTTTCGTCGTTTTGTTCTTGGTTAGAGTTTGAGCCGTCCAGCCCTTCCTCAGCTATTATACTGTCTGCAAATTGGTCTACATTAGACATTACGACTCCTTAAAAGCGTTCTAATTTTGTTCTATTATACCACACCAACAGCCTGCGGTGGAACTTGTGCAGGAGGGGGAGGAACAGCCCCAGGAGGCACTTCAGGCGGTACTTCAGCGCCCATTGGTGGCTGTGGCATCATATCAGCATAGAGTGATTCATCAGTGATTTCATTCAATAGCTTAAGTTTATCCACTTCAGCCTGGATATGCTCGGCAAGTCGGGTCTTTTGAATGTCAGACCATTCATTAATGAATTCATCAGATACTAACTGCTTTTGGTGAGTCATGATATGGCGTATATCGACATCGTCACGAGGGGGAGCCATTTCACCCGCCTTAATCATCTCGTAATCTTGAACAGCATTCTTATCTTGATCATCGTTCTTGATGTCATCAACCACACTTACAGCGTCGAGCTGCTCTTTTATCAAGCGCTCAACATGCTTGCCTGGGTTCGGAATGTCCAGGAACTCATATAGCGATAGATTAGATATACGACCCATGGCAGCTAAGTCAATAGCAACTTTCTCCATTCGTGCCTTATTGAAAGGAAGCGTAGAGCCAGCCTTAACATTTACTTTCATACCATCTTCTATCTTGCTACGATTAATTGCTACAAAGTCGTAGCGCCCATCATCACCTAACACAGAAGCATAGTGCTCTTCGGTGTAGTATACCTTCATCATCTGCAGTAGGTACTTGTAGTAAAGTGAGAGCCCACGGTCAATAGCCCTCACTAGCAGTTCTTGACGCCCCTCTGCCTGATCACGCGCCATAAGGTCTTGTGTCGCCGTCTGTTGGCCGGATTCACCACGAAGCTGTGGGGGAGTGCCGAATATTTCATGCACCAACCCTTTGAGTCGTTCAATTTCATTCACTACGTATGCTGGAACCTGATTTGCCTGAATCACACCATATGCATTATTTACGTTCTCAGCGTCCACCAGCACCTTCTCCCATGGCTGTCCAGTAATCTTATCAGCATTTGGTTTATCTAGGGCGCTCTTATTAAACACCAACACTGGTGAAGAGTGGGCAATATTTTCCTGTATGTTCTTACCGATACGGTTAATCATTAGCTGTAATGGTATAGCCTGATCAATCGGGCTTGAACGGTCGATCCAGTGGCTACCATCGTTAGTAAAGTTAAAAGGTATAAATGGCTTCATGGGATAGGGTAGTGCATTGGTTACACCTTCAACTTCTTCATCATATATCCAGTGCGGATTTTTCTTCTTCGCAAGTACGACGTCTTCAAAGTACCACACTACACCCTCATATGGCTCACCATCCTGATAGTATGTACACCATACTTCACGATATGTGATAACTGCCTGTCGTCCCTTTTCGATGCGACCTTCAATTTCACCCTTCTTATCTGGGAATTGTGCAATAAGTTCGTCTGCTGTTGCCTGTTTTGTGACGCATATAAAGTTCGGATTCTCACCTTGTCGAGCGCGTTTATCGACTATCACATCGGCTGGGTCAATGTAGCGTGGCTTAATATCACCGTGTGGCCCACAGTATGGGTCCCATTCCAATTGTATGTAGCCTACATAGTTATTCTGCATTGAAAGCACAATATTAGTCATGATCTGCTGCAGGTTGTATTCCTCGCTGTGCCAACGCATCAACGATGCAACGTCTTGAGCAAGCGCACGGGATTGTGGCGTGTCTTGTGCAGGGTAGCTTTCTAATTCAGGGAGGCGAGAGGTAACAATTGCACTTGTTACGTTTTCTGCAGTCCATATTTCATTCTGCACGTAGGGTACGTGGTATTGGAGCAGAGGGATACCAGACCATTGATCACCCACTAAGAACTTTGTATTACGCTCTCGTCGCTTTCTGAGGTTAAACCCTTTTTCGTCGTTCCAAAATCTACGCGAATCATTTATTCGCTCATTAAGCGTCTGGGTAATATCTTCATCAGGCAGAGATATGGCGAATTCATCATATTGCTGTGCGACACCCTCCATACCGTCAAGAGTGTCAATGTTTGGTACTGGATTGTAATTGGTACTATATTGCTGATCTTGCATAAATTTTTCCAACAAAAAAAGAGCCCACAAAGGGCTCTTGCTCTATTACAGCTATTATAACAGAATAATATGAACAAGAATAGAACTACTCACCGCCTCCGTCAAAGTATATAACATAGTAGTGCCTGCACCACTGAGTACCGCACAACCTTGTCATCCTAAACACGTTGTTTGGCACTTCATTCACCCCCGCAACCATCGGACCACCATGGTGCGTGAAAGCAAACTTTCTGTTCATACTGAACAGCCATTTACCACAGAATGTACAGTGAAATTTCTTTTCTTCTGCGTATGATATAGTCGGGTCAATTATGACTACGCTAAATCTCTCAGGTGGTAACTTTATAACATCCATTGCATATCTCCTCCCTCATTACCTCTATTTAATACAGCTGTAAGTGAATCACTCATGAGTGTATCGTTAATCACTAGCCTCTCCGGCTCGCGGCTCACGCCAGGTGTACTTACTTCGCCCAGAGACTCACTTTGTGAGCGGTAGTTAACGGCAAAGAACTCCATTTGTGTACGGTGGTGGCTTGTCCAATCGTGCACTGGCTTATTGATAGGTGTGACTGACTGTGATGTCTCTTCATCACGTTTCGGATAACGTGCTGAACTAACACATTCTATAAACCACTTGGTGCGTGGTGTGTCGTTGATGCGAAGATGGGTGAGCAGGCGCTTTGATGCGTCTTTACGGCTCTTCCAATCATTCTCTCTTGTGTTCACAGAGACGTTTAGACCATACTTCTGACGCATGACTGTGTATGGGCTGACCCGACTTTCAACGTGTCTTTGATGGCCTGAGGGGTCGCCGTAGAGTATGCCAGGCTTCCACATGCGTATATGATCAATAAATGCTAAGTCATCCTCGGTGTACTCATAGGTAGCGTCAATATCCTTACCAAGAAATGGCATGTACCAGTCTATAATTTTGTCGTAATTCTCATAAGCGTCAACAAGTGTTATCCAGTCACTGTTACGCACAGGCTGCCAGTAGCCAATCGCTACTGCATCCAATCCAATATCAAGCGTCCTATAGAGAGGTAGGGTAGGGTCATAAGGATATTGACCAACGGGACAACGCTTGATCTCTGGGTAGGGCTTGCCGGTGCTTGAATACTCCCAGGATATATCAATCTCATGTAGCACTTCCTCTTCAGTACGTCGTGATTTTTCGCTCTCATACCATGCCACGTCTTTGTGCGGGTGAAGCGACCAATGCCATGTACGGACTTTTATTTTATCTGAAAATCTAATTACCTTAGCGAATGATGGTTCATCAGGTGGCGTGGTTACAGCGTGCCTGCATCGTGTAGCGTCACCACCCGCCGTCCATGAGTGGCGCGCATCAGGCCAAAATCCAAATTCATCATATAGAATGTCTTTATATCGCCCTGCACGTGAGAAGTTCTTATTTGCGCTTTCGCCCTTTAGCACGTTCCCATTCTCAGGATTCATTAGTTTCATGTACGTTCGGTGCTTCTTAATGTCAAACCCTTGGGGGAGCAGTAGGGGGTCTTTTATCTCCCTTATAAAATAGTCGAGCTTACCGTACAAACTATCAAGGGTGCCATTGTCCACATAGTCCTCTTTACGTGATCCCAGCAGCCCCTGGTAACCCTCCTCATAAAGCCACAGCCAGAACCTCACAGCGAGCGCCAACCATGAAGCGCCCATGTCACGGCTCTTTTCGTCGAATATGTCGTAGCCCTCACGTATCGCCTTAACTAGACCATTGACATAATCCTTCTGGAAATCGTAAAGAGTAAAGTCTAGGTGGTGGGGCGCTGCTTCGGGGCGAGGATCAAACGTTTTTAGATAGTGTTCTATGAAGAATACACAATCCTTGCGTGCACGGCGTCTGTCTGCCTCATTAAGCAACTCAATTAGCTCTGTCTTTGAGGTAGCTTTCGATTCTTGCATGGAGTTCCTCGTCGCTGAGGTCATTTAGGTTAGCACTTATCTGTTCACCCCCACTTGTTATATCAACCCTCTCCTCGGGCTTACCCAACGAACGGTTTAATAAGCTGTCTATGGCCATATTATTTGCTGGCTTGGTGGTCATGTAATAGTAGTCTTCGCCATCATTAAGACTAGCGCCGCCATCGTCTATAAATTGTTTAATTGTCTCAATGTCCGTAACGACCTCAACCCATGTTTTCTTTTTCTTTCCTTCGCCTTTTGTGCGTCTAACCAAAAGGTACTTTTCGCCTATTGCAAGATCGAGCTGCGCGTTAAAGAGTTTGTCCGCGTTCTTGTTTACCCGTGCAATGTATGCAGCTTTCGTTCTTGCTCGCTCTTTAGAAGACTCATTCATTGAACCCTTTGGACGCCCAGCACCTTCACGCTTGCCGCCCCAGTTTGATTTTTTTTTCGAGCTATCAAGAGACATCTTCACACCTAGCCATATCATTAAAGTTTGTGCCTATAGGAAGAAGTTACTACTATTATAGAACAAAACTAGAACATTATAAAGATAGTGTTTTAAAATGCCCAAAAAGTATTGACTTTCCATTTTCAAACTGATATATTGGAAAGTAGATCAGATGAGCGAGATGAACCGTAAGCCATCAAGCTACATCTCAACTCTCCTGATCATAAAGAAGGCAAGACGTGGTAAGAGATGCAGAGCCTCCACACCACAAACGCTATAAGGTTAACTCCACGTCTTTACCCTTCTTCACATCAATAACTCACCGTAAGGAGTTACCATATGAATTCTGTAGAGCTAGGCTCAGTGCGCCAACAGCGTATCCGTGCTCAACATGAGCTTAAAAACCTAAAAACAACTATTAAACAATCACTTATCACAATTGCGCTATTACCTGCTTTGTGGGTGGTTGTCGTGCTATGGACGGTATAATCATGACCTATGAAGAAGTAAAGAGTATCATCACTCACGATGACGTGCTATATGACACCGCAGTTTATAGTGATGGAAGTAGTGAATCAGTCCATAAGCTTGCTGCAGAGCTTGTAGCAGTATATGACGATAACGCAGAAAGCTACTTTCTCATGAGAGCAAAAGCGGTAGAGCCATATGTAAAAAGGATAATCAAGGAACTAAAGAAATGAAGACTTTAGAAGGTGAATCATACAAGGTCGTCAGAAATGGGGTGATCGAATTCATAGCAGAGGATGAAGAAGACGCCCTTGACTGGATAAAGCATCACCCTGATTTAGCCTTCTCTGTTGAATGTGAAGCTGAACCACTCACCAAAAAAGATGTTGACAATATTAATAAAGACTATTTACACCGATTGGACTTACAACATGGATAAAAAATCTATAACACTCATAGGCTTCATTGTCATATCCGTAGCCGTGGTAGTGAGCGCAGTATTAGGAACGCTACTTTCCCCGCTGAACGGTTATGAGGAAATACAATGCAATAATATTGTAAGGCGTGACGGTACACTTGTATGTGAAATAGAACTAAGAGAGGAAGATGACAATATACGAATCTACAAAAGACATTGATTTGACAATTTAAAACAGTTAGAATAGCAGGTGTAGCTGCCTGCTTACACACCCTCACGAGAAGCAGCCGCGTATGGGCTGCAGACTATGCGCTGGTTGCGCTTACGGCTCGTGAGGGGCTGCGAGTAGACAATTATGGAAAAAGATAAGAGAGAAAAGCCGTTTACTATGAAGACTTGGGACGATTTCCGTGCTGAGCTTGCAAAGATGCAACCCAAGAGTAAGATGTTTAAACTAATACGGGCCGAAATGGAAAAGCGCGGACACTATCGGCATAAGCCAAAGAAGTTCAAAGACTCTTAGTAGTTGTAGAGTTTTCGCTAATTTGATATAATATAGACACGACAAACAGACTTCCGGATTACCTCACGTTTTGCTACGCGAGGTTTTCCTTTTGGCCTCAACCCGAAATATGGGACTACAATAAAGCTAAGCAGTGGGCAGACCTACAATCTAGCCACTGGATAAATAAAATCGTAATAAGTATGCGTACACAGACAGGTTTGGCAATGCCTGGCTAAATGCTAATATTGCCTGACTTACTCTGTGTACGAGCTGACGATGTGGTAGTTGAGGGGCAGAAGAGAACTGTAACTGTACAACTTCGGTTAATACGGTTGCTACCACGGAGGTTAGCCTTAGCTTTTACATAATATCGCTCAGCCCTGCGAGTAGTAGTAGGGAAGGGCTCATAATGCTCAAATACACATAGAGTACATAAATACTTGCTAACCCAGGGAGTCGATGGTATCGTTACATTACCATACTCGAGGTGGCAGCGGCTTACGCGGCATGTACTTTATGCTCTTGTATCCGAGCGCATTAATAAAATGTGTAAAGGAGGGGGAAGACAGGAGGACATGTGGACACTGCTAATGCCGTTGAAGAATACCTTGCTTATCTTACCTACCGCAAAAATAGGCCACACTCAACAATCTATACTTATAAGAGAATTCTTAAAGAGTTTACTGCATGTGTTGAGAACATTAAAGTTGAAGACTTGAGCATATCCGTTATTGATACTTATGCGTACATGCTTAACCCACTATCGCCCAAGACTAGAAGGAATAAACTTTATGCATTGAGAAGTTTTATCTCATACTTATACAAAAAAGACTTAACCAACATAAAACCCGAACAGATAGAAACACCTGAAGTACGAGGCACACAGGCCAATTACTTAACCGATGTTGAAGTAAGCAATTTACTCAACGTCGTAACAGATGTAAGAGACCGGGCCATTATACACTGTTTTTTGTCTACTGGCGTCAGAGTGTCAGAACTGGTAAACATTCGCACAGATGATATGTACAAGCGCACTGTCATAATACGAGAAGGAAAGGGGGGACACCCCCGCCCTGTATTTATGTCTCTCGAGGCGGACGCTGCACTCAATACATACTTAAAATCAAGAGGTGATACGCCTGGTTTTCTGTTCTTAAATAAAGCCGGTGAGAAGCTAAGCCGTGTTTACGTATCAAGGATGATCAGCTTCTACGCAGCTAGAGCTGGAATAAAGAAGGTCGTCTCAGCACACACACTACGCCACACTTTTGCAACTCAGTATCTGGAAGAGGGCGGCAGGCTAGAGGATGTTCAACAAATACTTGGCCATAAGAGCATACAGACAACGATGATTTACCTTCATTTTACTAACGACCGGCTGAGAAAGGCATACGAAAAGACGATGATGACAAAGAGCTTCCTTATGGCTACAACTTGACTTTTTGCGTCAGAGCTGCTAGTATAAAGGTAGTATCAAGAGCAAATGCAGAGCTTGGTAGAACCCCTTAAAATCTGAAGATGTTTACTTCTAAATCAGGAGTAAGATGTGTTTTCAGAGCAACGGTTTTGTAAACCGTGGGTCGTGGGTTCGAATCCCTCTGCCGGCTCCATGAAATCATCTTTAGTCTATTTTATATAAAAGACCCGATTTAGAAGATCGGGTCTTTTTCTGTGTCTCTGCGAGGCTGGAAGTTTGTTTGTCGTAATCAGATTTGTTGCCTCGCTCAAGGAACAGAAAACCCTTGTGAAGAAGCTTGGTCTTATGGCAAAGCGGATTGGCTCATTAACAATCAGGCAACAATAAATTAACAGACAATAATCGCTACCATGACGCGAGCGCTCGCCAAATAGTCAAATATGCAGGGCGTAGCCACTAGTTTCATGGGATGCGTAAAGAAATCTGAAAGCACATTGGCGCTTATCTGGACGACTTGGCCAGAGCGGCTGCCTTAAAGCTCGCTTGTACCTCACTTCTCTTGGATGTATACCCCCATCGCTAGTTTCATGAAGAATCATCTCATTGATGCCCTTCACTTAACTTGCAGTCGTCCAGATAAGCGCCAATGTGTAAAACAAAAAAGGAGAAATAATGTTCAAAGACATTACGAAAGAGATAAAGAATACTTGGAGCGTTGCAAGCTTCATAGCTCAAGCGGTAGGGGCCGTTGTTCTTATCGCACAAGCTCTAGGCAATGAGGACCCACTACCTCGATACGCATTAGCTATCGCTGGTGGTGTTCTCACAGTAACACTATTAGCTACTCTTTATGCTCTATTCAGCAAGAAATAACATTAGTTGGCTAAACTAGCCGTTTGGCCGCCTAATTGGTGCAAGCAACTCCGTACAGGTCGCCGCTTTCCTGTGCGCCTGTGCTTGCACTCATTAGGCGACTGAATGGCGATAATGCACAGGGAGAAAACTATGAAGATTGAAGTAAAGGAAGATGGGAGAATGTACAGAGTCCCCGTATATGTTAGCGCTCTTACTCCAACCGGGAGCACCGTAAGGATTGAGAGTAGGAAGCTAAAAACATATAGGAACGGATTGGGGCTAGTTATATGAGCTACCACGAACGCCCCGAATGGTCGTATTCCTCAATGAAGAAAATCATTGACTCAGGTATCGACTACGCAGTAGCTGCAAAGAATGGCACTATCGAGCAATCGTTCGGATCGGCCGTTGACCTTGGGCAATTGGCACACATGCTTGTGCTCGGAGGCGATGACACATTCGCAATCTGCGAGTTCCCAGACTTTCGTACAAAGGCGGCTCGAGAATGGCGCGACGCACAGATAGCAGCTGGTAAGAATATCATTACACAAGATCAATTTAAGGCGGTTGAAAGCATCGTCGCAAATATCGAAAACCACCCGCAATCACAGAATTACCTACTTGCAGATGGATTCAAGTTTGAGCAAGAGATGTTCGCTAAAACGGCCGAGGGCGTGGATTTACGGGGTAAAGCCGACGCCATCAAGCTAAGTGGCGAGTCTGCAATCGTAACTGATATAAAGACCACTGCACAATTCGATAAGTTTTACAAAGCAGCGAGCTGGAACCACTATGATCTGCAGGCTGCTGTCTACACGCTCATTACAGCATCACACTTAAAAATTAACCCAAGCCTCGTAAATTACTACTTCTGCGTAGCTGAAACAGTCGCGCCGTACCGCGTTCAGTATTTTCACGCAAGTCTTGACTTCGTTGAAGCCGGTGAACGTAAATTACGCACCTGTATCGACTCGATCGTTGAGTTTGGCAATAAATCGCCTAACTTTCTGATAGAAGAGGTAATTGAGCTTGGAGATTGGAGTTGGTAATGTCAGATAAAGCATTAACAATCAGCAAACTAGTAAACGACGATGGGTTTATCAAGCGTGCTGAAAAGCAGCTCGGGCAAGGGACGTCACAGTTTATGTCAAGTGTTCTCACGTTGGCGAACTCTGATCCTAAACTACAAGAGTGCGACCCAATCAAGCTTTACAATTGCTGCCTGATGGCCGCAGCGATAAAGCTCCCATTCAATAAGAACCTTGGCCAAGCACACATCATAGCGTATAAGGGTGAGCCTCAGCTACAGATCGGCTGGAAAGGATTTGTGCAGCTTGCTCAACGCAGCGGCCAGTTTAAAACGATTGGCGCAAGGGCAGTTCACGAAAATGAGATTTCAGGCATCGACTCTATGACTGGCGAAATCATCTTTGATTTCAAGCTTGAAAAACAAGGCTCGATTGTTGGTTATATGGCTTACTTCGAGCTATTAAACGGCTTCAAGAAAAATCTCTACATGACGGTTGACGAGCTGCAGCGCCATGGAAAACGGTACAGCCAAACATTCAAGTCCGGTAAGGGTGTCTGGGTTGATAACTTCGACGCTATGGCTCAGAAAACGGTGATAAAACTGCTACTCAACAAGTACGCTCCGCTATCTATCGATATGGCGAAAGCAATCGAGATTGACCAGCAGGATTCAGAGGGTGACTACGCAGATAATAAGCCGCGTGTAGAAGTAGTCGATGCAGAGTTTGGATCATCAGAGTCTGGGAAAAGTAAAGCGTAAAAAATTGCGAGGGGAATATGGGACGTCAGGTTTCGGAAACATCACGAGAGGCTTTCGCTGCTATAGAGCCGACATTAGGCGAGAGGCAGCAGCAAGTACTTGAGGCAATCGAAAAGCTGAAAGAGGCGAGCAACTACCAGATAGCACTTTATCTCAAATGGGATATTAACCGTGTTACTGGTAGAGTGACTGAACTTCGGAAGAAGGGCCTAATTGAGCTTGTGGGGAAGAAGCCGGGCCACTACAACATTCGCTCTCAAGTTTGGAAGGTGGCCGAAGAGAAGCCTGACGTTTCTCAGCCCGAACAAATGACACTAATAGAAATGGATTGCGGGGAATAAGATGCAGATTATCGAAATTGAACTAACCAACGCAGATCAAGAAGTAATCGACGCCTACAAAAACTTAAATGAGGTCGATAGAGCAGACGCTGAAGCAGATTATATCGAAGTGTACAAATTAGCCGAGCTCTTTATCCAAAAGATTAAAGAGGCGAAAGAAATGGAGTTTTACCATGAGTGACACGCCATTGTACGAGTATGAGATTGATGACACTGATGAACGACAGAATATGCTAGTGGAGCCAATAAATCACATTATTGAAGTAAAGAAGGTCGGTACAAGGCCGCATGTTTTGGAGGTCAGACATGAGAAAACTGATGCAGTGGATTAAACAAGAGATAACAAGATTAAAGATAAGGGATTAGCCCCCACGCGCCTCAAAGCCGGACAATATGCGTTTTTGCCCACCCTACCGCAGGCGCGCCGGTCTATGAACATTTACAATTTGGTCATGCAGATATACATGGTGGTGAGTGGCGGAATAGGTAGACGCTAGCGGCTGCCATGAAGGCAGGACTCTGCGACGGCATTCCTGAGCAAGGCAGTCCATATCTTTGAGCGATTCCGGAGTAGCCCAAAGAGATGTTACAACGTGAGAGAGACCATCATGTAGGGTGCAAATCCCTACCTCACCACCAGCTGTATCTGCATGACACACCAGCTCCATACTCACCACGAATAAGCCGCTATGCATCGTGGCATCTCTACGGGGATAACTTTAAGTGAGTGTGGGGCTGGACACATGAGTGCCAATGTAGCCTCGGCTTGGCCTCGCTTCATTCTCATGTGTTCAACCAGTGCTGTAGATAAGTCCGAGAGGCAGGCAAGAGAGATTGGTGGACTGAGCTGTCGTAATACCAATCCGCTTACCTACAGCGCTGGTCGCTTCAGCACTATGCGAGGGTGCTGAAGCGTTACATAAATTAAATAAAAGAAGGAGTGGTATGGAAGATACTAATACTCGAGAAATGACCTACGGTGAAAAAGCTGTTGGCCACAATTTTAACCCTAGTCAAGACCCAGAGGTCGCCAAATTTAAAGGGTATTTTGCAGAAATCATCGACCACCTCGATGCTATTCGAAAGAATAGCGACAATCCAGAAGTAAAGCGAATGGTTTCAGTTGCAATCACTGAAGCTCAAACCGCTCAGATGTGGGCTGTAAAAGCTGTAACTTGGAAATTCTAACACTATGCCACTTACGGGTGGCTCAGGGGTCAGGTTGTTGCCGCTTGCCTGGCTCCTGAGCTGTCCGTAAAAGGAGGGATAATATGACACCAACAGAAGAACAAGAAGGCGTAACACTTGTCGCCTACCTACGGAATAAGCACTACAGGTTCCACCACAGTCCAAACGAAACTGGTTCATCACCAGAAGCTCGCCGAAGAGCTGTGCGTATGAAACGTCAGGGTGTTTCTAAGGGGTTTCCGGATTACTTAATCTTCGCCCACGGCAAGTGCATAGCCATTGAACTAAAAAGCACTCGCAAAGGCGCGAAAGCTACCCAAGAACAACTCGACTGGCTCATGGAGCTTAATAACTATGGCTTTGAAAGCGCTGTATGCCATGGTGCGAGGGAGGCAATTGAATTCATTGAGGATGTAGTACGATGATCTTCCGCAACACTTGGAAACCCAAACCAAAACTACCCTCTCAGCAAGACTGCGATCATGATTGGCAGACATTCAAGGAAACCGTCAGGTCAGACAATATCAAATACAGCGGGCCACAAGTTTACTTAAAGGTACGCGCCTGCGTTAAATGCAAAATAAAACATTACATAGATTACATAAAGGGAGTTTAACATGGAAGCATTCGAATACTGGATAATTACCATACTCACTGCAGTCGCAATATTCTTAGTCGCCGCAGAAATAGGTGGCAAGATATACGAACATCGGCAGTATAAAAAAGAAAGCCTCAAAGAAGAAAATATCCACCTCAAAGAAATGACCTATCCACAACTACTGATTGAAAGTACCCTACTCGCTGTCGAACGGTATATATACGCTTCACCCGAAGAAGTAAGCCGGGATGACCTACGCCGGAAGATGATGGAAGAGATTAATCAGGCCCGCCGGGATATACACGGGAGGCAGTCATGAGGGACCCAAGACAGGAATTTATTATAGTATCGGTTGTTTTTATGGTACTTTTCGCGGCATTCGTCTTTGTTGTTTACACGAATGAATCTATAAAACGAGAGGAACGTAAAAAACCCTGTGAAGAATATACATTAACAGATCAGCCACCGCGCTGTTGGGAGGAATAGAAAATGACACTCAAAGAAATCCTAAAAGCACACCTACCAAACGTACCCGAAGGAAAGATTAATGTTTTGGTGCGTCGGTTGGAAGAGTATATTGCTGGGGAGAAGAAGTGATGGACGTAGCATCACAGAAACTATGTAAGGAACTGTATGAGCTGAGCGGTGTTGTTGCTCGCCCTGTCGTCGGACTGGAGGATCGCTTTATCGTTACAGAGCAAGGCAAAATCATATCGTTGCCAAGTCGGACGGGCAGTGGTAAAGAGCGGAAATTATATACCAACAAAGAAGGCTACCAGTACATTAATTATCTGGATGCTGATGGTATGCGCCACAACTTAGCCGTTCACCGAGCTGTAGCCGAGGCATTCATTCCAAACCCTCATGATAAGCCGCAGGTGAATCACAGAGACAGCAATCCCAGCAATAACCACGTCACAAACCTTGAATGGTCAACTGCTCGTGAAAACACTGAGCATAGCAAAACACAGGGCAATGCTGATCGCTATCAGAACCGAGGCGAAAAGCATGGTATGTCGAAGCTAAGCGAGGATGATGTTCGCTACATTAAGAGACAAGGTACAACCTCAATCCCTGCCTTAGCATTACGTTTTGGAGTAAGCAATCAAACTATATCTGACATTAAAACCGGTAGGAGGTGGAAGCATGTATCTTAACCAAGAGCTACGCGAAGAGCTAGAGCTTGTCTCTGGCTGGGAGATTCCGAAGTGTGATGTGTTGGGCTATCTACTACGGGAGTTGCCACGGACTTATAAGGGAGTCGGCCTATGCGTATGGGCTGCTGGATCATCGAGATGGCGAGCTGAATACGACAACTCGCATCGAGTCCACTTTGATGCAGACACCCCCGAAGACGCAGCAGCAAAGCTCGCCATCGAGCTGTTCAAGCAAGGGATACTTAAGAGGGAGACGACCGATGACTAAAGACAACACACCTAGTGGCGAGACGGTAGATGAAATACTCAATAACGCTGATGCCTGGTGCTGGTGCGAAAAAGATGAGTGCCAACAGAATAAGCAGCGCATTCAAGCTAACCACTCCCTCCGCCAAGCCATAGAGGGGATGGTGCAAGAAGTAATCGGCAATCCTCTATCAGTATCCGAACTCAAGCCACACGCTATGAGTGACGCCGCAGCCAAAAAGATGCGCCAAGGTTCAGAGCTGACTGTTGATGCACAGCTTGAACGGGCTGAAGTGAAGATGAACAAGCTATTCGGAAAGGAGTAGAACTATGAGCAAGAAGATAGACATAGACCACACACTAATTAAGATGCCGGTTCGCATAACGATCGACGACGAGGATTATCCGCTTACCCAGTGGAACGTCAGTGTAGTGAGAGAATATTGGGAGACGAATGACGAATCCGTGTTGGAGAAGCTCAAGGATCTCACGCTAGTGTTCTAACCCCCACCAACAACTAATACTAAGCTATTCGGGAAGGAGTAGAACTATGAAACTACTAGCCTACAAAGGCGACAAACAACTAAAAGAGAAATTCATCAAAGAGCTAGAGTGGCACGCCGAGCAAGATGCCTTCCTGCAAGGTACCTACGGCGAAGGCCAGGGCGATAACTTCAAGGGATGTGCAGTCGGTTGTAGCGTCAACTCGCTCAATCGTATTAACGGCACCAATCTTGATAATGATAGCTATGATGTTTATGAGAATATGCTTGGTATCCCTAAAGCGCTTGCGCACCTAGAAGACCGCATTTTCGAGGGCTTACCAACGCCACGGGCCAAAGAGTGGCCACTACAGTTCGCCAACGCAATCCAAGTTGGTGCTGATCTAAGCATGGTCATACCAAAGCTCATGGCTTGGCTGATGAAGGACTTAAAGAAATACACTCAACCTCTCAGCGAGCAACGCAAAGCCCTACAGCGTGTACGTAAGCTTTATGAGCGTCGTATCGCGGGGTATGAAGTAAGCGACCAAGAGTTTGCTTACGCTGCTGACGCTGCTGCTCGCGCTGCTGCTCGCGCCGCTGACGCTGCTTACGCTGCTGCTCGCGCTGCTACTTACGCTGCTGACGCTGCTGTTTACGCTGTTGACGCTGCTTACGCTGCTGACGCCGCTCGCGTTGCTGACGCTGCTGTTTACAAGAAGATGTCAAAGAAACTACTCCAGCTTCTTAGCGAGGCTCCAGTGTCATGACCCACACCAATAACCCTACAGACACCAATCAAGCTAATGAAGAACTGAAACAAAAGCTTCGTGACACTAAGACGTTCAACTATAACGTGTACTTTGGTGTCGATGGCGGCGATTATGCAATCTCGTTTGACGAAGCTCTCGATGAAATTGCATCCCTCATCCGCACCGAAAAGCTAAAGCTATTAGCAGAGGTGAGGGAGCGAGTAGTGGGTGAGAATGACGATTTGTTTGGCGACGCTTACGGTATTTACGAAGCACAAAACCACCTTAAAGATGAACAACGAGCAGAATTAACCAAACTGGAGGCAGAGCTATGAGTACCCAGTCTTATGCCGAATGGCTACTAAAAGACCAATGTAAAGGGCTATTGAATATGACTAATGCAGACATAGCCAAAGTTTTAGGGGTAAGTCGTCCCACGGTTGATGTTTATCTAGCAGATGCCTCGAAGATGACTGCACGGAAGATAGACAGATTGGTTCACCATCTGGAGTTTGTAAAAGCAGCAATATTAACTACGGAGGCAGAGCTATGATGTGCTATAGAGATACAACCTTTTGTGCAAGCGAAGTAACAGAACACACTTGTGGACGAGAGTTCACAGAGCAAGACGCTATAGACGCTGAAAAGTGGTGGGGCGGAAAAGACTACCCTGTGGCATTTGGCAAGTTTTGCGAGGAGGCAGAACTATGACAGACAGTACACAAGAGATAGACGAGATACTCGCATTGCTAGATGCTCGAATGCCCCAGCCCAAGACCATGAATGAATACACGGCAAGGGTAGCTATGTTGCGGGGTGCCAAGCGTGCCCTACTAGACTGGCACAATAAGCAGGTAGAGGCGGTCCTGGATAGACTGGAAAATAGAATGTTGTATTTAGGCAGCCTTGATGTCCATCAGCATATCGAAGCCGAACGTAATAAGCTAAAGGAGACAGAGCTATGACCAATAACCCTACAGAACAGCAGGCAACCCATGTGCAGCCGCTCAGTTGGGGGCTGTTCGCCGAATGCTTTTGCAAGGATGTTGAGTTCGGAACGTACGCCAACACCGTCGGCATGAGAGCTCCCTTCCCACTTGAGAATAGAGAAGATGGATTGGTAGGCATAGATAGCTGCATTGCTTCTGAGATCGCGTGGCTGTGGAAGAACGGTGTCAGAACCCTTAACTCATGCTGCGGTCATAGAAAGACGCACAGCTGGGTGATCGTGTCAAAAGACAGTGAGCCGTTCATGGATGAGCACTATGAGAGCTATGTAGCACCAAGCGGCCTTAACTGCTACCTACTCAAGACAGGGTATGCGACGACCTTAATTGAGGTGGCACTGGGAGGCCAAGATGAAACAAGCTAATACTACAGCAACCCCAACCAGTGAGGAAGAGCTGCGCAAGCAAGTTGACGCATTGTTAGAGGATTATTTTCGACCACATCATGATTATATATACAATGCTAATTCTACTAATGACTTTCTCGATGCTGCAATTCATCTCATACACCAATACGGCAACACCAGAGAGATAGAGGGGAGGATTTCCGAGCGAGAGAATACGGAGCTACCTACGACCGACCATTCTGAATGCTTCGATAAGCGTACCTGCATAGGATACCAGAATGCCGCCAGTGATTTGTATAACGAAAACTTAATACGTATAGACGAACTCACTAAGACAAAGGAAACCCCTCATGAAACAAGCTAATAAGACTCGCCTCTCACCAGTGCAAGTCTGTAAATCAAAAGTGAAGTACCATAACGCCGTCTCTGTCGAACGAGCCAGAAAAGCTCTCTCAGAGGGCTATAAGACTGAGTTCGTTGCTTACAAGTGTGGCGACTCCAAGCACTATCACCTAACACACGCAGACCCATCGGAAAGGATTGGACATGGAAACAAATGACTATCGGGCTGTAGCGAAGCAACTGGGCGTGAAGTATCTGTTCGGTCGCTGGGGCTTCCAGCTATTACCGAAAGACCCATGGGGCAGAGTACACAAGCTGATCCAGATTGTGCCCTTAGACGGTTGGATCACCGATCCTAAAGAGGTAGAGCGAATAATGCGAGAGCGAGGGCTTGAGTTGTGAAACAAGCTAATACTACATCAGAAGAAGAGCTAGACGAAATACTCGACAACATGACTGAGTTCTTATACTTCAAGAACGCTGATGGTGAGTTTGTCCCAGTCAACTTCAAAGATAACCCAGTGTTCAAAGAAGACCGTGACGCCCTCCTAGCATGGAGAGATGCCGCTGTTGTGAAGGCACGGAAGGAACAAACGTTTACGATTATACGGCGTCTAGCTAAGGCTGGAGCGATTTCAGACCATGCGGCCTCCACCGCCCTCAACTTCTACATCATCGGCTTAGATACACATAAAGAGAAAGGACAAGATAGCAATGAGTGATGAAGAGAAGAAGGAGCATATACGCATGATGAAGAAGGAGCATATACGCATGATATTTAGCGCCAGCTATTACCCTTTCAAGAATATAGACGCTCTCGTGAATCATTTCTATTCCTGGCACCAACAAGAACTAGAGCGAGCAGTGTATGCTGCTTATCGAAAAGGGTACAAATCGGGATGGTCAACTGGAGATAGTGGCGGCCGTACGACCAAAAGAGAGGAAGTAAAAGCTAAGAGGGAAGCTTGGATCAGTAAAGAAATGAAGGAAGGACAATCATGAGCTTAGAGATTAATCACACCCACTACGCCAAAATGCTGCTTGCCCTTGATAAGATGGCAAGTGATATTGGCATTGAGCAAAAAAGCGTCGCTTACTATGACAAGCTTGAAGAACTTGCCGATGAAGTGATGGACAGTCTTACCAAGATATGGGAGGAATCCTAACCATGCCCCAAACAAATACTAATCACATCCACATCTTCATAGGCAACAGCACAGTTTGCTATAAGTGTGGGGAGACTGAATTATGAATACTAATAAGACGGGCATACGGCGGCTATTTGAAAAATTCAGGACGCGGCATAAGCACGTGTTCTATCAAAGCTTGATGTGCGGCTGTTAGAGCGGCATGATGTGATAGAGAGGGGGCGTGTGGTAGAATAAGCATTATGAAGCGGCGTAAGACCCGAGTAATGGATTCTAAGTATTCTCTTCCACTAATACCAACAATTATACTTGCGGGTATTGCTGTTTTGTTGGTACACTTCCTGCTATAGAGTGCGCTAGTTTGCTATTGCTTCTCATGTATCTCATAGTGGATGATATAATAAGAGAGTCTAACGATGGCGTGGGAGTAAAAGGGGGAGATATTGGATAAGCACAATGAAGATGAGAAAGTACTTCTAGGATCGATAGATGAGCTAAGACGTGTGTACGATCACATAACTAACATATATGACCAACTAAGAGTAAAAGCCCTAGCTCTTATTGCAGGAGAGGTCGCAATTGTTACCTTTATATTTGTAGGAGACCCATCAAGATATGTCCCGGAAGGTGTGGATAGATTAATCTTCTTCTATGCAGGCATCATTGCACTATTAGCCGCATTCGGTTTATTGTTATGGGTTATATCAAGTGTCGAATGGAGCATTCCACACGGTATAGAGAGCAGTAAAACACAGTTATCTAAGCATAAGAGCTATTTATCGTTTTTAAAGTATCTTCATGATGACTATACTCAAGTCGTGAGTCATTGTAATAAAATAGTGTCAAATAAATGCAAAAAGTTCAATTGGGTAGTTTACTTGTTGTCGGCTGGTGTTATAATACTATTAGTAGTAACTAAGTTCGGAGGACGGTTATGAATACAATCCAAAAAGCTAATGTAAAAGCTGAGATAAAGATTACTCGGGCTTAAGCTTAAAAAAATAGAAACATATGATAAAGGCCTCATAATAGAGGCCTTTTAAAATCTCCAAACATTACTATTATGCTTACACTAAGCAGCTTACGATTTCGTATTCTTCGCCGCCATCCCATTCAACCCCATACCAACAAGAGCTGCGACAACTGCCTCCCAGGCTTGCATTTCTTCTGGCGAAAGAATACCACGTGTCACAAGTAGTGCTAATACTGCGACACCGACATAATAGAGGTACTTGCGTACTTCTGGCTTTTTTAATTGGTTTAACATAACTTAACTCCTTCTAAACTAAACTTGGCCGTGACTACAAAAAGTAAATATTAAGAGTTATAAATATTACCCATAATTTACTCCCTTACTTAAACACCTTATTTAAAACGTTCCGTATCCACCCGACATTCTCATTTGTCTTGTGGATGGCATCTTTGGTTTCTTTATCTAATTCAGTACCGGTCGCGTTAGCAAGCTTCTTTTTGAGCTCGGCGTTTTCTTTTTCGAGCTTAGAGACCTTACCGTTATACTTGTTATAGAAGTTCTCCCACTTGTCTTTTTTGGCACGGTAAGAAGCACCTTCATTCCATGCCTGCTGAGAGAACTCGGATATTTTCTTGCCCTTCCAAGCTTTCATCTCACGTTCATCAAAATTGCCCTTGTGAACCTTATCCCGATCCCAGCCCTTTACTTCAGAGCTAATGACTCGTATGAGGTACTTGTGTTCGTCTGTAATCACATCATCCTCCTTTCCATTTTTTAAGTCTTCCTCTAATCTGCTGAGTGATATTCCATTATGATTTAGCCAGCTGTCAGGGTCAGTATGCGTTGTCCCGCCCATGTTTGAACTCACCCAGTGATGCGTCACTATGCCATTGCGCTGTCGGTTGAAGACAATGGGTATTTTGAATTTGTTCGCTAAGTGTCGAGCAAGCCAAATGTAGTTACTGTATGCTTTATCGAATTCATGTCCATTGTTGCGTACCAGCTCGATATGAATGGCGAAAGGGTTGGCTTTCGGACCAGCTCCCCAAGCCAGATACTTTGGATCCGCTTTTTCATATATCTTGTCGTCGCTCACGAGATAGTGGTAGAACGCGCTATCCCATGTACGATCAACGTAGTCTGACTCGTTGTCGATAGTAGAGTGCTGGTTGGCGGTTTCATGCAGAACGATCATGGTCGGTGTGCCACCATGGTAGTGGTGCTTAACGACGCCTGGGATGTGTTTTTTAGTAATTTTCATAGTATAAAGATACTCTTAATTTTTTTCATAGCTTTCCTTCAAGTCTTTTATAGCTTCAAAGGCTTCTTGCCATATTCGTGAGTCTTTGCCATTTCGTTTTTCTAAGTATTCTCGGTTCTCTTTTGTTTGTTCGGCGTTATTGTCAACAGATTCTTTCAGCGATTCAATAACTGGTAGCAGTTTATCGAACATATATTTAATTACCCATATAAGGGCACCGACAGCCGTACCAAGAACTCCAATGATTCCTAAGACTATTTGATCACTCATACTTATTCAAAAATAAAGCCCCACAATACAGTGGGGCTGTTCTTCCTATATTTATATTATAACATACCTACACATAATATGTGTATATTGATATAATTAGAATACTAATAGAATGTTCTTCCTATTAATAAGGAGCCCTTATGACAAAAATACCCTTTCCGGGATATGCACTTGTAAAAGTAGACGAAAATGATGAGCGGGACGATGAATTCAATGGCGGACCGCAAATGGGGGAGCTTATCGCGATAGAGTCGGATGAAGGCGACACAAGCCGCTCTACAAAACTTCTTAGGACTCTGGTTGGCAAAACAGTTTACTGGCAGCAATACGCCGAAGCTAATTTCACTCGCACAGATAAGCAGACCGGAGACACAATCGCATTCATAGCATTAGATAAGATAGTGGGGTACGAAGAATAATGCAACCACAAATTCCCGTTAGAGAAGTACTAACGCAAACACAAGAAGAGCAACGTGATTCAAGAATTCGCCAAGGGGTGAACGCCGTATATCAAGTCGCTAAAGCAGCTTACGGACCAAAGGCAGGCAACGTTTTGATTGAACAATCCTGGGGCGACCCAAAGCTGTCTCGGGATGGAGTTACTAATGTCCAAAAGGTTTTTCTTGAAGACCATGTGTCTAATATGGCGGCACGAGTTATCGTACAGGCCAGCAAAAAGAACAATCAAACGGTAGGTGATGGAACTACACTTGCCGTTATACTTGCTTCTCATTTCTATAATGAAGCTCGTAAGCTTGTTGCGGCTGGCTTTAACCGTATGGAAGTTGCTAGAAAAATTGCACAATCTGCCGAATCCGCCGTAGAACAAATCGAGAAGATGAGTAAGAGTATCACTGACGAAGAATTACTTAATGTCGCAAAAGTATCCTGCGGTGATGATGGCTTAGGAGAACTTATAGCTGATACTGTGAGCGCAGTTGGTTCAGAGAGTGGCGTTATAGTAGAGGAGCATGGCGGGGTAGGCGTATACAATGAGATCATAGACGGTTTTTACATGCGTAAAGGTTTTAATGACTTCCGACTTGTTGAGGACTTCGGGGCAATGAAGAGCGATTTCACAAATGCGCCAGTCTTATTACTTGGTAAAACAATCACCGAAGGTAAGGAAATGCGAGTTATCCTAGATAAAATCGTTGCTGCAGGTCACAATAAAGTGCTTATTATGGGTGATGTTCTTAATGAGGCAATGGATGTGCTTGTGCGACGCCGCGTGGAAGGTGCTGCTGTGCCAACGCTAGTATCTATTCCGGCCACCGCTGGCATGAAGACAATCGCACTCGAAGACCTTGCCGTGCTCACGGGTGGTACAGTCTACCAAGATGGCCAGCGCGCAGCTAACTTCGACATCTCCTATCTAGGTGCCGCCGAACGCATTATAGTGGAAGAGTTCAGTACTATCATAGTCGGCGGTGGAGGGGAGGAAAGCGCTATTAAAGAACGCTTACAAGACATTGAAAGCCAATTGCCCAATGCAACAAGCGTCATCACAACTAACGCCCTGAAAGACCGCATCGCCCGCCTGCGTGGCAAAATCGGCATCATCAAGGTAGGCGCAGCTACAGAAGTAGACCGTGAAGAGCTGAAACTGCGGGTAGATGATGCTGTATGTGCATTACAGGCTGCACGTCGCGGTGGTGTCGTGTCTGGCGGTGGCAGTAGCCTTGCTCGTGTAATCGGCACCGATTTTGATAATGTATTTAGGTCGCCATTCTTAGAGCTAATGGATAATGCAGGCGATAATGGGGAGCTGAAGCTAGGGAAGCTGTTAGAAAGCGACGAGGGATTCGGCTACGACCTTAAGGACCCTACCGACACTCCTGTAAACCTACTAAAGAAAGGCGTCGTTGACCCAACGCTGGTCGTTACGGAAGCGATCACTAATAGTGCCAGCGTGGCAAGTAAGCTAATCACAGTAGGTGCAACAATCACCTTTTTGAAGGAGAGTAAATAATGCGCTTGGTAATCAATGGCCAAAATGTAGAGGGGTCTCTTGAAGATTTGGTTTTAGTCCTGCAGAACTCCAAACCAAAAAATAGAGTTACTCAAATACCGGTTAAAGAAGCAAGCGACCTTGACGATACGCTTGTAGAGTCTGCCGCGCTTAGGAAGAAAATTGCCGAAAACCCTGATTATAACCCATACCCAGGTGTTGTCCCGAGCACGGAGCCTGATATACCGGAACAGCAATACAATAGAAGCTATAGAGCAGAAAGTGACACCGGCATTAGCTATGATTAGCACAGGGTACTATAAAAACGGTAAATATGTTAGAACGCCACAAATTGGTGAATCAATAAAGCAGCCTCAGGAACACGCGCACCATCGACAGTTTGTTCGTACAGATATGTATAACACATACAGAAAAGACGTTATCCAACCTCGCATAGGCGAAGAGCCAAACCCTGAATTCATCGCAGCATACCCAGAAAAATCCAAGCAAATGTTTAGTGAAGATCAGATTAACAAGGTGAAGAGGGAACTATGAGTAAAAAAGATCAATTATTGCAAATGGATCCAGAGTACAAACTTACTCCAGCAGAAACAAACCATCTGAATGCTGTCATAGAGATGATAAATCAAGCACGTATGGCACAAGACCTTCTCTATACAAATCTCATTCAGACAGTAGCTGCACGTTATGAAGTTCCTGTCGAAAAAGTGAGTATCAACATAGGAGAGGTAATGGAACAGGGGGCAGAAGCTAAACTCACTATTTCATAACTTGCCATTTAGTAGCTCAATGTGTACTATGAAAAAGTATTACATTAATAATCTAAACTGTTTCGGGGGCTAAGCGGCTCCCCCGATTTTTATTGAGGGAGTTATGAAGATATTAGGGGTCGTTTTACTTGTAATTGCTGTTGGTGCTGGTGGTTTCCTGTTTGGCAATGCCCTAGGCTATGAATCAGGAGAAAACGCAGGCTACAATCATGGCACGCAAACGCAAATAGCAGAGCAAGAGTTTATAAAACAGCAGTCTTATGACGAGGGATATAATGCAGCGTATGCTGAAGTAAGGCCAGCATTAGAAGAAGTTATAACAGTAATGGAGTCCTACTCATATACACCGCAAAAGTCCTCCACTTTCTGCGATATTAATCCCGATTATATCGGCGGCTATCATGCTTACTGTTACTAGGGCTAATACCCGCTTTGAAGGATTACCTCAGCGTCTGTACCGGGAACAGTCGCCGCCCCACCACCAGCACCAGATATGCCGGTTCGCATATTTCTGAGTAGTGCCCTTAATTCGGATAACTTTCTAGCCGATTCATTCTTGGTTTCGCCAAGAGCCGGAACTAGCGCTAGGGCACGTTTAATGTCACCTTCAGCCATCTGACCCGACTCGCCAAGCGATTTGGCTAATTGCGACATGAGCCCTTGTCGCAAGTCATTATACACCTTGGCATCCTGATCAAGTCCAGTAAATGCACCAACATTTGCAGCGAGCCCCTCCAAGCGAGCCGCTGGCCCAAAGTCGCTTTGGCCCCTCTCGCCAAGCATACCTTCAAACCTATCTAATATAGCTTCGGCAGTATTCACTTTCCCAAGTGACTGTTTTTGCAGAGCGGTCAATTCT
The DNA here is from genome assembly GCA_964537935.1 of uncultured Candidatus Saccharibacteria bacterium. GTDB lineage: Bacteria > Patescibacteriota > Saccharimonadia > Saccharimonadales > CAZICT01 > CAZICT01. The sequence goes on along the minus strand of CAZICT010000006.1, from coordinate 3,705 downwards.
TGGTCGGCTGGCGCGAACGCTTCTGAGAATGCCAATAACTGCTTAGCAGTATCCATGTCACCGGCTTGCATCGCATTCAAGGCTTCCATCTTCATGACTTCTGGAAGCGCAGCTTGCATTTGCTGCTCTTGAGTTGGCCCAGTCATACCCCCTGACAATGCCGCCGTGGCTAGGCCAGGTTCCTGTGCTGTCGCATCTTGCGGCTGCTCTTCGCCGCCGAGCATCGGAGATAGTAACGGACGCTCAATAGCTCCACGCAATATTTGCTGTCCAGGCGTGCCAACTGCCATTTGTTGCGGCGGTAAAGCTGCCCCACCAGCAGGCGACCCGCCGCGTCCAGCAAGTATTTGACCGGCCTTGCTTTGAGCCCCAGCTATGCCTTGCTTCAATGCGCCAGATTTCACATCGAGGAATGGCACTGGCAGTTTAGACTTCTCATTAGCTAACTTTGCGACTTCAGGGTTGCGATTGAACAATTGGGCCATGTCACGCTTTAACGGCCTTATCTCTGGAACTGCACTCAGTACATCGTCACCAGCTCTCTTCGCCGCAACAGCAGCCACTTCACGCTCTGTCAAATTCTTCCCCTCATCTAATTTCATTTGTGCTCGCCTAGCAACAGGGTTGAGTGTTTTTACGTAATCATTCATTTCTTTTGCGGTGCCACTTTGAGCAAACTTCTCCAAGTGCGAAGCAAGGTACTTGCTCGCGCCTGGGGTCGTGAGGTCGAGATCAGCGTATGTAAGAGGGCTATTAACGGCGCGCTCTATCTGAGCACGTACATCTGTTCCGCTCAGAGGAACAGGGTTCTTACTTAAAATGTCATCAACTTGTTCTCCGAGATTAGCTATGGTGTCATCAATCTTGCTGAGCTGTTGTCTTGGCGTGCCAGCAATGTCGTATTTACGGAATACATCTACGGCGTCACCCATTCGGTCGAGGTCGCCAACATTCTTACCGATTTTGAGGCCGCTTCCAGCTTCCGTCATTCTTCTAGCTGCACGGTCAATAAAACCACGCCTGCCAGAATCTTGCATACGACCTGCTAGTTCAGCCGCCTCAGTCATTGGCCTACCTTCAGGGCTTAAAGCTACTTCGCCCGGAGTTTTGCCAGCGGCCAGCGCAGAAACATCCTGATCTGGGAAGTCAGTTATTTGGCCAGGTGGTACTTGTCGACCAGCTTGTGCAGCAGTTCTGCCGCCACCAGCAAGTATTTGGTCGGCAGTCTGTCCCGTAAATGCTCGCTCAAACCCTTCCTTTCCGCCGCCCTTAACGAGCGCACCAACACCACGTGCAGCGCGAATTGGAGGTAAAGAGGTTACACCGCCCAGCAGCGCCTCTTTACCAACATCTTTCATAATGTCTTCTTCACCTATAGCGATGTTCTTGCCAGCTTGACCTGCCCCGCTCCCAAGACCGCCCCCTAAAATGCCACCAGCTAGGCCACCAATAACGGTTCCAATGCCAGGTACGACGGAGCCTAAACTAGCGCCAAGTGCTGCACCACCTGCAGCACCACCCGTGCCGCCCAAAAAAGGTAGCAAGTCAGCAAACGGATTGCTCTTTGCTTCTGGCTTCGAAACAACTTCTGTTCTTGCTAGCTCACGTGCCGTCATCGGCTTTTGCTGCATTCTCTTGCGTAGTTCTTCTTCATCAATCATATTACCACCATCCTGTCCAATCGCCGATCCCACCTAGTATCTGCTGAGCCGGATTTCGCCAACTTTTTTCTAAGTCCCGAACCCCATAGTCAGTGAGATAACTGCCTGTCCTATCCTCGTAACCAAGTACCCTCCCGGAACTGTCAGCAAATCTTGTAGGAGACGACCCAGCAGACGAACCACCACCACCGCCTCCACCAATAGCGGACAACAGGCTACTAAAGTCGGGTTGATAACGTGAAGCGGCTTCACGCTGAGCTGCACGGTTTAGCTCGGCAATTCGCTCACGTGAAGCCCTATCCGCAGCTGCAATTGCCGCCTGCTGAGCTAGTTGCTCGCGGTTAAATGCAAGTTGCTGATCAGTCATCCAGCGTTGCAACGCCCGTCGCGCTGCCTCAGTTTCGCTGCCTACTGTCGTATCAAATTGGCCTTGGAAGCTCCCGAGCCTTGTTCTATCGGCCTCAAATCCAAGCCCAGCTCTTTGTGCAGCTTGTTGCAGAAGGCTCTGTAGCATCGCATCTTCATCACTTAACGCGCCTTGTTGCTCGCGGAATTGTTCAGCAATGGGCTGCCGTTCGAGGGCTACCATACGTGCGCGCTGAGCATTAGACATAAGTGAGCCTTGAGTACGTCCCGCAACAGAAGACTCCACGCCCCTCAAGGCCTGCTCAGTACCACGTAGTACACTGCGTAGCTGCTGTGAACGCTGCTGAGAAGCGTCAACTCCTAAAGCTTTGCTAGCTTCTCCATAGTAGTTTCTGCTACCAATTCGGTTTCTGACATTTCGTAGGTGTCCAGATAATTGCTTAGAGTTTTCCATAAAAATTCCTGAAATAAAAAAAGAGCCCCAAAAGGGCTCTTGCTCTATTGCTTATAATTATACAGTATGTACTTGTTAATATCCATACTTTGCAAGCCTATCGTACATGGCGATTCTCTCATCTGACTCACGACTCAAATCAGCAAGCCGCCTCTGCTGGCTAAGCAACTGCCTGGATTGTGATAACATTTTCTCAAACTTCTCCCGCTCCTGCCTACGCTTTGCAGCCGCTTGCTCGCTAGCGAGAGTTTTCTTGTATTGTTTTTGTATGCTACTCTGTATAGTCTCATCTTTACTATATAGATGTCCAGCACGTGAGCGTGCTTCGCCCTTCAGCGCCTGCTGTTGCCCGATCTCTGTCGAAAGTGCATCGGACGTTGTTCGGTAAAGTTCTGCAATTGGTGCACGTTCTTGAGCCACCATGCCGCGCCTCTGAGCTTCCGAAACGAGCGATCCTTGCGTTCTACCAGTTACAGACGGGTCTACACTCATATATGACTGTTGCACTCCTTGCAGGGCACCTCTCAGTCTCTCAGTTCTATCATCTGATACGCCTAACCCTTTTCGGGCACGATCATAATACTCACTCCCTGTTGAGCGACTTTCTCGGAATCTCTGTAAACGCTGGGATAATTGCTTTGAATTTTCCATAAAATAAAAAAGAGCCCATTACGGGCTCTAGTCCATTGATTTTATTATACCTTAAAAAGCTTGATCAGCGAAGATATAGAGTCGTGTTTCGACGCGCTTGCCAAGCACCGACGGCGAGTTATAGCTCGTGTTTGTCCATTGCTTTTCTAGATAAAGCTTAGTCACGTTTTTATCGGTATGTAACTTTATGGTTGCTCTACCGGTAGTTCCAAACCATATGATGGCGTCTCCTGCTGTATATCTGTTTTCTACAGTAAGATCACCTCCTGGCTGGTCGCTAAAATCACGCGTCATAAAGTAGCTAGAGTGATTCCAGACCATAGGTATATAGCTATACTCATGCTCCAAGGCGAACAAATCAGTCGTAGTCGTAAAAGTCGTTGGAGGGTTTGGGTTTGGGGGCTCATTGTTAAATATTATATTAACATTCAAAAAATGTCCTTTTAAGGAGTCTATTTTTGGGGTGTTATACAGCGAGTGTATTGAACACTCTTCAGGAGTAGCGTCATGAATACTCTTGTTAATTCCTGGTAATAATGATTTTAAAACATACGGCATATTAGTATATAACAT
>CAZICT010000005.1:0-62795 GCA_964537935.1 uncultured Candidatus Saccharibacteria bacterium | reverse complement strand
AAAAAAGGCCGCGAGGCTATTCAGCTAGCCTCGAAAAATAGAGGAAAAAAGGCAATAGCAAACTACGGGATCCTCGAAAAATAGAGGAAAAAAGGCACCGCCAGTTATTAGAGTCCTCGAAAAATAGAGGAAAAAAGGCAGCACCGAACTGTTGAGGCCTCGAAAAATAGAGGAAAAAAGGCCCTACAACATAGCTTCGGCCTCGAAAAATAGAGGAAAAAAGGCCGCGAGGCTATTCAGCTAGCCTCGAAAAATAGAGGAAAAAAGGCAACTGTCTAAAAATAGACCCCTCGAAAAATAGAGGAAAAAAGGCAAGAACGTTAGGAACTCACCTCGAAAAATAGAATCGTAGATTAGACTTTGTTTTTAAACTGCCTTTAGCCTCTATAGTCTTAAATTCTGGGATTTTCCGGTGTACTTAAAGGCGTACACTTTAGCCTTTTTACCAGATACCTTGATACACATGTAAAGTACGGGTCTTCAGATTGACGCTGAGAGATTAATGAAAGGTTATCGACTTCACGACCAACGGATTGCCTACTCGGGAGGCACCGGTTCGATGCGTTCAATAAAATATGAACTCGTTGACATTGAGGGGGGTGTAGGTCTTAGAAACGAAGTAGCTGAAGCTATAGTCAGCGATTATCGCACCCTTTACGGTCCAATCAATTTCGATGAGTTTCTGACACACGACAACTCTCCTAGCCTGATGGATTTTTGGCTAAAAGCATTGTCGCTTGGCTTTGTATTCTCTAACCAGAACAGCATAGAGAATGAGTTCCTGGGGTATTTAGGCAAAAAGACGATATGGCAAAACTGCTATAACAAACTTGCAGCGTCTATCAAGGATGTCGTTGATGAGCAAGCTTTTTGCCAGTTCTTAATCAAAGCTCATCGCGGTGTTGAGAGAAAGACCGATGAACAACGGCAAAAGATCATATTTAACCTTGTAAAGAAAAGTGTTGATCCGGCGGTTATGGAAAAGATAGCCAAAAAATGGTCGGAAGGTTTTAGCCTCGACAAGGACCAGTTAGAATTCAAATGTACGATTTTCGCAATTCCTGTGCCGAAGCTTCCTGAACGTAGCATGACTCTTAGCTTTGCGCTGGACCCGAGCTTCCCGGTGATCGCTTGCGACGACAGAACTGAATTTATGGATAGAATCGTCGATTTCTACGAAAGTCGAATCGACGCCGCGCAGACAAAAAGATTTCTGGCGATCGGCGATAACGGCAATTACTTTAACGGTGTATTCGGCAATCTGCTGACATGCCTTAAGCAGGAAGATATCGACACTGTAGCAAAGTTCTTAGATGACACATATGGCTTCAATGAATTTGCCGAAATAAGAAACAGGCTTGGTGAGCTTAAAAAACTTGCTGATAAGATTGACGACTCAAAACTAGTCAACAAGTGGAGTGATTATCGCAGTGATTTCAACGGTACTGTCGAGAGCTGGTATAGCAACAGGGTATCCAAACAAGAAGCTGCATTGGAGCAGCTTGACGGCAAGATCGACAAAAAGACCGGTGAAGTAACAGGTGGGCTTAGGGAACTTTTAAAGAACATTAGCGATGCGCTTCCCGGTGGTAATAACATAAAAGAGGGTATCCTGGCGGAGACTTTGGATTTTTTGAGAGACCATGGCGCTAAGATAGACCGTAGATTCAGCGACGAACTGGAAAGTTACTTGGCGACACTAAAAACCGATTTGAACGAGTGGAGCCAAAACAACAAAGAGAATGAATTACCGGCTGGCTGGCAAAGACAGTTAAGTAAACGCATTCAAAGTTCCCCGCTTTTCTTTGGAGAAAATAAGTACGCGTTATGGAAAAAACTACTAAACCTCAAGGAGCTTATTCGTGAAGATATTAAAAAGCTTGAAACTGTAATTAAGGAGCGATTCGACGACTACGAAATCACCGACAAACAAGTAGACATGCTGGCTGTACTATGGCAACGCATAAGCAGCGATGGAGACCCTGAAATCAAAAGACGTCTTGAAACTATCGAGCGCGAATTGCGCGTTAAATTCGCCGACCGAAACGAAAGAAAGCGCTTTTTTGTATCCGGTTACGAGCGCACAAAGGTTTCTCAACTAGCGATTGAAAACAAAATCAGCGTGTCTAGGCTGGTCGAATTATCTGAATTAGGTGACCTGTACGAAAAGACTAAGAGCACACCGCAGGAAAACAATCTGCTGCGAGACACCGTACATTTGTCTAAAATTGTCGTATCGGCTTTGGTACGAGGTAGCGACAAAGAACGTGAAGTCGTATTGATGCATTCGAACCTAGGCGGTTATAGTAGCCTGATTTCACGACGTAAATTCATAACTCGAAGTACACTGCAAGCCGTGAATGGCGGTCAAGTCAACCTTGGTATAAGGAACAATCGATACGTATACGCACTGTTGCCTGATAAGTTCGGCCAACGTAGTGAGATTACCTTGTTTAATAAAACTTATAACTTTACTAAAGCCGACTTGCGAGAAAGAGTATCTTTGGCGCCGGCGCTCGAAGTGCGCTCCAGCAAGTATCAAGTTCAATTTCTAGATTGGTTTATGGGTCTGCACAACCGTAAGAAAACTGAATTGGGAGCTGGCGGCGCATTCTGCATAGCTGAAAAGACAATCGAGCTGGACTGGTCTGGCGATAGGCCGCAGATATCAAAAATTTCTGACCCGCGAGTTTTTGTAAGTCAGCCGTTCGAGATAAAGCCACGGAGTAAAGGAACTCGAACGGCTGAAAACCGATTTATCGGGGTCGATATTGGAGAATACGGCTTAGCCTGGAACTTGATCGAGGCTAACGATGGTATAATCGATCAACTTGAGAGCGGTTTCATAGCAGATCCTCAGCAACAGAAACTGAAAAGCGCCGTAAAAAGGTTGCGTGAAAATCAGGTTCGAGCAACTTTCAATTCATCTGATACCAGAATCGCTAGAATCAGAGAAAGCCTCATTGGAACTTATCGAAATCAACTGGAAGATTTAGCTGTCCGCAAAAATGCAAGATTGAGCTTTGAGTACGAAGTCAGCGCTTTTGAAGCCGGCGGATCAAGAATTAGCAGAGTGTACAATTCTGTGAAACGCGCCGATATTCGCAAGAAAGATAATAACCCTGCCAACAAGATGGCCTGGGGAGACTTCGGCGCCAACAATTGGGGACTTGAGATGACTGCCGCCGGAACCTCGCAAACATGCAGCAGATGTAAGCGATGGGCAAGCCTGGCAATAGATATTAATAGCAATTATGAGCTTGAAACCTACGAAGACAAACTACTTAAGACTGCGATCACCGATGGTGAAATTCGACTACTAGGCAAACAAGATACGAAGAGAGTAATTAAGGGTAAAGATTTAAAGATTTTGATTTATAAAGCCATGCGACCGAACGACGAGGGACTTGGCATGGAGATAGTCAAGCGTCGAAAAAATTGGGGAAAACTTAGCCAAAAGTTTGGAACCGGTAAGCCTAGAGGTAATATCGCCATATTCGTATGTCCGTACACTGATTGTCATCATATTGCCGATGCGGATTTACAGGCTGCTTTTAATATAGCTATTCGCGGATATGCTAAGGCACAATCTGACGGAAAAGTAAGAACCGTGGAAGAGATACATAAGTTTGTAAAAGACCTGAACTATGCGCCAGTAGAACTCCAAGGTTAGAAGCTTTGCAGCATAAACTGTTTGATTATTAAGCAGTCTCTAAGATTGTTGGTTGAGCTTTGTAAAATTAAACAGGTTGATTTGTAAATTTCTCTGGGCAAAATAGCGTAATTAGCCAATATATTCGGTGCTATTATAAAACGTATGAGCGAACCTTTCGCCGACATGCTGACCGTGGGAGGCAAATCCAACTCTCTGGGTAGAGTTAATGAGGTTATTGATTTAGTTCTTAGCAACCGGGACCGACTAGAAGAGTTGTACGATTGCTTGTTTCACGATGATGCATGGGCTCGGATGCGAGCCGCCGATGCGATTGAGAAAATTTGCCGTGAACGCCCGGATTGGATTGAGCCGTTTATCGACAGGATGCAAAGAGAGATATCGGACACCACCCAGCCGTCTATTTTGTGGCACTTGGCACAAATTTACCGCCAAGTTAGTCTGAATGATAAACAGAGAGATTTTGCGATAAAGTGGCTGAAGAAACAGATTTCTACCAAAGACGTTGACTGGATAGTCGCTGCCAACACCATGGACACACTGTTTCAGTTTACTTGCGACGGCCACTTTGCGGCCGACGAGCTGGCTAAGCTGCTGAAAATTCAGCTGCATCACAAGTCGGCCGCCGTAGTTAAACGCGCTGCCAAGCTGCTTGATAAACTCTCTAACGAAAACCCATGAAATATCCTGCTTTATCCGAAGAATTAGTTAATCTGCTTGAAGAAGATCAGCGGGAAGTCAAAGCCCACTCTGCCCTTTTCAAATCAAAACCGTCAGAGAAAAAGCTGAAGCAAAGCGCTGAAAATTTGCGTAAAAACGCCGATCATAGAACTACCCGGGTACTGGAAATAATCGACGAAATTGGCACACCAACAAAAGACAAGATCAGCTGGCACGGAATTGAGGCCATAACAGTTATCGCGCTCCACTCAAAGCACTCACTGATGAAAAAAATACTTGAACATCTGCAGCAAGCACCCGAAGGACAGGTTGATAAAAAACTGCTCCCGGCGCTAATTGACCGCGTTAGGGTTCTAGACGGCCAAAAACAATTGTTCGGAACCCAGTGGTTTAAGGGCTTTCAGGACAAGCCATATCTCTACCCTGTCGAGAATTTTCAAAATATGAATAAACGGCGCAAAGAATACGGCCTTAGCGAAGCACGCAGACCACGCGACTTAACTGAAGATTCCCGAAAAGAAGCCACGCCACCGTTAGCGACCGAAGCCGACCAACACCAGCCTAGCAAAGAAGAGCTTGATGTTGACCTTAGCCCTCTCTACGGATAGAAAATTCTTCTCCACGGTAATGGTTATATGTTAAGGTAAACTTTATGAAATCAGTCGTTTCCGTATCTGACTTTAACCTCCAGCTAAGCGGTAAAACGATAGTTAAAAACCTCAGCTTTGAAGTACATCAAGGCGAAGTCTTCGCATTTTTAGGTGCTAACGGTTCCGGCAAAACGTCGACCATACGTTCACTGCTTGGAATTTATCAAGCAACTTCCGGTGAGTTGTTAATTAATGACAAAACCTACTCGCCAGACCTGGCCCATTATGTCGGTTACCTTCCTGAAGAGCGCGGCCTATATGTAAGAAGTCAAGTTATAGATGTGATGGTTTATTTTGGCGAATTAAAAGGCATGGACCCGCAAACAGCCAAGTCCAAATCCTTAAAGTACCTGAAGCGAGTCGGATTAACGGATAAAGCAAACCAAAAGGTAAAAAGCCTTTCTGGCGGTGAGCAGCAAAAAATTCAGCTTGGCGTTGCTATCATAAACGAGCCAAAATTGTTAATCCTAGATGAGCCAACAAAAGGCCTTGATCCGGTCAACCGTAAGCTACTTATAGACATGGTTGATGAACTGCGGGGTAAAGGCACTTCTGTTATTTACATCACCCATCTGATGGAAGAAGTTGAACGGCTAGCCGATCGGGCGATAATCATCAAAGACGGCGAAAGCAAAGCCTATGGCACGATTGAAGAATTAAAGAAAAAATTCCGCAAAAAATCGATTGAAGACATATTTGTTCAAATTTACGGGGAATCAGCATGATAAAATCCAAAAAATTACTGGCCGTTACCAGGCATGAGTACCGCACTATAGTCAAACAGCCGTCATTTTGGATATCGCTTATAGCAGCACCGGCTATTTTTTTGTTGATTTTCGGTATTAACTATCTGTCGTCAAGAAGTAATACGGACCTGGAAAAACAGAAAAATGAAGCCGGTTATAAAATATCTGTCGTCGATCAGAGCGGATTGATAAGCAATGATGTCACCGACGCAGTCAACATTGCCATAGCTAATGATGGCCAAACCGACCAACTGCGCGAGCAAGTAAGACAAGATGAAATTGACGGGTTGATAGTTTATCCGGCCGACATAACCAAAACAAACTCTTACCAGGTTTACATAAGCACCGACAAAGAAGACAGCGACAAATCTTCAACCATCTCCGGAATTGGACACTTTGTATTGCAACAAAGCCTGCTGGCACCGCTTGGATCTGACGAAGTTGCAAATCTTGCCCTCAACGGCGCCGAACCGCAAACTGTTGAATACGAAGACGGCCAAGAAGTCCCGGGCTTTGAAGCTTATGTCGTTCCCGGAGTATTCATGATCTTATTTTATTTCTCTTTGTTTATGGGAATCGGCTACGCGGCTACATCGGTTTCTGAAGAAAAAGAAAACCGGGCGTTTGAAATGGTATTGAGCTATGTTCGCCCACGAACGTTAATGTCTGGTAAGCTGATCGGTACAACCTTGGTAACCTTAACCCAGATTGCGCTTTATGCTGCCATTGCAGTTATTGCCTACTTTATTTACAGGGCACTCGGTAACGAACTGCAGTTGCCTGTTAATCTTGGCGAGCTTGAGTTCGCAATAATTCCAATCCTGTTCGGCGCTGCATATTTTGTGACTAGCTTCCTATTCTATCTGGCTCTCATGTTGGCTACCGGTGCCGCCTTTCCTTCTTCAAAAGAAGCCAATAGCTTTACTGCGGTGTTCTACCTTCTGGCGTTCGTTCCGTTCTGGGGTTTTGACGCCATATCCAACACTCCCGATTCTCTATTAAGTCAGGCTAGTACATTCTTCCCGCTTACGGCGCCGACCACACTGCTGTTACGCAACACATTGGGCAATTTAAGCATTATCGAAGCAGCCATAGGGCTTGCAATTTTAATAGCCTCCACCGTCGCGGCTGTATGGCTGGCCGGTAAGTTGTTTAAGCTAGGTGCTCTCCAGTATAATTCCCGCGTCAAACTGGCAGATATCTTTAAGTCTTCAAGCAAATAGTTTTATTATTTTACAACCACCGTTAATCAACAGCGTATTCAGACGGCAGAACTTTATTATTCCAATTCTAAGTCTACGCCCTCTTCTTGGCCGGCTGGCGTAAGAATTTTATCGACAAGTTTATCAATATCATCATCACTCAGGTTGGCTTTGACAGCGTAACCTTCGATGTTATAGTCACGGAGTCCAGCCGGAGCGTCGGCCTCGCTAAGGTTTGAGATTACGAACACGCGAATATTTTTACCCCACTCATTAGCCCGCATATGCGCCAAAATTTGATCACCGGCAATTTTAGGCACCATCATGTCAAGCAAAACCAACGCCGGTCGCTCCCTTTCGATAATAGCCAATGCCTGTTCACCGTCATAAGCCGGAAAGCATTGATAGCCAATGAGCTCGAGTCGGGTTTTGTAAATTTCCGACAGACTCGGATTATCTTCAACGATTACAATTTTTTGCGGAGCGAAAGTTTCGTCTTCCATGACCATGTTCCTTATTTATTTATAAAATCATTGTAACTTAAAAACCGGCTTGCTGCTTAAATGCTTAAAGGCGGCTGTTATACTGTGTTTTAAATGGCAAAGAAAAAGACTCGCAAAAAACCCAAAACAGTACCGCAGTACACGCTGAGCTACGGTAAAAAGACTATCTATTTTATAGCTGATAAAGTCTTGATTTTCCGGTTTATGCAACGTTTGCGCAATGAACTGTGGGGCATAGCAGGAGTGGTAATAATGACTATCGGCTTTGCGGTCTGCTTTGCAATAAGGCCGGATATGCGGAACTGGTCAACCGCCTTCAGTGATTTTGGGCGCGATGTCAGGACCGCTCCATACCTGGCTGCATCATTATTTTTTGGCGCTTACGGTTTGTGGCGTTGGCGGTCGCATTTACGTCGTACGCTTAAACGCACAAGGCCAATTACCTGGCTGATGAGCCTGACCGTACTTGGCCTTTACGTTGCTGCATTGATGCCGGTTGCCTGGGAACCTTGGCCCTACCGAATACACATAATCGGTGTCACAATCGCCGGCTTAAGTATGGCCGCGACCGTAGTTGCAGACACATTACTGACAAAAGTAAAACGCAGTAAAACCATCCTTTTGTGGCGCATGCATCGTCTGACATCATTTTTGATGATTATAATTGGAGGCTTTATTACCTTTGGCTCAATTTCCGCTATCAATTGGTTTCAATTGGCGCTGTTAGGTGAGTTATTAATGCTCCTAGGCTATACATCATGGATAATAGATAAAACCTATCGAGGTGAAGGCAGTCGCACGCAATTATCCAAACTGCTACATAAAATCGTACTGGTTGATTAGGCGACTACCTATCGCCGTGGCTGGGAGGTTAAATGCCAGCCAAAACAAACGGAGCATTTATAAACTCTTGAAGGTTTTTTAAGCACTCTTTTTGGATTAATTTTCTTAAGCGCAGTTTGAGCAGCCGCATCGCTGCTAAATCTAACTTTCTTTTTGCAGGCCGTTTTTTGATTTTCAATTGTCATACTTCCATTCTAAAACATTGGAGTTTTATCAATTAAGCCTGATGTTTTGATTAAGAACGCTGCTTATATTATAGTCACAATGAAGCCATGTCATCTAAAAATGTAACGAAAGAACTAGACCAATTCTTCTCTTCTTTTCCGGAGCGATTCTATTCGAAGGGACAGATTCTGTTACATGCCGGTGATCAACCTGATAAAATTTTTTTCCTTAAAAAAGGCAAGATCCGACAGTATGACATCACCTACAACGGCAACGAAGTCGTCGTTAATGTCTTCAAGCCATATTCATTCTTTCCGATAAACTATGCTTTAACAGATGTAAAGAACAATTATATTTTTGAAGCTGAAACTGATGTGACTGTAAACGTCGCACCAACGGAAGACGTCGTGAAGTTTTTAAACGGCAACCCTGATGTTGTATTCGATCTTTTAGTCCGCGTATACAAAGGAATGGATGGCATATTGGGTCGTATGGTGCAGCTTATGTCCGGAAGTGCGAAAAGCCGCCTCGTTTATGAAATCATTATAGAGTGCCACCGGTTTGGCGAAATTAAAAATGACGGGAGCTATTTTATACCGATTAATGAAACTGAGCTTGCTACTCGTGCCGGACTTTCCCGCGAGACCGTCAGCCGCGAAATTCATAAATCGGACCTTAAGGGTCTGATAGTAAGCGGTAATAAAGGCTTGCACATAAAAAGCATTGTTGAGTTAGAGAAAAAACTTCGAGGCGAACTTTAGTCAGAGCTTAGATCCAATAACTCTCTTAAATGTTCGTTTCGATGAACATCCGGACGTGAGTAGACTGACATAGCTACCTCAACAGGCTTTATAGTGTATGCAACGTATTCGCCAGCACTCAACTTTGAAATTGGAGGAACGCCGTTTTCACTTGTCCTGAGGGACGCCCTGAGCGTGCTTCGAAACACTTCATGCGCTTTATCAGTATCGGTAATTTCAGAGGCTACACCTTTTATTTGAACTGATGTTTGTAGGACTTCATCAAAAACCGCTAGCATAACGTGATTGTTGTGCCTTAAATTATCACTCTTTTTAGTCCGACGCTTAGTGAGGAATGTTACCGTAAAGTCTGGTTTAACAGAAAAATACACTACCGCAGCATGAGGATTACTGTCTGGATCTACCGTCGATAGCACTCCGGCCATATGCTCATTCAGAAAGTTCAAGATCCGAACCCTTCTATCCGAATAACATTGGTGTTTCGGTGGGCGAATATTCAGTAGATTCATCGTAATTTCCTCCTCATGCCTGGATTATATTAGGAGACTCAAACTAATTGCTGTGACACGCGTCATCAGCTGTTTGTGACATAAGTTGCTGAATTAATTTCTTTGTTTGGTAGTATAAAAAACTGTAAAAATAACCACTGCTGTCGGTTGATAACTATCACTGCTACGGAATTTATTCTGAGTTACTGTAAATACAGAAAGGAGGAAAAAGGTATGCGTATTACATGGACAGATGGAGCAGTTACCCTGGCTACTATTGGAGCTGTCGTTGTTGAGAGAGCACACTTCCATGATTGGACATGGCCGCTCATTTCAAGCGTGCGCTGGACAATATTGATAATTTCAGCTTTAGCCGCAATCAGTATTTTGGTCAGCTTCGTAATCGATAAAATTCACAGCAAATCACGAGCTATTATTGCAACAATATTTGCATCCTTAGTCGCGGTGATTACTGGACTAGGCATTTACTTCAACGCATCTGACTACATCGTATTGCTGATGCTCACAATCGTAGCATTCTGGGCTGTGTCAATCGTCAGACACTTTGTGACACCTGCTTCAATGACACATTATCACGCTTCATAAAGCTTAAATAAACCTTTGCAAAGGAGGAATTGATGAAGCGTCTCACCCTATCATCCACTGATAAAAAATTATCTGGCTTGTGCGGCGGAATTGGAGTTTATTTCGCTATAGATTCAACCGTCGTCCGCCTGGCATGGATAATACTGACTATTTTGACCGGGATTTTCCCTGGCCTCATAGCCTATATCATAGCTGCTATCGTAACACCTAGAGAAAATAACAATGTAAACTCGCAAAGCAGAGAAGTCTAAACATGTTACCTGCGAACAATAAAGCATTGATCATTTACGATTCATCGTTTGGTAACACGGCAAAAATTGTTGATGGTATAGCTAAAGGCATAAGGCGGTCGTGTAATGTAAAGATAAAGCATATTAATGAAGTCGCGTTAAGCCACCTGGAAGATATAGCAATATTAATTGTAGGTTCGCCTACTCAAGGCGGCAAACCTACACAGGACTTACAGGATTTCATAAAATCCCTTCCGGACAATGCTTTGGATTCCGTAAATGTAGCAGCCTTCGACACCCGCTTTGCTATCAACGAACACGGACTTGGCCTTAAGCTGCTGATGAAAACCATCGGATTCGCCGCCAATAAGATTGCATCATCTCTGGAAGCAAAAGGTGGCGAATTAATCGCTGCACCTGAAGGTTTTATAGTCGAAGACAAAGAAGGACCTTTGGCCAAAAATGAACTACGGCGCGCAGTAAAGTGGGGGGAGATTCTGGTAAGTGGTTTAATCCCTGCTTTTAAATAGTGTCAGTTTGAGGTGTTAAACTAAACTCATGATATACGTTGCGCTTATGAGAGGTATTAATGTCGGCGGAAAGAATAAAGTCGAAATGCGACGGCTTAAGGCAGTTTTAGAACAACTCGGCTTCAGCAATGTTAGAACCTACATAAACTCCGGCAACGTGATCTTTAGCGACACCAGCTACGAGAACATTGACAAAATGACTAAGGCAATCGAGAAAAAAATCGAGACCGAGTTCGGCTTTTATGTAAAAACCCTGGTAAAGGATTTTGACGCTATTAGCGCAATTGCCGCAGAACTGCCTGATAATTGGGTAAATGACAAAACAATGAAGTGCGATGTAATGTTTTTATGGGAAAACTACGCTAATGTCAAAGTGCTGGACCAGCTTATTATCAAACCTGGCTTAGACGAGGTTAAGTACGTAGCTGGCGCCGTGATTTGGCGAGTCGATCGGCCTAATGTCACACGTAGCGGCTTAATGAAATTGGTCGGAACAGATCTCTACAAGCACATGACAATCCGTAACTGCAATACCGTCCGCAAGCTATACCAGTTAATGCGTGAAAGCAAGATTGTACAATAAAGCCATAAAAGGAGAACCACCATGGCACATAAATCAACTAAGGTAGTTAAAGAAGGGCCATCGGCTTATATCTGGTTTATGGCTTGGGTTGGTGCATTGGTTTATTTCGTCCAGCAATCTGAAGGCTTCGGAGGCTTTTTTGTAGCAATTTTCAAAGCCTGCGTATGGCCAGCGTATGTTTTGCATCGCGTTCTAGAATTACTTAGTCTGTAGTATTAGTGAGCGTCTAAATCAATCGCTTGCCGCAAATAGTATCTAAACGACTCAGGATTAAAATCATCCATACGACTCAAACGTATATTTTTTGATGTTTTGCCTACACCTTCAAGTAAGCCGTATCTATCAACAAAGCTGGCTCCTTTGGAAAAAGCAAACGTAACGTCGTTCTTTGTCGGACTGATGACAGCAATTATTCTTTTGAACCGATAGCTTGGTACG
Organism: uncultured Candidatus Saccharibacteria bacterium; assembly: GCA_964537935.1. Lineage (GTDB taxonomy): Bacteria > Patescibacteriota > Saccharimonadia > Saccharimonadales > CAZICT01 > CAZICT01. The sequence goes on along the minus strand of CAZICT010000005.1, from coordinate 50,696 downwards.
CCATAGTATTTTTCGGTTCCACCGCGCATTTCTTCGGTTATTTCGGGGAAGTCTCTGGCTACAAGCTGCCGGAAAGCCTCAACAAGAGACCGATGCTCCGGCAAAACCTTGTGCTTTATAAAATCATCTACTGTAGGGTTGCTTTTAATTTATTTACCGGTTATTTTGCCTGCATAGGCATCTTCAAGTTCGGCTATATTGAACTTCTTGGACCGCATCATAGCGGCGGTAACTCGCTTAACGCCCTCGGTATCATCACCCTTCATTAATTCCCCAAGTTGTTTTGGCACTATCTGCCATGAAAGCCCAAACTTATCCTTGCACCAGCCGCACTGCTCGGATTCCGGCACATGCGACAGTTTTTCCCAATAATAGTCGACTTCGGCTTGATCGTCGCACTCGACCGTAAAGGAAATGGACTCATTGAATTTGAAAATAGGGCCGCCGTCCAGGCAAATAAACCGCTGGCCATTTAGCTCGAACTCACCATTAATGACCTTGCCGCTCATGCCCTTAAAGTGCTCGTCCAGAGACTCGTCGGGATAGTAGTCGATCCGGTTGATTTTGGAGTCTTTAAATACACTCACGTAATAGCGCATCGCTTCTTCGGCGTTGTTGTCAAACCACAGGCTGGGAGCAATATTTTTCATGGATAAACTCCTTACTCTTCTGCAAATATTCGGTCAAGTTTACTAAGCTGACTGTCGAAGCCTTCGAGCATACCCATCTTAATGAGTTCTTCGATCTGTTCAGCCGACGCGGCCAGGCTACGGCTGACCAGCCTGGTTTTGCCGTCCACTTCAATGAATTCATTAGTGACAGTCAGGGCCGGCATTTCCTGATTGAGCGTGCCGTTTTCGTCAGAGAAATAGTCCTTGTAGGTAAAGCTATTCGGCTCGTCAACGCTTTCGATGACCATCACTCCCCAGGATGACTGGCCGTACCAGTCGCCTTGATTTTTGTCGACACACTTCATGTCATAATGCACCCGGCCGCCCGGCACGAAATTAAACTCCTTGGTGGTTGTCACCCAGCCCTCCGGGCCCCACCACTTTTCGAACCATAGCTTATCGGCATAGGCCCGCCAGACCTTGTCTATCGGCGCGTCCAGCACCCGCTCAATGGTGAGCGTCTTATTATTCAGGTCTTTGGTTACTTTTGTCTTTTCCATCTTATTCTCCTTCTTTTAATAATATTTCCAGGCGGTCAAACCGCTCGTCCCACATCCGACGATAGGCGCTTAAGTAGTCATCCGCCTCTTTTAAGGCGTCCGGCACCGCGCACACAACCCGCTCCTTTCCCCGCCGTCTTTTACTGATTAGTTTGGCCTTCTCCATAACCTTCAGATGCTTGGAGATCGCCGCCAGCGACATGTCATACGACCTGGCCACTTCGCTGACCGTTAATGGTCGCTCCTTGAGCCGCGCCAAAATATCCCGCCGGGTCGGATCGGCCAGCGAGTGAAAGATATTATCGAGTGGTAAAGTATATTCAACCATATGGTTAAATGTTAATTTAAGACTCTTGGTTTGTCAATACGATGACATTAATATCAAAGCCGCTTTTTAGCCGCGTGAATAAATGGTCGTGAATAAATCTTCATCACTTACCGGGGTAATTCTGGGCACAAACTCCTCTGCCCTTTCCGGAAGTGTGCCATACCATTGTTCTGGCGGATCTTCGCCTGGCATAGCCCTGTATCGCAGCAGGAACCTAAAAGTCTCGGCGTCCTCGGTAGCAGACGCATCGCCCTGAAGCAGCTTTTCCTCCGTTCTAAACAGCATGTCACGCAACTTTACGCCTAAAGTTGTGTAGTCTCCTCCTATCATGCTGGCGTCTACAGTGTCTTCAAGTACCAGCAAACCCAGGCTGTGTCTTAGGATTACTTTGGCGGTATTTTTTTGGATATCTCTCTTTTTTTCGTATTGCAACCTGGTTATGGGCGGAAACATCTCGCTATACCGGCTTTCCCACTCCGTCAAACCTCGCACCACCAGTTGCCAGGATCCGTCTTCATATTTATGGTATTCCCCGTTCCTGATTGCCAAACTGCCTGGCTTGGTTTTTATCTTCACAGCCTGACGATAAAAGTCGTCTTCGTTTTCAGCAATTGCACTATGACCTTCAGCGGCTTTGGAGATTTCCTTTCTTACATTTTGACCGGCCTTAAGTTCTTCGCGAAGTTCTCTCTGGCGATCCTGATTTTTTCTTAGCTGCATCACAAGATCATAATCACGGCCGGTTAAATCCTGTCGCGCGCCTAAAGCCAACGATCCGGCGGCCTGCATAATTGCGTTTCGTCGCTCGCCTGTAAGTTGGTGGCCGCGTTCTTTCATTAAATCGAGTATTTCTTCTGCCAATTCAAGCCTTGCTTGAGCTTGTTTCTTTTTATCATTAAGGACGCTTTCATAATTCGCACCAACCCGAGCGATTGCTCCCTGAGCCACCTCGGTTGCACTGCTCGTTATGTCAACTGTTGATAGACTTATACCAAGAATGTCTAGAACGCCAATGTCATCAGATATTTGCTGCTTTTCCTCGGACTGACGGTGTTCCGCTGCCCTTAATATACGGCCCATGCCGTAGTCATCCGTAAAAGCATAGGTCGATGGGCGGTTATCATATGCGGAGCCGGGCTGTTTGTCAGGGTCATAATAAGGGTTTCGACGCGAGAGAATTCTATCACCGGCGGCAAGGCCGTTTTCAGGAATCATCAGTACAATCCTGTCATTGGACTGATTGGTGAGCGTTTCGACTTCGCTTAGGCCAAACCGTTCCTGCTCGGCTTCGGTTAGCATATAAGGCATTTGGCCGATATACGCCATATCTGCTCCTCCTTATCAAACAGAAATTATACTATTTTTTGCAAATGAGTTTATTTCATATTTTTTACAAACGACCTGCTAATATATGGAGGCTATGATGTCATACATTGTTTTATTCCTAACTCTATTAAACCCGTTCGCATTATTTATTTACGTGTTACCACTTAAGCAAAATCTAGGTTTGGGCCCATTTATAAATATTATGGCGCGGGCCAGCCTGATTTCATATGCAATCTTTGTCTTCTTTTCATTTATCGGCTACAGCTTATTTACCGACGTTCTGCGTATAAATTTTGAATCTTTCCGTATCTTCGGCGGATTAGTGATGATCGGATTTGCGTTGAGCTTTATCCTTCAGGGCAAGGAATCAATGATAACTATCAGGGGTGAGCTCAGCCGTATAGCGGCTCAAGTCGCCCTGCCTTTCATGGTAGGCGCCGGTACGATTACAATCAGTATTCTTATGGGAGAAGCACTAACAAAAACCGGTGCGATTTTTGGAATTGCAGTTGTTATGCTAATTAACTTTTTAGTAGTTATATCGCTTGCGGTTTTTCGCTACCGCATGAGACAGCGGTTCAGGACCGTCTTTGATAAAAATCTTGAAATCCTGCTCAGGGTAAACGGATTCTTTGTCGGTGCTTTCGGTGTTGATTTTGTGGTGACTGGTATCCAGACCTTCTTTTAAGTCAACCAATCTTGTTATTATTCCCGATTCTTTTCTTCGCGGTATTTTTCCATAGATTTATCAATAATTGACTTTAATCCTTGTTTGGCTTTTAAATAAGGCTTTTCGGCCCAAGAAAATTCAAGTGACAAAATCATTAGGGCTATAAAGCTAACCAGTAGTCCAGGCCCAGGAATCGGTATCAGGATAATACCGAACAAAAGTAATGGTACGCCAATGACCGCTATGATAATTCGCTTAATTCGGCGCAAAGTTTTCATGGCTTATGTATACCACACCGTCTATGGTAAAACCGTATGTTATTTTGTAAAAGTTCTTTAATAACCACAGATAAATTACAAGTTATTAATCATATATCGAGTAAAGTTTAATGCCTAAAGCCAACACATGGATTTGTTTTAAGTTAGCATCAGAACATAAAAATACTCAAGCCGGTGTATAATACAGGGGTGAGTGTATTCTTTGATACCGACACAGACGAGTATTACCAAACGCTCAAAGAAAAGCTTGCTTCGATAAAAAATGATAAGCAGCTTTTTAAGGCAATTGTCAACTCCCCTTTTGAAGGCAAGCATAATGTTATGCCTCTGGGCTTAGGGATAGTCGTTTTGCTGCTTGTCAATAAACAAGAAGATATGCTTGAGCGTATAGCACTTTCTGAGACAGAGCCGGCAAAAGGCGCTGTAAATTTTTCTGTTAAGCCATTTGAAGAAATAAAAATACCACTCAATCATCCGGAAAATATTCTTATAAAAGCTATCCAGACGAACAAACCCCAGAAAACAGACGACTGGCAATATCTTTTCACCCCCGAGTTAACTCCTGAAGAGGCCAGGTTTAATCAAGCCGGTGCCGGTATTGGCAGCAGCGTCGTATATCCGCTTAATGCCCGGGAGAGAGGAGCGCTTATTTTTAGCTATTACCTGCCTCTATCTGATATAACCGCTAGGCATCATCGCTTCATGAAAAAGTACGCAAAATTTATATCTGTCGTTTTATAAATTAAGTAACTTGTAAGTCGTTTAAGTAGTTAAAGTATGGTAGGTATCGGCCAATACTTCTCGGACCGGACGTGGACCTCTTCCGTCAACGTCAATCTTACCTCTGCCAACCTCAGCTTCTTTGCACCTGCCGTTTGACCAACGAAGTATTTCCTGTAAGCCATGCTCCGGATGGCCGCGATCAAAGACAAACGTATTATACGGACCGCCTATATGATGGAATCGTAGACCCATCGGATTGACTGGATCAAGCTCGGCAAAATCCGATATGACTACTATTCCGGGCTCATGGTCTGAGGCTGGCATAACGATAGCTCCCGGTATATCTATCTGTTTGTATGCGGTTTTTTCTTTCGTATATGCGATGCCTTTTTCAAGCATCAATTGCTGTTCATCTTGGGATTGGTAGACCATGACGGTCGATAAATTGGTAACATCAAACATCGCCCGGCCCATATTGAATTCTTTATCAACAGCGGTTCGCAATATATCGGCCTCGACAAACTCCACTTTGCGTAATTCTTTCATGATTGCTTCGTCTAGCCCCTCTCCTTCCAACATGTCATATAACCGCAGGCTCTCTTCGTTGACTTCGCCCGGGTAAAAATAGCAGTTTTTAGCCCATATCTTATTGCCGGCATCCCATATTGGGAGAATGTCATCTCCAATACAAACGCCAAGCGCTAGCCTGGCAGCGATAATACCATTAACGTATTTCGCTGCATCAGCATCCGGCAGGATCAGATCTTTATTTTCACCTGCTTTCTTTACGATTTTTATTGGCGGAAATGCAAATCGCTCATCGTCCTTTAGTGCTATTTTCTTTAGGCCACGATTCTGACTACAACCGATGTCGAAGATACTGATAGTACTGCTGAACCGCTGCTTAAAGAGTTGAGCAGCTACCACAGTACTCGCATACCTGTCCTCTTTATTACTGGTGACATTGCGATTAGCATAATCTTCTATAGCCTCTTCTCTCAGATTCATGTCACTTGCAATTAGAGAAAACAATTTTTTCCATGACTTAGAACTTGCGAAGCTTTTTGGATAGTCTATTTCCCTACGAAGTTCAAGAGCCGGCTTTTGAACGCACCTAAGAAGCAGATTGGCTTGAGAATAGGGCACGATTTGATTTATTTTACCGGCTGCGCGCATTTGGAAATCACGCAATACAATGCTCTCATTGACCAGTTGCGTTATATCGCTACTTTGGTCTTCTAGCCCATCAAGTGCGGCTGCCGCAAAAGCCCTGATATACACATCCCCGCTCAATGGTTTGTCATAAAGCTGGTGCAGCTCTCTTTTTAAGCCGTCACCGCAAACCGTTAACAGCTCATCAGTTGTTTCAATCACCTCAATCTGTTCTGGTGATACTTCCATCGACATATTTATTATTATATCTGTTTTTAGATGACATTGAGAAGTTTTTGACTGAAATACAAAGTAATGTTTAAGCCTGTTCAGGCTAGCTTTTACTATTATGAATTTTGTCAATACTGCCCTGAAATAATGCCTAACAGAAGAAACATTACCCGACCATGAATGAGTAACAGGATTATCGAGTATATTTTTTAGAATCCAAAGCGAATACATTCTACCATTAGTTATGGTAAGCAATCTGGTGGTGTAACTAGATTATCTTTTGAAAATAAGGCTTATTGGCGCGCGGCAAACTGGAGAAACAAGCATAAGTCATTTCAGTCGGCACAACTTTTACAACCTTGATGTCTTCGACTCCACCGCGTTCGTAAATTCGAATCAAAGGAGATGGCCAACTTTCGCTCTTGTATTGGAGCCGCCAAAGCTTAGTCAACACTTTGTTTTCTAGCTCAATATCAGAAACTATTTCAGCTCTTCCAGTAAGTTGGACTGTTTGCTTTTTGTTATTGTCAGTTATTGACATAGCTACTACGGGATGGTTTGTGATATTTGTATATTTTCTACCTTTTGAAGCGGTCGAAAAGTAAATAATAAGCTCATCATCAACAAAAAAATGTACCGATGCTACATGAGGTACTCTATTTGAATCCGACGTTCCGAGAGCACACACGGTTTGACTCTTGAGAAACTCGTACACATCGTATCGAGTATTTGGTATCTTCACATCGGTTGATTGCTGCTTCATAACAAAAAACTATCTATTCTAGATCAATAATATAGACTTTCGTGATAGACAGATGTGACAACGCTCACACCAGTCATATCATAAATTATGTTTGGCAGGCACAATGGTTGTGGTTAAATTATAGTCATGGCTAATACAGTTAATTATTTGACAAAGAGGTCTCAGCATACCGCTGTAACGCATTTTTTGTTCGTTGGAGTGTATGTAATTGGATTATTAATTTTTGATCTCTGGAAACTTATACCGCCAGAGCCACTTAAGACACGTTGGACATTGGCGATTATACTGACAGTAATTACAGCGGTGCTATGGCAGTTATCCAAGAGTACTAAAAGCGAACTGGCTCATAGGGCTATAATTTACACCTTTATCGGCTTTGATATTCTATTGGCTTCATTGATTGTCAATCTTGAGCGCGGCATGTCCAGCAATGCCGTAGCGCTATACGCGGTACCTTTGGTAGTTGCAGCTTTATTAAAGAGTACTACGGCACTTTATACGACTGCTACGCTATGTACGGCCGGGTATGCGGCTGCTACTATATACTACTTTCTTGACCATCCGTTTGAAGGTTATCGGGTCGAACTTTACGGTACGTTGATTTTTTACAGTGCAATGTTTTACGTAACGGCCCGTTTTTTGCAGTACTTTACACGGACGCCTTAGATTTTCGCTTTAAGCCTGGTAAGCGTTACAATAATTTACGTAGTGATGCGCAAAAACGTGTTATTTGTAATTATATTTCTGTTGCTTATTGTCGGCGGCCTGTATATTTTAGTTCCTAGAAGCGTACCGCATAACACCGATCTAAGTTCTACGAATAACCAAACACCTGTTGCGTCAGAAAAGCAAACCAAACTCTTTATCGGCAATCCTAATTCAAAGGCCAGAATTATTGAATACGCAGATTTTAAGTGTAAGTCCTGCAACCAATTTCATCGCGATACTGGCGCTCAGATAAGAGAAGAATATATTCAAACCAATCAAGCGGCTATGGAATTTAGAACCCTGCCTTTTATTGGACCGGATTCGTACCGTGCCGCTGAGGGGGCTTACTGCGCTAACGATCAGCAGGCTTTCTTGGCTTACCATGATGCCGTATTTGAATATATGTGGGATAACTATTTTGCTAAAGGTAACACCGCGGCAGAATTTGAAGACATACTTACTGTTGACATATTAACCGCCATAGCCAAGGACATAGGCATCGATGATGTAATGTTCAGAGGTTGCCTTAACGACCATACATTCGATGCGGCAGTAAAAACCGACCTAAAGGCATCTGAAGAAGCCGTGGTAACCAGCACGCCGACTATCGAGATATCCGGACAAACAGTCACCGGCACACAACCTTATAATATTTATAAAACTTTAATTGACATACAACTTAGATGAAGCTAACTTTTTTTAAAATTAAAATAAGCACCAAAGCTGTTTTAAGGGTAATTACTCGTCCGGCATATTTACTGATAGCTATCTTTGGAAGTTTATTAGCCAGCAGTTTGCTTCTATGGTTGTTTAACCTTGATTTAATCATGTATATACTCTTTAGCGCACCGATTTCTGTAGTTGAAAAGCTGGACTTCTTTTTTAGTGTATTTTGGGGAATTTTTACCACCTACAACAGTATTCAGGCTGTCGGTATTGTGGTTTTTTCAGTCCTGTTCGGTATAAATCTAGCTCTTTTAGTCTTTGCATTGAGACACCGAACCGCTAACTCTCTCCCAAAAAAGAGTGGGGCCAGCGGACTTATCTTGGCAGTAGTAGGCGGCGGATGTTTAGCCTGCGGTACATCATTACTAGCTCCCCTGCTAGCCACCGCCGGTGCTTCGTCGACCGTTGCGCTGCAGGATCTGGCAGGACTGCTCCAATGGACCGCCAGTATATTTATTACCTATTCAATCTACAAGCTCGGTTCTGTTTGTGCGTATATCTTTGCTTCAAAATAATCCACTATCTTAGCCTATGTCCGCCACTACAAAATAAAACTTGAGTTATACTCCTAATATGTTCTATGTCAAGAAAGCATTATCACGGCGTTTTCAGCTGAACAGGACAACCGTTGTGTACCATGTCCTGCCGTCGATGATGGTTTTTGCTGTTCTTTTCGCGATTACGGTTTGGGTTACGGTAAACGCCATTGATAACTATAATCGTGAACGTAACGCCATTATAGTTTCTCAGGCTGAAGAGTTTGAACATGTCATATTACGCTCCTTCAATACATACGCAGCGATTTTACAAGGTGGTTCCTCTTTATTTATATCTTCAACTGACGTATCCGACGCTGAATGGAAGCGATTTGTAGAAAGTTTTGATATTGATAATAATTTTTTGGGCCTTCAAGGTATAGGTTATTTGGAAAAGCTTTCCAGCGATGCGGAGGTTGAACGTTTTGTCCGTCAAGCAAACCGTGAAGTAGACTACCCGGTAACTATTTATCCCAACGGTCAACGCAATTCTTATACCCCTATTCGTTTCTACGTTTCAAAAAATGGAATAACGGGAGGTGGCGTTGGCTTCGATGCAGCCTCTGAGGCTATGCGCAAAGCGGCGATTGATACGGCCACAGAGACCGGCAAAGCTGCACTAACCGGCAGATTGCGGTTCGTCAGCAACGCAACAGAAGTAAGCGACATTTCCGGTTTCATAATGTATATGCCCGTGTACACAACAACTACCTACAATCAAGATATTCCTGAGAGAAAAATTAAAGGTTTTACCTTTGCGCCGTTTATTAGTAACGATTTTTTCGCCAGCATCGATGATAACGACAAGAATGGATTGAGACAACTTAGAGTCTACGACAGTCAGCCCTCAGACGACACCATATTATATGAAACAGCGAATTATGAAGAACTGGACAACTCTAAAAGCGTCCACCGTTACTCCAGCGAACTTGAAGTCTTCGGACGAAAATGGATTATCAGCTACCGATTTTCGCCGGACATCATATCGAGTGCGTTTCGCAACCGCCCGCTACGAACTTTTACTTTCGGCCTCATAATGTCTTCTGTGCTTTCCGGGCTTGTGTTTATGCTGCTGCTTTCACGATCCAGGTCACTGTCTGCCCGTGAAGAGCGAGAAATTCAAAATGCTAAAGACGAACTCCTGTCACTGGCGTCGCACCAGCTAAGAACACCTGCTACGGGCGTAAAACAATACATAGGTATGCTTAAAGAAGGTTTTGCCGGTTCACTAAGCGAACAGCAAAAAATTTTAGTCGAAAAGGCCTATGAAAGCAATGAGCGTCAGTTGAATATTATCAATGAACTGCTGTATGTCGCTAAAATCGATGCCGAGGGCATAGTCTTAAGCAAACGCCGAGTCAATATCAGCGGCCTCTTAAAAGATATCGTAGATGAACAGCTAAATTACTTTGAATCGCGCGGTCAGACTGCTATCTTAGATCTTCCAAAGAAGAATGTATATGCCGAGGTTGATGAACAATGTATCCGTATGGCAATTGAAAATTTGGTGACAAATGCCATTAAATACTCATATGAAAACACAGACATAACCATAGGCCTCAAGTCCGGTAAAAACACTGTTAGTATTTCTGTTACAGATCAAGGCATAGGCATGGATGAGGATGAACTAAAGCTTCTCTTTAAGAGATTTTCACGAATCCCTAATGAACTTTCACGTCAGACAAGCGGCAGTGGCATAGGCCTTTACTTGGCTAAGAAACTGATAGAGCTGCATGGCGGAGATTTGGAAGTAACCTCCACCAAGCATAAGGGATCAACCTTCACCATTAAATTACTGAAAAATACTGTAAAATAAATTACAGAGTATTGTTTAAGTAAAGCAATATACTAGATAAATTGCATAAAACGTTAGAATATAGCGATTGGAGCACTATGACAAAAATTTTGATAGTTGAGGACGAACGGCCACTCAATCAGGCTTATGAAATGATATTAAAGGCCGAGGGCTATGATGTTTACTGCGCTTTTGATGGCAACGAAGCGCTTGAGATCACCAAAGATGTAGAGCCGGATCTAATTCTTTTAGACCTTAGAATGCCAAAAATGGGCGGCGTTGATTTTTTGAAGCAATATGATTTAAGGGAAAAACATCCGGACGTAAAAGTGATTATTTTCAGCAATCTCGACATGCAACAAGAAATTGATGAAGCTTACAAGCTTGGTGCCCACAAATATATCCTAAAAGCCTGGGCAACCCCCAAAGAACTGACTCAAATCGTAAAAAGTATTCTTAGTAAATAACTGCTTCAGAGTTAGAGACTACTGAGACTTTCCTCACCTAAAATGGCCAGGAGTTTTTTGCGATTCACGATATAGCGCTGCGACTTATAAGACAAAACCCCGTTCTTTTTGAGCCGCAACAGCTCGTTTGCGGTCGTTTCACGCGTTAAGCCTATAAGTGAGGCTATCATTTGTTGAGTAAGTGATAGATTGATGCGGTGAAGATCTCCTCCAAGGTGCTTGCCGTGACCTTGCAGCAAATAAAAGAGGGTGTAGGTAAGCTTTTCGGTAGCCTTAGCCTGCTCCAAAGCGCTGATCCGCATCATCGCATTAGCGTAGGCGGCTATATAATAATCGGTGATTTCTCCCATCATTGTCACGTCTTCTTTGGCTTTTTCTTGAAAATCTGCCTGGGGAATAACGTGGACAAGTAGTTCATTCAGGCTTTCGTAGTAATAAGGAGCCGAAGCTGAAGCATCAACCGCCCAAGGGGCTGGAAAAATGTCGCCGGCTGCATAGAATCGAACTATCCGCTCTTCTCCCTGAGTGTTAATGCTATAGGCTTTTATGGCCCCTTCTTTTATTATGTAGCTGCTCCGGGTTACCTCACCTTGATAAATAATTATATTACCCTTTTTAAACTTACGGGTTGGATACGAGTCAATGAATGATTGTAATTTGGAACTTCTTGTCATATTTGCTGTCTCTCAACAATAAACTACTATCTAGTGTAAAACAATTGACGTTAGTTCACTAGTGACTTGTAGATTTTATTACAGGTATTTGGTTAGTTTCTTTACTGTGTCACACCTCTTAAACACCTATTATGAAAGTGTCTAAAGCACTAAGGTGAGGAGGAGACATGCGTTACCATTATAAAACAATGAGTGATCTTATCGAGACACAACCGTCATCACTCAGCGAATTTAAGGATCCTGTCTCTATTGACAGAGACACATTTAACCATACGCATTCCATCCGCGATATGATACAGGTAACATATTAGCCTTAATTTATATTTAAATAGTATAAAATTATCGCTAGACATTTTGTTATAACTGATGATGAAAGCGTAGCCTGCTATAAGCTTATGCAAGATGTGCACGCTTTGCTATGATATGCATATGCTATGAAGTGCGTTGTACAAACAGAAACAAAGATAAGCCCCACCGACATAATCTCTCTTAAGGAAAAACGGAAAAAAATTCAGCGGATTGCCGCTGGGTATAACGCTCCGACAGATATTTTTTTGCCGGAAGAATCTTTCTATGTCGATAAGCCGTCAGAGCAGGATGCCCAAGCGATGCTGACAGCCCTGCTTCACTGGTTAAAAATAAAACATTCCAACTTGCGGGTACACATAGATTTCACACAAGAGTGGGCGCAATCATACCAAGCCAGCAAGCATGCTCCACGAATAACCTTGGGTTGGCGATTCCTTACATCACCTTTTTTGTGCGGAACGGCCATCGCCCACATGCTTGCCCACCATCTATTACTGACTCGCCATAAACTGATTCTAAAAGACTCTAAAGGTAACGAAGAATTAGCAGAATTATTAGTAATCCACCTTGGCTTAGGCGTAATTCTGTTAAACGGCGTAACGATTAGGTCCGAGTCTCTGCGCGGCCTTACGCTGACGTTATTTATTGAAGAATTTAATGAATATATAAGCAAAAAGCATCTTGTTCCAGGCGTATGGCAACCTTATACATTGCCCAAATCAGCTAAGTTACTGCAATCTTCCTCGCCACACTTACCTCGCAAGCCACACATAACCTATCCCGATAAGCAAAAGATGCAAGTAAGGTGGAACTTTGCCCTGGTTTGTTTAAGCATTGTAATTCTTTTAGGGTCAATTGTGTTTATAACCCGCAAACCTGAGTCGCCAGTAGTGGCAGATAGCATGAACCAGCTTAAAGTTCTAAGAGCCAAGTACGAAGCCTGCTTAGCCGATATAGCATACAAGAAGGATGCATGGTCCCAAGATGACATTTTTATTGACAAAACGATTAACAGCGAACATGTTCAGTGTGCCAGCCTAAAAAATCAATATAATTATCTTGCTAAGAAAATTAAACAAGAGACTCTATAGAAATTTAAGTTAAGAATGTTTACGGCTTAGTTAAGCTTGGAATCTGTTGACTGGCCTGTAGAGACTGCCAATTTCCGATGAGTAGCAATAATACCGCCAAATACTAAGCCAAGGTAACAAAGACCGCTTACACAGGCGTGTAATAATGTAGCTTGCATACTTAAAACCAAGTAAGTACCGCTCAAAACGGTTAGCGCAACGAGCAGATACGAGCCGTGGAGTTTAGTGGTTGTCGGGCGGAAAAATACATAAGCCGTATAAAACAGACTGGATATTGCAATCAATACATGTATCAGTAGTGCCATATACTAATCTTACCGCTTATGGCAGCCAAACGTCAACGGCAATCAGTACTGAAAACACCGAAAGTATACGTAGCGAATATTTAAACATATCAAGCGCCCATTTTGAGTCTCTTTTTGTTTTAAAACCCCTGACTGCAACTATAATCCAACCTAGCCCCAGCAAGGTTATCAGTATCCCGTACACCCAGCCGGCATAACCTAGAACAGCCAGTAGTATCGTAGCCACGACAAACGCTACCGTGTAGACCAGCATTTCCAGCTTGGTTCGCAGTAAGCCCTTCTTGATTGGCATGACAGGTATACCGGCTGCTTCGTAATCTTTTATGCCCATTATCGCAATTGCATAGAAATGCGGCATTTGCCAAAAAACCAATATCAAAAACAGCAGTACCGCTACCTGATCGATCCCGCCGGTTACGGCTGTATACCCGGCAGTGATGGAAGTGGCTCCCGGAACCGTGCCTACAAGAGTACCATAAACAGTACGCCGTTTAGCGGCTCCATAAACTACAACGTACGAAAAAATGCCAAGCAGACCTAAGGTTATGGTCACTAAATTAGTAAAACTAAGCGCTATGAAGCCGCCGATTCCTAAAAGTGTGGCATATGTTAGCGCCGCTTTGTGGGATACGCGGCCAGCCGCTAATGCCCGCGACTTTGTGCGTGACATTTTACTGTCTATGTGGCGATCAACATAATTATTAAAGACGCAGGCCGAAGCGATTATAAGCACCACTCCGACTGTAACCGCCACAAATAACCACCAGTCGATCGTGCCCTGAGATGCTAAAAGGAAGCCGCCGATTGCCGTATAAACATTACCCCTTATTATTCCGGGCTTGGTTAACAGGTAATAATCCTTAATCAAATCTGACTTAAAAGCCCTTTCCGCTTTCTTCAATCATATAGCTATCCATTTCGTGCTCCGGCATCATGTTGTAGTTCAGGTGGTGCATAATCCATAAGGAGCCGATGACTACGATAGCCAGAATTAACAGCATAAACAACATAATGAACAGGTTCCAGCGCGGCTTTGATTCTTTATGTAAATGAAGAAAGAATACCAACTGTACCAGTAGCTGCTCGACCGCTAAGCCAACGATGATATACATCATTACACGGCCTGAGAATATCTTGGCGGCAACCATAAAGAAAGCCACAACGGTCAACGCGACCGACAGCAAAAATCCTGTTAGGTACGAATTGAAGGTAGAGGCGTGCGTATCTTGCTTGCTCATTTAATCGCTCCAAACAGGTAAACAAATGTAAAGATAAATATCCATACGATATCAAGAAAATGCCAGTACAAACTCAGTAACGTCAGCCTGCGTATTGTCGGCTTGGTAAAGCCACGGTTCAAAATCTGCATAAACATCGTCAAAACCCATAACAGACCTACGGCAATGTGCACCCCGTGAGTACCGACCAGCGTAAAGAATGCCGACAAAAAGCCGCTCCTGCGCCAGCTATTACCTTCATGAATCAGGTGTGAGAATTCATATATCTCCATCCCGAGGAACACAGCACCAAGCATAAAGGTTGCCAACAGCCAAACCAGCGCCTGGGCTTTTTTGCGGCTTTGCATAGACAACACAGCTAATCCGATAGTAAAACTGCTGGTTAGTAGGATGAGTGTTTCGATAAGCACAAACGACAGACTGAACAATTCTCCGCCCGATGGACCGCCAAAGGTGCTGTGACGCAGAACTGCATAGGTTGCAAACAAACTGGCAAACAAAACACAGTCCGTCATCAAATATACCCAAAAACCAAATGTGGTTTTGTCGTCAGAGTGTTGTTCGGCGTGCTTATGTGCCTGAGCTGCTGTCTTTACACCACTCATGCGTACTGTCTCCGGCTATACTTTTTATCCAATTTCTCTATTTCCGCGGCAGTTATGGTGTACTCCGTATTATCATCGGAAGTTCTAACGATAATGCATGCAATAAGAGCCAGCAAACCAATCAGCGCCAGCCACCAGATATGCCAAACTAAGGCAAATCCAATCACCAAGCTGCTTACGGCAATAAACAGTCCCATGGGCGTATTTTTTGGTAAATGTATATCTGAATAGACAGGTTTCTTGGGTTTATCACCGGCCTTTGTTTGTTTCATTTCCCAGAATGCGTCACGGGTATGAACCTTGGGTATGACGGCAAAATTATAAAACGGTGCCGGTGAAGGCAGCGACCATTCCAAGGTACGGCCGTCCCAAGGATCGCCGGTCAAGTCCCGGTTTGCCTTACGCTGAATGATGCTAACTATCAACTGCAATACCTGGAATATCACACCGGTGATAATTATCATTACCCCAACGCCAGCCACAATAAACAGCCATTGCCAGCCCAGTGATTCATCATATCCATCCAGACGCCTGGTAGCGCCCATAAGTCCTAGAGCATAGAGAGGTATGAATGCCACTGCAAACCCTACAACCCAGCACCAGAAGGCACATTTACCCAGAAATTCGTTTAGCTTAAAGCCAAATATCTTTGGAAACCAATAAGTAAGGCCCGCGAAGTAGCCGAACACAACGCCGCCGATGATCACATTATGGAAATGAGCCACAAGAAACAGACTGTTGTGAACCTGGAAATCAATCGCCGGCACGGCCATCAATACTCCGGTCACCCCACCGATAGTAAACGTAAACACAAAACCCAAAAACCACAACATCGGAGTCTTAAACTGTATCCTTCCTCCATACATCGTAAACAGCCAGTTGAAAATTTTTACACCGGTGGGCACAGCGATTATCATCGTCATTATTCCAAAGAACGCGTTCACGTTGGCGCCGGCACCCATCGTAAAGAAATGATGCAGCCATACAATAAACGACAATACGGTAATAGCCACCAGGGCCGCTACCATTGATGGATATCCGAAAAGCCGCTTACGCGAAAATGTGGCAACGACTTCGGAGAATATACCGAAGGCCGGTAATACCAAAATATATACCTCCGGATGACCCCAAGCCCAAATAAGGTTAACGTACATCATCGGATTGCCGCCAAAACTAGACGTAAAGAAATGCATACCAAGCAACCTATCAAGCCCGAGCATGCCCAGTGTGGCTGTAAGAATCGGGAATGCAAAGATGACTAAAAGCATGCTTACAAGCACGCTCCAGGCAAATATCGGCATCTTCATGAGTGTCATGCCAGGTGCGCGCATTTTTATGATTGTTACTATGAAGTTAACTCCGGACAGCAAACTTCCCACACCTGATATCTGTAAGGCCCAGACCCAATAATCCACTCCGACCCCCGGGCTGTATTCAAGCCCGGAAAGCGGCGGATAGGCCAGCCAGCCGGTAGCGGCAAATTCTCCGATGCCAAGCGATATATTGATTAGTACCGCACCCATGGCAAACAGCCAGAAACTGGTGGAGTTTAAGAAAGGGAAAGCCACGTCCCGGGAACCAAGCTGCAAAGGCAAAACCAGGTTAATTATTCCGAACATCAGCCCCATAGCGGCAAAGAAAATCATTATGGTGCCGTGAGCGGTAACCACTTGCTGAAAGTGATCCGAAGATAAAATACCGGGAGATTCACCGACCGCAAGCGCCTGCTGGGCACGCATCATAGAAGCATCCATCAGGCCGCGCAGTAGCATTAAAACAGCCACAACTATGTACATGACTCCGATTTTTTTATGGTCTAGAGATGTTAGCCATTCTTTCCATAACCACTTCCAGCGCTTGAAATAAGTCAGAGCCGCTACCACACCAAGGCCACCAAGCATCATCGTCAGTACGCCAAACAATACAATCGGATCCTTTGGCAAAGCGTCGAGCGTTAATCTTCCTAACATGCTGTTCCTTTATCAATGCTCATGTGTCGCCTCACTATGCTCATAGACCTCATTACCCTCGTTATGCGGCATACCATGAGGCTTCATAAACTTCATTACTATCGTATCATAAAGCTGCTTATCCTTAGACGTGAATTGCAGTGGTTCATCAACGACAGCCGGTAAAGCTAGTTGATTGTATCTATCGAGGTCCAGCTCTTCAGGTGATTGCTTAATCTTGTCAACCCAATCCTCAAACTCGTTTTGCGAGCTGGCACGAGCCACAAACCGCATGTCCGCAAAGCCCTCTCCGCTAATATTCGCCGACACTCCATGATAGTCTCCGGCCTCATCAGCTTCCAGGTGTAATTTTGTCACCATGCCGTTCATTGCATATATTTGTCCGCCTAATTGCGGAACCCAAAACGAATTCATAGGTGCATCTGCGGTTATTTCGAGATTTATCGGTGTGTCTACTGGAATCTGAAAAAAGTTCACCGTTGCAATGTCTTCATCAGGATAAATAAACAGCCACTTCCACTGCATCGCCACTACTTGTATATTTACGGGTTCTTTGTCGGAATCAAGTGGCTTGTAGGGGTCGAGTGAGTGAGTGGTTACCCAAGTTATGATGCTAAGGATGAAAATAATCGTAAACGGAATACCCCACCATATGAGCTCCAATTTAGGGTTGTGATCCCAGTTAGGTGTGTAACGGGCTTTTTTATTATTTCCTCTAAATTTCCATGAAATCAATACCGTGAGCACAAACACCGGAACGATTACTAATGAACTTAGGAGTACCGTAAAGAACAGCAGGCTGCGCTGCTGCTCGGCAATCGTTCCTCTCGGGTTTAGTACGGCGACGTTGTTATCGCCTAACTGCATAGCTGCTAACGTAATTGCCGCAATCAACGCCGCCGCAATCAATCCAAATTTCAAGATAGTTAATTTATTACGCCTGTTTTTAGCGTGAGACTTACCTTTTGACTGAACAAGGCTACGTCGCAGTGCCCAAAAAACTATCGAGCCCAATATCAGCGCCACGACAAGCACGCCGGCGATCATCCACGGGCGGACGCCAATAGCACTTAGTGAATGGTCGTGACCTGCATGCGCAAAATACATAATTTTTATTTACCCATACTGCTTTTGCTTATAGCTTACCCTATGTACCAATCTTCAGGCAAACTGTCTCTGTTAATATAAACTTGATACCAAAGTAACCGCTAAGGTCTCTAAAAATGTTCACGGATATGTGCCATTGAATACTCCCAGTCCGCATCAGTCTTCTTCTTGGGGTTAAAAATATTTAGCGGATCGAACGTAAACTTTACAGTTTTAAAGTGCTCAATTATGTCAGGATCGTACATTTGATGCAGCCACGGCCCGCGTGACATGCCATCATTATGCTCACCACTCAAAGAACCGCCATAACGCACGACAAGCTCGTTTACTTCTTTCATCGCCGGCGCTATCTTAATTCTTTCCAAAGTGTCTTCAATTTTCATTAATGGTATGACATGGAAGTTTCCATCTCCCATATGCCCGGCCACTGTAGCTAAGAATTTATAGCGGTCCAGTATTTCTCTCAGCTCCGGTAAAAATTGCGGTAAATGCTCCGGGTTGACCACCAGGTCATCAATGAAAGGCGCGGTATGCTTGTCTTTAACCATTTGTCTGAGGAGGTTAAAGCTTTCTCGACGCATAATCCAGAATTTTCTAGCCTTCTCCTCTGTTGCGTTTTCTTCGAAAAGAGCATGCTTGGCAAACTTTCCAAGGCTATTCCTGCAATCACGTATTTTCATTTTTACTTCTTCCGGAGTTTCGCCGTTAAACTCAATCAACAACACCATTTTAGGAATGCCCCTGAAGAGCATCAACGCACTAGGGATAAGCTGGATTCCCAATTTGATTAGGCCCAACCACCCTAATTTTTTATAGAAAAAGAAGAATAGCTTGAAACTAAGCATAAGAGTATAGTTGTCAAAACCTTCAAACGTCGCCGGTTTATGGGTAAGTACTTTTTTAATTACGTCGCCCAGTCTACTGATATCACGCAAAAACACTACCAGCGTGCCGGAGTGCTTTGGTGCCGGCACCAGTCTGAATTTTATATCAGTCACAATCCCCAGAGTGCCTTGTGATCCGATTATCAGCTGCGTCAGGTCAAACACTTCTTTCTTGCGGTCCCAAACATTCCAGAGATGATAGCCGGTTGAATCTTTACTGACATTCGGTTGAGCCTTTTTGATTGCGCTGTAATGTGTGTCGACTAGCTTGAAGATATCTCGATATACCTTGCCTTCAAAATTTTGCTGCCGCATTTTTGACTTCAGTTCTTTAAGCGTCAACGGCTTGACGGTATATTCGTTACCGTCTGCAAAAATTACCTTCAGCTCTTCTACAAATTTCTCGGTCTTACCGTATTGCAGTGATTTTTCACCCCCGGAATTGTTCGCAACCATACCGCCAACCGTGCATAAATCACGACTGGCTGGATATGACGGCAATAATGCACCGTGCTTAAGTGTCTCAGCCTCAAAATCACGATAGTAAACGCCCGGTTCCGTATGAGCATACTCTTCGTTTACTTCATGAATTTTGTTAAAGTGCTTCTTCATATTAAGAACAATCGACTCGCCGATTGCTGCGCCGCTCATGTCGGTGCCTGCACTTCGTGGAGTGATAGCAAGCTCTGGGTATTTGCGTTTTTGAGCAGTCACAAATTTGACCAGGTTTTGAATGTCACGACTGTCTTTGGGGCTTATCACGATGTCAGGCAAAAGTTCAAACATACTGGCATCGTGACTGAACTCATCACGTACCCGTCGGCTGTCTTGTACCTCGCCTTTAATAAGCTTTTTGAGCTGTGTTTTTATTGTCTGCATATAGTCAAGTGTATCACGACTAAGCTTAAGTGTTTACAGTTACGACTTACTTCTCTACACTAGTAGGTGTCATGAGTAAAAACAAACACAATATAACTATTGTTGGCGGTGGATTTGCGGGCATTAAAGCCGCCTTGGAGCTCGTCAAAGATGACCGCTTCCGTATAACTCTTATAAGCGATAATACTGACTTTCATATTTATGGTACGTTATACCGCACAGCTACCGGAGGCACTAAGCGGATATCGGCTATCCCGCTGACACACATCTTTAAGGACAAGCCGATTCATTTGATACACGACAAAGTCGTTTCGATTGATCGTGATAAACGAACGGTTAAAACCCAGATTGGTCACACCATAAACTACGACGCGCTACTGATGGGCATAGGCGTTACAACCAACTACTTCGGTATTAAGGGGCTTGAAGAATATTCTTTCGGTATCAAATCCGTCGACCAGGCTGAAGAACTCAAGCAACACCTTCATCAACAACTGATAGACAATAAAAAACTCGATTTGAACTATGTGGTTGTAGGCGGTGGGCCGACTGGTGTCGAACTGGCCGGAGTATTGCCTTCATACATAAAGCACATTGCCAAACGGCATAATATACCCGGAAAGCACAAAGTGCATGTCGACCTTATAGAAGCTGCGCCTCGACTGCTTCCAAGAATGCCAAAGGATCTGTCTATAGCCGTCGCCAGACATCTGCGCAGTATAGGTGTAAAAGTACGGGTAAAGACTTCTGTACAGGCACAGACTGCCGATGCGCTTATGGTCAACAATAAGCCAATCCGTAGCCATACCGTCATCTGGACTGCCGGTGTAACAAATAACCCTTTATTTAAAAAAGAAGGTTTTCAGCTTAGTAAAAACGGCCGGGTTCGTGTCGATCATTTTCTGCAAGCCGAACCAGGCATTTATGTACTCGGTGATAACGCCGACACGCCTTATTGTGGAATGGCTCAGACCGCTCTTCATGACGGACGCTACGTCGCCCGTAATTTAATCCGGATTGCCAACGGCGAGGAACCTGAGCCATACAAAGCCAAAAAACCCATCTATGTTATGCCTGCCGGTCCGAAATGGGCGGCGGTCTTATGGGGCAGATTCCGGATTTACGGCCGCGTCGGGTGGTGGCTGCGCCGTATGGCCGACCTTATTGCCTACCACGATTACCGACCCTTGTTCAACGCCGTGGAACTATTCTTATCGGAACAGGACGAAGAAGAATCCTGCGTAATTTGCGCTGACGATCTCTCTAAAGCTAAATATCTTTCGGCGAGTTAGCGGCTACAGTTTTGGTCCGTGGCGCTACTACTTTAGCCAGTACCTGGGAACGTTTGATGGTTCCAAATTTTCGACTGTCGCTACTGCCGTCGGGATTATCTCCCACAACGAAAAGATCACCGTTTTCGTCAATTGAAGCTATGCGTTTAATTTTCTCGATATTGTTATGAGAAAAAATTATGACCGTACCGACTTTCAGTTTCTGAAACCACCGCCAACCCAATACTAAAGTATTTGGCGGCAATACAGGCATCATGCTGTGACCTGTGACCCGCCGGATAATGAACGGCCATACCATTGCTAACCCTTTTTTGTAGCAGTAAATATAGCCGCTATCTCATCAATCAGCTCTAACAGCTTTTGGCCTTCGGCCGGATCGATTGAACGCTTGGCTTGCCCGGCCTGCTTGGTTGCCCGCCAAAATAAATCATGCAGATCTGGATGGCCGTCAAGATGTTCAGGCTTGAAATAGTCGGTCCACAGAACCCATAGATGATGCTTAACCAGTTCAGCCCGCTGTTCTTTAATATGGATTGCCCGAACTTTATCAGTATCGCTCAATCCGTCATATTTATTCATAATCCCTAACACCGATTCGGCCTCAATACGAGCCTGGGCCGGATCATACACTCCGCACGGCAAATCACAATGCGCATACACTGGTTTGATGAATTTCAATAAAAACATATCTTCTCCTTTTGATATTCCATACTTCACACAGTGAATAGTATAAACCACTATACCGACAATTCTGTGGCAAATATAACTCTTAGGTCCTGCGTTCCAAATGGAAGCGTATAGGCGAGAAAATCCAATCTACTTCTTACGCTTAGCGGATTATCGCCCATGTAGGTAGTTACTGCCCTGTTGGCTACTGTCGATAATGGCCTTACACCTTGCTCTGTGGATACCTCCATTGTATCGAGGCAAAAATGCATAACCGCTGACGCTGCACGAATAATAGCCGTTCTGTTCTCGTACTCGTTTCTTAGAGCTTGATTAATCTTTACATTAGGCACATCTTCTTCCGTCATATGAACTTCATGTATCCAAGCTTCCAGCGCGCTATCGCTTGTCACCGCCGCCAGTTGACGCTCTTTTCCTTCTGTAACAGTCCGTACAGCCATGAATCCAAACAACTCAGCCGCTGTCCAAAACCACCCGGCCTTTTGCGTTTCTGACTCAGAAATAGTGGTGTACTTTTCTAAAAAGTGTTGCTTCTGCTCGGGCTTGATTTCATCACTTGGTATCTTGAAGCTTTTTGCATCTTGGTCATATACAATACCCTCCCCTGTGATAGCGTCATCAGGAAACGGCAATGTAACACTTGGTGGGAGCACCTCCATTTTTTCAGGGATAGCTTCTCTGAGCCGCAAGGCTTGGGGGCCGTATTTAAACAGGGACCCGGTAAAAATATCACGAGCTTCGTAAATGTAATGCTCAAGCGCTGCGTGGGCTCTATCATCAAGAACGCGCTCGCCACCTGGAAAAGGTATTATATTACCCATTAAGCTGCTCCCTACTTTGCACTTCCCGCCACTTGGCAATCTCACCGTGGTTTCCATTTAAAAGAACGTCGGGTACTTTCATGTTGCGGAATTCAGCCGGACGGGTATATTGTGGGTACTCCAATGTTTCACCGTCACTAAAGCTTTCCACCTCAGCGCTTGTTTCACCGCCAAGTACTCCTGGCAACAAACGGACCACCGAATCAATTAACACCATCGCGGGCAGTTCCCCGCCGGTCAGTACGTAGTCACCGATACTAATTTGTCTGTCTACGATCGCCGTGATCCGCTCATCATACCCTTCGTACCTGGCGCAAATTATAATCATATCCTTAGCTTCTTTGGCAATTTGTCGTACAAACCGTTGCCGTAAGCGTTCGCCGCGCGGTGTCATCAGATAGACAAGCGCTTCAGGGTTCGACGCCTTACAGTGCTCAACGGCGGCAAACAACGGTTCTGGCTTTAGCAACATGCCGTCGCCGCCGCCATAAGGCGTGTCATCTACCGTTTTGCGCTTCCCTATACCGAAGTCTCGCAGATTGATATATTCATATTCGACGACACCCCGATCTTTAGCCTTCCAAAGCATGCTTGTTTCTAAGACCGGCGAAAACATCTCCGGAAATAAAGAGATAATTTGTATTTTCATTGTAATTATTATACTACCATGTTGATGCCCAAGGGAAAAGAGCAGCGGATTTGCCCTTTAGGGGCCAGCTTTGTCGATGAATGATGAGAAAAAACCACAGGCTTGTCAGTAAAAACAAAAAGAACCCGATAAACGGGTTCGTTCTGTCACATAAAGCTCCCACCATAACGGTGGCTCGCAATGAGCTTTTATTTGTAAGGTGTTTTTGTTTTGCTCGCTGGTAGTGAGGATGCAGCCGATTGCATGTATGATTATACGTCTAAATCGTCTAAATCTTCAAGTTCTTTTCGGGTTTTACTTACAACATCGCTTTGATCGTCTTGATTATCGGCATCATCATCGCTATTTTGAGCGTCTGTTGTACCAGTCCCACCGGTATGTCCGCCTTCACCAGGGTCTACTATTTTCAAATTATATCGAGCATCATTCTTAGTGCCTAACGCCCTGAGAAGTGTTCTGAGGCTTTGAGCCGTCGCTCCGCGCTTTCCTATAACCCTACCTAAATCCTCCGGGTCAACCGTCAACTCCAGCAAAACTCCCTTCTCATCGATACGTCGTTCTACCTGGACGTTGTCAGGATTGCTGACGAGAGACTTTACGATAAATTCTACAAATTGTTGGTCAATAGTGCTCATGATCTGTCGTTCCTCCAATTACAGGTACAAATTACATTATAGCAAATATGCCGCAGAGACCATTAATCGGTTTCGTTTTAACGTAAGAGTGATTTAAGATTTAAGCCATACTAAACAAAAACACCGCATACTTTTAAGGTGCGGTGTTTTTAACTATCTTGACTAAATTATGCTTCTTCGGCAGGAGCTTCCGTTGCTTCTGCTGCCACTTCTTCAGTAGGAGCTTCTTCAGCTTCAGCAGCGGTATCTTCGCTTGCTGCTTTTTCTTCTTTTATTTCTTCAGGCTGGTTTCGTCGAAGCTTTTCTGGATTGCGGGTAGAGCGCTTTTTCTCACCAACGAGCGAGACCCAATCAGGAAGCTTTACACCGTTATCACTCAATAGCCGTGCTACACGGTCAGAAGGCTGGGCACCGTTTTTGAGATAATAAGTTGCTTTTTCAGTATCCAGGGTCGCTTCCTTAGTGTGCGGATTGAAATTGCCAATGCTTGCGACAACCTTTCCGCTTGTCGGGGTGCGTCGTGCGTCCTGAACAATTACACGGTATTGTGCGTATCCTTTACGACCGGTTCGTTGCAAACGTATAGCTAACATATCAGTTCTTACTCTTAACTCTCACTTCCCTACTGTAGGGTTACTAGTTTATTGGTCAATCTCCGATATTCTACAGAGAAGGCTGTCTCTTGTCAACAGATAAACTTTAGGTCTGGTATTTTTTAAGTGCCTTTTCAGCAGCAGCTACCTGGCCTGCCTGTTTACTAGGGCCAGAGCCCTTGCCGACCAATTTAGTTCCAACGTATACCCCGACCGTAAAAGTTTTCTCGTGATCGGGGCCTTCTTCTGAAAGCACTTTGTATAGCGGGGTATGTCCATCCCGGCTCTGAACAATCTCCTGTAGCTGCGATTTTGGGTCCATCCACGAACCGGAAGATAAAATGTCATCGAATGTAACAAGCAAGGTGTCGTGTATAAACTGCTTGGCGGCATCAAAACCCTGATCAAGATACAGCGCCCCTATGACTGCTTCATAGGCATTGGCAAGAATCTGTGCTCTAGCCCTGTCGGTGCCGCGCTTCTCGCCACGACTCAGACGCAGTAGGGGCTCGAAGCCGATTTTTGCTCCGGCCGCGCTGATACTCTCAGTACGAACCAATGAGCTGCGCCAGTTTGTCAGTACACCCTCCGGGTCCGGATAGTTTGTGTATAAAAACTCCGTAGCCACCAGCTCAAGCACTGCATCACCAAGGAACTCCAGGCGTTCGTTATGCTCATGAGTGGTTTTACGGTGCTCATTAACGTACGAACGATGAGTAAAAGCCGTAACCAGCAATTCGATGTTATTAAATGTTACTCCCAGATTGTTTTTGGCAAAGTCGGAATATTTCGTGTAGTCCTGCATAGTTTTAGAGTTGGGCCTGCCGTATCTTTTTAAGTCCCAGTAAAATTAGCTTACCGATATCTTCATATTCAATTTTATCAAGTGCTTCGTTGGCACTAAACCATTTTATGCCATTCATCCAATCTTCTGGTTTAAGCTTATCTGTATCACCAAGAGCTTTAACGAGAAAAATTTCAGTTGTCATCAGCACCAGACTTGAAGCTCTACGATAACGAAAATTTATTTTCCCGAGCCAGTTAAGCACTTTCATATCTTGGAGTCCTGTTTCTTCGCGAATCTCCCGCTCGGCCGTATCTTTTGCGCTCTCGCCTTCTTCGATATGCCCCTTTGGAATTGTCCACCGGTCTTTGGCGTCTTGGATTAATAAAATTTCAATTTCATTATTTTTTTTGTTGCGCCTAAAAATAACACCGCCTGCGGTCGGCTCTCGCACTACCTCGTTGATAGCCGGCCGGCGTTTGCGGACAAACTTCTTTATTCCCTGAATTGGCTTCGGTCTCTTCATATAAACTTTATTCTTAAGATTTCTTTACTTCCTTTGGAGCTTTTTTGTTTTGAGATGATTCTTCTTTGTTGCGTAGCACCGTTCCGAGTACGCCGTTCACAAATTTACTGGAGTTATCGCCTCCAAAAGCTTTTGCCAGCTCGACCGCTTCGTTAATGACTACTTTCGATGGAACTCCTTCGGAATACAGAAGCTCATATGCCCCGATTCTCAAAACAATTCGATCCATTCGAGCTATCTGGTCCAAGGGCCATTCCGGCGCGATTGGCTGGAGTATAGCGTCAAGTTCTTCTTGCTTTACCGCTGTCCCGTTAACCAGTTCGGCAATAAAATCGCGATCATCAACGGTGGATTCGTAGCGGGATATATTCCGCTTTAGCACCTTATCCAAATCAAACGACTTATCATTGCAGCTTAGTCGAAAATCCTGCTCATACAGTGTCTGTAGCGCTATGATCCTACCCAGATGTCGGTTTGATGCCATATTGTTAATTTCCTTTTTATCTATTATTCCACGGATTTACCGGGACATAAAGCAACAATACTGTTATTTCTTAACAGATTCTGTAAGCTTTTTGCCACTCTCGCGGCGTGTAGTATAGGCCTTTACCGGTGATTTTGCGTTCACCGCTCTGGCAAGCTTGACTACAAGATGACTGCGACGATTTCCGGTGCGTCGCGGGGTCGTACGCTTCTTTGGTTTTCCCATAAAAAGTCAACTCACTTTCTATTCTTACTGATAAAATTTACATATATCATACTTTATAAAGCCGAAAACCTCAAGAATATAGACCAACAAGTTTATTGACAATAATTACCATAAGTGCTATAATTATAATCATGATAACTTACGAAACCGATCCTTTGGTAGTAATCGCCAATCACGTTCAGAACCCCAACCGCCAGCCGCTTTCTTTTAACGAGAAAGTTAAGCGCGCAGCTATAGCTGCCGGGGCAATCGTAATGACCGGCCTTGCGGCCATGGGTATCATGCATTATGAATCCAAAGACGCGGATCGAGAAGCTGCTATGGAGGCGTGTGTCTCTACATTAACCGGCGAAGAGGTTGATCTCTACACCGGAGAAGACGGACGCATCCATCGACCTGCCGAAGTGTTTGACGAAATAACCGCTTGCCAAGAAGCAGACGGAGACCCTTCAGAAGCGGCTGAACGACTTAGCCTTCCGTTTGAGGATATTCCCGCTCAAGGCAACTAATTTATACCGAAAAGTTAAATAATGATAGCTACTGTCTTACATAAACAAAATCCCCACGAAATAATTACTAAGGGTAATAATATCGATGACTTCGCCTTACAGCGACAGGCCATGAAGCGTGCCTGCACATCTTTGGAAATACAAACCGCTCAAATAACCCAACCAACCGCTGCCGAAGCGGGTAGATTAGCAGTTTATAACTGCATGGAGGACCCGGAATTTGTTAGGGTGAAAATACCACCGGATATTATCGACTTACACCAATTCCTTTAAATCACGAAGTTGATAATTTTCCCAGGTATGTAAATCGCTTTTTTTACCGGGTGGTCGGCTAAATATCCGGCCACCTTTTTATTTTCGCGGGCTATCTGCAGGGCTTTCTCTTCAGTTATATCTGACGGAAGATCTATTTCGGCCCGTACTTTGCCGTTAACCTGTACTGCGATTGTAATCGTATCACTTTTCAGGAATTTATCATCCCACATCGGCCAGTCGCTAACGTGTACGGACCCTTTCTGACCAAGTTGTTGCCATAATTCTTCGGTCATGTGAGGAGCAAACGGCGCAGTAAGCTTAATTAACGTTAATAAAGCATCTCGCCAGGCAGAATCTCCATAGCCGTGTGCGGCTTTGTGTTTATATAGTGCATTAGTGAGCTCCATGAGTGCCGAAATTGCGGTATTAAAAGCCATGTCATGCAAATCTTCGCTTACTTTCTTTATTATCGGATGCGTCAGTTTTGCTAGTGTATTTGATTTATCATCTTTATCTTTTGTATCGCTGTCCAGGTATTCAAACGTTAACGTCCAAATGCGGTTTAAGAAACGATAAGTTCCAGCCACGCCCTCCGGGCTCCATGGCGTGGTCTGATCATATGGCGCCAAGAAAGCAATCGCCACACGCAAAGCATCAGCTCCATAGCCTTGGTCGATGATATCCGTCGGATTTACTATATTGCCTTTGCTTTTACTCATCTTTGTGCCGTCAGTCGCCAAAACAATACCCTGCCCTCGTCTCGCTTGATATGGCTCAGGTGTGGGTACCAATCCTTGGTCATAGAAAAATTGATGCCAAAACCTCGAGTAGAGAAGGTGTAGGGTGGTGTGTTCCATTCCGCCCAAATACAGATCTACCGCACCCCAATAATCCAACTTTTCGCGGTCAGCGAATGCCTGATCATTGCGAGCATCGTAGTAACGTAAGTAATACCAGCTGCTGCCTGCCCAGTTTGGCATAGTATCGGTTTCGCGTTTGGCCGGCCCGCCACATATCGGACAGGAAACGTTTACCCACTCATCTATTGCCGCCAAAGGGCTTTCGCCCGTATCGGTCGGCTCGTAATTATCTACTTCTGGCAGTGTTACCGGAAGCTGATCATCAGGTACGGGCACGGCACCGTCTTTTCGACAATGGATAATAGGTATTGGTTCGCCCCAGTAATGTTGCCGGCTGAAGATCCAGTCACGCAATCGATAATTGGTACGCTCCTTGGCTTTGCGTTCCTTTATAAGATCCTTAACGATTTGCTCTCTCGCCTCACTCGAATATGTACCATCATATTTGCCGGAATTAGTCATTATTCCTTCGCCGGTATAGTGCAGGCTGTCGGTTAAAGCTTCGAATATATAGCTATGGCCGTCATCGTCTACCAGCTGAGCCGCTTTTTGACGGTTTACCCAAAATGGTTTGAATTTATTTTTCTCGCCCTCATCAAGCGCCAGTTCAGATTTACTGTCATCTACCAGCTCAAATAATAGTCCGTGCATTTTTGCATAATAGTTTTTGTTTTTAACGTTTGAATAGTAGTAACTGTGGACGACATAGGGTAGTGTCGTAATGTGCTTAACGTTGGTGTAGCCTGTTTCTTCGGCTATCTCGCGTTCGGCGCACTTAACCGGATCTTCTCCTTCATCCATACCGCCACCAATGAATAGATTTCCGCCAAAACGGTCTTGACGCGGCCCCCAATCAAGCATTAAGTATTCATCAGTTTTTGGGTTATGCACGACCGCCACTATGGCATCTTTTTCGACTTCATCCCCCTGTTTTTTGCCGCTGACTGGCTCAACGACAGTTACCACTGGCAGATTATGAACAGATGCGAAGTCATTATCCCGTTCATCATGGGCAGGCACCGCCATAATCGCTCCTGTGCCGTAACCCATAAGCACGTAATCCGCCACCCAGATAGGGATTTTTTGCTGGTTGATTGGGTTAATCGCGTATGAACCGGTAAACACGCCTGTCTTTTCTCGGTCGGTGTCTTGGCGCTCAATTTCACTCTTAGCCTCTGCGGCCTTTACGTAATCTATTACCTTTGACTTTTCTTCTGGCGCTGTCAGTTTATCTACCAGAGGATGCTCGGGGGCTATAACCATGAAAGTTGCACCGAACAAGGTATCAGGCCGAGTCGTAAAAACGGTAATTTTATGCTCGGAATTTTGGACATCAAAAATAATCTCAGCTCCGCGACTTCGGCCGATCCAATTAATCTGTTGATCGGCTATTCGAGGCGGGTAGTCAACGCTCATGAGTCCATCAATCAAGCGGTCGGCGTAGTCGGTAATTTTCAGCAACCATTGCTTGAGAAGCTTTTTTTCTACAGGAGTATCACAACGTTCGTGTCGGCCGTTTACCACCTCTTCGTTGGCTAGCCCTGTCTTACATTTTGGACACCAGTTAATTGCAATCTCATCTTGATATGCCAGCCCGGCTTTTACGAATTGCAAAAAAAGCCACTGGGTCCATTTGTAGTAATCCGGGTCTGTAGTGGAAAACGAACGACTCCAGTCTATGCTATAACCAAGGCTATCAAACTGCTTGCGAAAATTACTTATATTACGTTCGGTAGCTAGCTGTGGTGCGATTTTATTCTTTATGGCAAAATTCTCGGTCGGCAAGCCAAAGGCATCATAGCCCATCGGATAAAGAACGTTGTAGCCAAGCATGCGCTTGTGTCGCGCCATAATGTCGCCAAGAGTATATTCCCGGACATGTCCAAGATGCAGTCCGTCGCCCGAAGGATACGGAAACTCTGTAAGCATTACGTATTTTTGACGCGATTCGTCAAAATCAACCGCTTTATAAAGCTCAGCTTCGGCCCATGATTTTTGCCACTTAGGTTCAATGTCTTTTGGATTGTAGCGCTGCATTAAAAACTCCCCTTGTTATCAATAAGTGTACGGTAAAAAGTAGTTACATGTAAAAATATTCGCCATTCAGGCGAGGAGTAGAAGCGAATAGCTATACACATATTTCATTATGAGTAACTATACCACCTGCATAAAGAGTTAGCCACTATAGCGAACTTATTATTCCGCTAAATGAACGGCCAATTGCCAGTGCGCCCGCGTCTTTTAAGACCGCACGCATGGTAGTTTCATTAGCCCGCTTGGCTTTTAGCTGTTCATGCCATAGATCAAGGTATTTATTTAACTTTAACTTCAGCTGCCCAAGAAACTCCGGGTCGGCATAATAACGGGCAACGTACGGTTGAGACTGAATTTCCCGCTGTTGTCTTAGTAGGTCTGCATAAACTTTGTTTTCTTCGCTTAGGCGCTTAACTCGTCCTTCATTGTCATAAAATAGCGGATCAACCCACCTAGGTTTGAGTGCGGGCAAATACACATCAAGCGTATGCGGCAAGTTATTAAAGTCTTTAAGGTCTTTTTCTTCGTTCACTGGTACGAAAGAGAGATTTATAGGTTTTGAGCCCGTATAGTCAGTAGTCCAATGTCGTGCCTGCAATGGATGCGGAAAGGACTCTGGTAGATCGAAAGAAAATTTACTGTCTTGAATCTTTATTCTAAACGGCTCAAGAAACAGGCTAAGTTCTGATTCGCGCCCATGTGCAAAAATACGCCGTTGAGCCCTCGCTATATCGAGCATTACAGAATATAAATCGTGATTAAGCTCACCGACCGACCGAGAGCCGGCAATAATATCATCATCTACCGTATAAAGAATGTCCCGTGGATGCTGGAGCTCATGCCAGCCAATGATCGGTGTATCTCTATTTACAACCACGCTGCGTACCAGCTCTGCAAAAAGGTGAAGTTGAGCTCTATGAACCGGGTGCCCCCAGTGCTCGGTTGCAAGTAATCCATACCTCACACCAAAATACAGGGCTTCTGCTTCATCTGACATGACAATTCTTCCTGAAGAATCAAGCATAAAACGCTCTAGCCACTTTTCATGCGGTTCGTACCCGCTCACCCAGCGACCTATTTCCCGTGCTCCAAAATCTACCCTGTCAACACATAAGTCAGGCGAGGGACTCTCTATCCAATCCTCAACTGGGGGAAATACTACCTCTCTAGGGTCAATTTCATGACGCAGTAAAATCTGATTTACCCCACCAAGCTCCAATAAATCCATTAAATCAAGGTCATGCTGATCTTCTTTCCCGCCAAATCCCTGGAACATCCAGTCTCCAAGGTGAGAAAACGCAGTATGCCCAAGGTCTGACACGAAAGTCCTGAGCTGCATAATTAACACGTCGCGTGGATCGAATACCTGCCCTTCAGCCTCTGCTTTTGCTATCATTTTACGCACAAAAATAACGCTACCCCACACATGCTCCCAACGGTAAAAGTCTGTAGACCCCGGCATCGTAGCAAAGTGTTTAGGCAAGGTTAACTGTTCGATTCTAGCGGCTCGCTGTACCATCGGATTGGTGAAGAACTCTAGAAATATCTCATCGCCCTTACGATTACCGATTTGTTCCTTACCCCATACAGGATCATCAACTTCGATAATGCCTAAGTCTTCCTTATACTCATAGCGTGGCAGCGTGCGCATCTGTCGAGCGGTCGTATAAAATTGGTCATGATCTTCATGCCCCGGCAGTTGAAACATTACTTCTTCTAGTTCTCGCATAATTCTGTATTAACATACCCATAAAAGTATTTTACGTGCAAGCAAAAGCAGGTTGCATTGAGTGCAACCTGCTTTTTTATTTGACACCTAATTAGCGTGAAACTGCTAGAGTTTTCTTCTTGTGAGCTTTAACTTTCTTCTCTTGTTTTTGACCATATTTAGTAATATAGGCTTCAACCAGCTCACGAGCCGTCCGATCTTCTATCTGCTGCGGCGGATGCTTCTTAAAGAAAGCTGCCGGTTCTACGATGGCACCCTTAAGCCCGTTATCGAGCGCCAGCTTCAAG
Organism: uncultured Candidatus Saccharibacteria bacterium; assembly: GCA_964537935.1. GTDB lineage: Bacteria > Patescibacteriota > Saccharimonadia > Saccharimonadales > CAZICT01 > CAZICT01. Next base: position 18,390 of record CAZICT010000005.1, on the reverse strand, counting down.
CAGCGAATTGAATCAATTGCCACTCCTGCAGAGTTTGGCGAATCTTCAACCGACAAACGCACCTCTACATCCATCGGTACATCACCGAAGTGCCGGCTCTGAATGCGCAAGTAACACACTTTGTTATCCTTAAGCCATGGCACATAATCGCTCGGACCAACATGGACATTATCTTCCTCAATCGTCTGGCCACGCGCTTCAATCATGGATGTTACGGCTTTTGTCTTGGATGTTTTCTTACTTGATAACCGCTCTCGCTCCAGCATATTCATGAAGTCAGTATTGCCGCCAACATTCAGCTGATAAGTCTGCTCGACTTTCATGCCCCGGTCTAAAAACAGATTGGTTAATGTGCGGTGAACAATAGTAGCTCCAACTTGAGCTTTAATGTCATCGCCGATAACCGGTAGACCGGCTTCTTCGAATTTTTTAGCCCATGCTGGATTGCTGGCAATAAATACCGGGATACAATTTACAAAACCACAGCCGGCATCAATCGCTGCCTGAGCATAATACTCAGTTGCCTTCTGGGATCCAACCGGCAGATAGTTTATTACGGCTTCAGCGCCTGATTCTTTTAGTACTTTTACTACGTCGACTTCTTTTTCGTCGGACACCGGCACAACTGCTTCCGTATATTTATTAACTCCGTCGAGTCGAAGACCGCGGGAAACCTTTACGCCCATTTTAGGCACTTCTGCAAAAATAGCCGTGTTGTTAGGTCGGGCGTAAATCGCCTCAGCTACATCTTTACCGACTTTGTTGGCATTCACGTCGAAAGCGGCAACAATTTCAATATCACGAATATGATAACCGCCGAAATTTACATGCATAAGTCCGGGAATATGTTCGTCGTCCTTTGCGTCTTTATAGTAATGTATACCCTGCACAAGAGATGAGGCACAGTTACCCACGCCCACAATCGCAACCTTAATCTTGCCCGCCATTTGTTCCTCCGAATCAATTTACATAGCGTAATCGTTAAAAGCATACGACAGACAAGTGCTATTAATCCAATAGATAATTTTAACTATTTTATAAATTTTATTTATACTTAATTCATGCGTCATGACTATGAGAAGTTCCTGGCTCTGGTTGAATACGGTAGTTTTTCTGCAGCGGCCCGCGCAATCCACGTTTCACAGCCTGCGCTTACCACAGCAATTAAGCAACTTGAATCACAATACAAACAATCTTTGATTGAACGCGGAACTAAACCGCTGAAGCTTACCGAAGCCGGTGCCTTGCTTTACGAAAGCGCGCTTAGAATGCGTGGTGAAGTGAATGCCCTGGAAGGTCAGCTCTCTCAACTCGGAAGCGGCAAGTCTCCGCGGATACGTTTGGGGGCAATCGATAGTGTGGCAATATCTCTGATAGGAGAGATTGACGTGCCGGAATTCCTGTCCATCCATGTTGATAATTCCGCCAGGCTTGTTCGGCGAGTACTTGAACGTACGCTTGATGTGGCTATCGTTACGGAACAACGCGTAACGCTAAATGAACAACTCAAGCAAATGCAAATCGGTACGGAGCAGTTCAAGCTGATCGTTCACCCCTCTATAAAATCGGAGGTTGCCAAACAGTTGTCCGCCTCAAGCACCATCGAGTCATTCGTCACATATAACCCAGAATCAACAACTTACCAGCACATTATGGCCCACGCCAAACAACAAAACATAAAACTTCGGCCGTATTTTGTTTCGACCAACCCGGAAGTTATAAAACAAATGGTGCTTCAACGTCACGGTGCCGCCTTATTGCCATGGAGTCTGGTTAGCCATGATTTATCAACCGGTGAACTTGCAGAAATTGATAGTGACCTTAGCCGCTTTAAGCGCCCGATTAGCGCCATATATCACTCGCAACTCAACCTTACAAAACAGCACACGTCATTATTTTTAACGGTCAAAAAATTACTTAGTCAAACTTAAACATTAAAAGCTTTGCGCTTAATTTTAAGCCAATGTTCGCTTTGACGCACCAATTGGTAAGCATCACGCTTGTGGGCTAGCAAATCTTTTACTGCTTCTTCTGCGAACACGCCATTCTGTGAGCCCTTTGCAAGTATAATTGCCTGAGGTTTAATACGTGATTTTAAGTAAGCTGCGATCTCATAGGGCGAATCAAATGCCTTGACACGGCATCCTTTGGCCTCAGCAGCCGGAGCAAGATATTTATTGGCGTCTGGCCCAATTGTAATTATTAGATCTACTTTTTTAGGATCACAGTAGTTGCCTACTTCTATGTGACTTCGTTTGGAGTATGCTCCAAGTTCGTTCATATTGCCTAAGATTGCAATCTTCTGGGGCGCCTGCAGCATATAGAGTGTATCAAGTGCGGCAATGGTAGCGACCGGGCTGGCATTATACGTATCGTCAAGAATAGTAGAACCATTTATACCTTCCAGTCGATTCATTCGCCCCGGAACCGGCTCAATAAATGACAAACCTTTTATGATCTCAAGTTTGCTAAGCCCCAGTATGTCAGCGACAGCAATTGCCGCACCGAGAGAATAGAGCTGCGTCTTGGCAAACGAAGCATGGCTGGCGTTTACTATAACTTGCCTGTCTTTAGATACACCCAATGTCAGACCTTGGCTGCTAAATTTACTTTTAATAGAATAGTCAGCTGCTTTATCGTGGCCGTAAGTTAACGGAGGCTCCGGAAGCATTTTTAGATACTTGTCGCTGCACAGGTCGGCGTTGGCCAAAAGCCTATCAGAAAATTCAAATACACTCATTTCTTCCTGAGCAACCGCATTAAGAGTGCTGAAGTATTCCATATGTTCAGGGGCAATCGCCGTCAAGACTGCGATATCTAAATGCAGATATTCAGCGAACTGCTTAATTTGTCCGGGGCCGTCAGTGCCAAGTTCCAGCACTGCAACATCGAACGGAAACGGCTGTCGCAGTTGTCGTTCGTTGGATATAAAAATTTTGAGCCAGGAAAAAACATTAAACAAAGCCGGTGTTTGATGTCCAAATAGAACCAGCGGTATGGTGATTAAATCGTTGTAGTTACCTTCTTGAAAGCAAACGGTGTGCTTAGCTTTTAGTAGGTTGGCTATTGCGTATTTAGTGCTTGTTTTGCCAATACTGCCAACGACGGCAATGAGTTTGAAATTATTTTTTTGACGTAGCCTTCGGACCTGCCAGCCTAAAACTGCAACTACACAACTTTTTAGTAACTGTTTCATTACTTAATTAAGTATAGGTGCCGTTTACGCAAAAAACCAGCGACCTCCCTAGAAGCTTAGAACAGCTCACGTATATCAAAAGCTCCGAGCGTCTGAAGTGTCGTTCCTGTACTCTGACTCTGCAATAAGTCCGGGCTACTGTTTACAGAAAAACCTCCAAACAACGGCTGGAGTTCGCCCATAAGCTCCATTATAGTTTTTGCATCCTCGGGTTTTTCGACATTAACTTCTTGATCGACATCTTTAATGGCAAGTCTGAAATCTGCCTTTTGCCCCTCTTCCAGGGTATTGACGAGTATCTGCGTGAACTGCTTGCTGGACTTCGATATCCAAACAGTAATCTTAAACTTGGAAGTATCCAGATCGTCGATACTCTTCAGTTCGCTGTCGCTAAAATCAAAGCCTTCGATTTCGGCATCCTTGATAGCCTGAGCGAAAGACTTAAGCTTCTCTTTGTCGATGGATAATTCGTATTGATAGCTGTTTACGCCATGAATTTCCTGTTCTTCCAGAGTATTGACTATGCTTAGGAATTCATTCTGTTTGTAAGACTCGACAATCTTATCTTTGTCTTCGTCTGACATCTGAGGCAGCTCAGGATTCTCGAACATTTCATTTATCATGCTCTCTTCTATGACGTACCACTGATTATTGAGCGAGTCAAGAAAGCCAGTGATAGCATTCATGGCATTATCAAGATAAGCCTGGGTCGCAGGATCAGTGGAGCCGCCAACACCTAAAAAGCTCGTGTAATAGCTTTGCAAGAGCGGGCCTAAGCCGGTCAATCCGTCAAGCTTCACGTATGCTTCTTTGCCTTCTGGCCGCCTGATGTCTACTGACAACGAGGTTACGCTTAGATCTGTCTTGGAATTGAACGAAAATACTCCCTGATCGTTTCTGTAAAGTTCGAACGTCGTATTACCAATGCCTTCAGGCATAGATTCGACTTCTACAAATTTGATCTCACCCTCAGCTCCATTACTGGATATTTCATCTATGTCCGTAATGTTAACCAGCGCTTGCTTTAAAACGTTTTCAGGCTTGTTAGGTAAAATTATCCCTAAATAAGCAGCTGCGCCACCGCCAACCAACAAAACCAAAGCAATAATCGCCGCCAACACAACCGGTAGACGTTTTTTCTTTCCGTTGCCGGTACCTGTAGGTTGAGGTATTTGAGCGCTGTTGGGCTGCGGGGTTTCAACTGAACCAACCTGCGGTTGTGTCGTACTCACACCGCCAGTTTGCAAGACCGGCTCTGCAACTGGCTGATCAGGTTGCGGGGTGGCAGCTGCAACCGGTGGGACGTTAGCATTATCAACCGGAGCCTGCTGAGCTTCGATAGGCGGAGCGGGTTCGCTCTCCTGTGGCGCTCCCTTGGGCTGAATTGGATTATTTTCAGGTAAGGCCGCCTGATCATCACTTTCACTTACGGGATTGTCGGGCTTGATCTCATCGCCAGGATTCATATACTTCCTATTCTTGTTATGGTTTCATTAACAAAAAGTATATCAGTTCTATTGCACTGACTGAACGCGAGATTGCAATTCCTCAACGCTGATTGTCGATTCTGGAATTGTCACTTGTTTTATCACGCCGTAGTTGCCGTATGTTTCCGTCCGGCCATTTGGATATGTAATTGAGGCTAAGCGCTGGGTAAGTACGTCGACTGAGACCTCCAGGTTTAGCGCTTGTGAGTTCGCATAAGCTGCAGGGTCAACCTCATCCAACTGCGTAAGTCCGACGGCACTGGCATATTCTTTTAGGAGCGAAATGTAAGATTGGGGGTTTATTCTCACGTTATAAACATAGATCTCACGACCGTTCAATTCGCTTGAAGTGACACTCGAATAATCAATTTGATAAACGTTTTCTTCTTTTATGAATTCAAGTAATGACTTTCGTTCGTCATTATTAATATATCCGAATGGGATAGCTCCAAGGGCAATCTCGTTATACAGTTCGCCGGTAGTAAGCCCCTCTTGAGGTTCAACCCTTCCCCATACATTAAGAACGTCTTCAAAATTCAGATCGCCGCCATCAACAGATTGCTGGACCGTTTCTATTTCCGTGTACCGAATATATCCCTCAAGAGGAGTGCCGATATTTTCCGTGACCACCCGCGCTGTCTGAGTGCCTTGTTCATCGCTTTGTGACAGTGCGGTCTCAGCAACGGCTACTTGTTTTGCAGCAGCCTGAAAACGTACATCCTGATCAAGGGTTTGTCCATTTTCCGACTGCAAAACGCTGCGAGTCACGCTTGTGGTGCGTAAATTATTGTTTAGCATCGCTTCAAACACTCTCTGTGGATCAGTCCGCTCCGACCACCACCACGTCACACCGCTTGCCAGAAATATTAATATTGCCACTATAATTAGCAGCCGCGTGGCTCGATATGCTGCAGAAATACTTTTTACCATTACATTGCATTGTAGCAGTTTGGAAATAAAAAAGCCGCAATTATATGCGGTAAAGAACTTGGTGGAAACACGGGGACTCACCCCACAAGTATTTTCTTGGTGGAGATACGGGGACTCAAACCCCGGACCTCTTCGCTGCCAGCGAAGCGCTCTAATCAACTGAGCTATATCCCCTTAAAACTTGGATTAGTATAACAAAAGCTACCGGATAATTGGTAGCTTTTTATTCGTGCGTGCCCACCCTGCGGCGGGTAGTTTTGTTTTAATATTTTTATTTAACTCGCGCCGCTTGTTACGCACGACTTAGTTAAAGCATAACCGTTCCAACCGGTTTGTCAACTTAGTATCAGCGATTCGGCTTGCTTCATTTCTTCGATTCCGGCACGCAAGACGGTGTGATCGATAAATTTAGCCTCATACTCCAGCACTTCTCCGAATCTAACGCTTATCCATTCGTGAACGTCATTAGATTCAATTTGCCAATTTGCTTTGACCGAACGAAGCGCCTCTTTAGCGCCGCCTAAATCATTCACATAAAAATCAATATGATCAAGCCCTAACTCATCTGTTGAGTCCGGTCGGCGTTGTAATACTTTTATAATCCGGATGCCTTCTGTTTCGAGTGGCTGTTTAAGGATAAACGAGCCAATAAGCCTATCGTTGACCGTACCGACATGAAATTGATTACTTAGAGTCAAGAGGCCGTTCATCGTTTCAGAAAAAGCTGCCAAATCAGCTACCTTCCAGCCTACGGCTGTTGGCTGAAGCGCGCCCTCCATACCTGCTTTAATCAAGTCTTTTTCATACGCCCGCCAACCGACAAGGCATCTTTTAGTTTCAGCAGTAAGTTCGGTTATGTCCATGGTTATCCTATCATTTTAAGCATTTGTGACTCATCAATTTGCGCGGTACCGTATTTTGCGGCTTTAGCAAGCTTACCGGCTCCTACGTTTTTTCCAACAACAAGATAGTCGGTATCCTTTCCAAGCGAAGACTGAAATACACCTCCTTTTGCTCTAATCTTCTCAGCTGCCAAATCTCTGCCCATGCTCTCAAGTGTTCCGGTAATCACGAATTTTTTACCCTGAAGCGGTCCACCAGTTGAGCTTACATCCTTCGGCCATACCTCAAGCCGACGGAACTTAGCTAGAAGCGCTTGATTATCATCATCAACGAACCACCCCAGTATAGATTCGGCTACCACTTCTCCGATGCCCTCCACATTCTTAAGTTCTTCATAAGTTGCCGTCCCTAGTGAATCGAGTCTTTTAAACTTATTTGCCAGATCAATCGCCGTTTGTGTTCCAACATGCCGAATACCCAGGCCATAAATGAACCGTGCTAAAGGTGGGTTTCGCTTTTGATTAATTGCCTCTATTAATTTAACTGCCGATACTTCAGCAAAACGATCGAGCCTTAAAACCTGCTCTTTGGTAAGCGTATAGATATCAGCCAGGTCGTTGACCAGTCCGGCATCCACTAACGCCGCCACATTTTTTTCACCTAAGCCTTCAATATCAAGCGCACCTTTACTGGCAAAGTGTTCAAGCGCCTGCTTAAGCAACAGTTTGGTTGTCGCACCCTTAACTCGATAGACGGCTTCTCCGGGCGGCCGAACAAAAGTAAGGTCAGGATATTGGCGTTGCAATTCTGCTTCAAAATCAAAACGCTTTGCTCCAGGCGGACGTAGCTCAGTTAATACACTTTCCACCTGCGGAATAATATCACCGGCTTTATAAATCACTGTCGTATCGCCGATACGGATATCCTTGCGGGCAATCTCATCGGCATTATGTAGGCTGGCATGCTGGACTGTGGTGCCGGCTACTACCACCGGATCAAATACCGCTACCGGAGTCGCCGCACCAGTCCGCCCAATACTTATAACGATATCCTTAACAATCGTAGTAGCCTGTTCGGCAGGATATTTGTAGGCCACCGCTCCACGCGGATTTTTGCCAACCACCCCAAGCTGAGAAAACAGTTGTCGGTCGTTTATTTTAATCACCAAGCCGTCGGTGTTAAACGGAAGCTCGTCCCGCTCTTTTTCAATCTTATCAACAAACTCCATAACGCCGTCGACAGTGGTAAAGACACCGTTTTTCGGACTGGTGGTTATCCCGATTTGTCGCAAGGCTTCGTAAACTTTGTCGTTGGTTGACAGCTCCCTGTCATCATCCGTTAAAAGGTCATAGGCCATAAACTGCAGCGGCCGCTCCGCCACTAGTCGGGGATCAAGTTGACGAATCGTACCAGCTGCCAGATTTCGCGGATTGGCATATACCGGCAACCCTTCTGCCTCACGTTTCTTGTTCAGTGCATCAAAATCTTTCTTAAGCATAATGATTTCGCCGCGTACTTCCACACGACCACTCAAGAATTGATCTGTGTCTTCAGTTTGGCGTAAGCGTAAAGGAACATTTTTGATTGTACGGACATTTTCTGTCACGTCTTCACCGATAAAGCCGTCGCCGCGCGTAATAGCCTGCGTAAACAGTCCGTTTTCATATACCAATGCACAGGCCAGGCCGTCCATTTTGATATCGGCAAAGAACTGATGTGATTTTCCGGGCAATAACTTGTCCATTCGCTTAATCCATGCCTCGATATCTTCACGGCCAAACACATCATTCAGGCTTAGCATGCGAACCGAATGGCGGACTTTTTTAAAGCTATCCAACGGCGCCCTGCCGACCCGTTGTGTCGGCGAATCGGGAGTAATAAGCTCAGGATATTGGGCTTCTATTTTTTTCAGCTCTTGCATAAGCCCGTCATAGACCGCATCGGTGACACTCGGCGCATCAAGCACATAATACTCATAGGCATACTGGTTCAGCAGTTTTTTTAGCTCATTTGACCGCTCAGCAACATCATCCTTGCTCATAACAGCTCCCTATACAAACTATAGCCATAACTTAGAAGCACTGATATTCCGATTCCCAGCAAACCAACAAATATCCATTCCGCCAGTATCGGAATAATTAAAATTACGGGAATCATTATGCAGGCCGCTAAAATTATCAGAGCAATTGGAATGAACACCACTTTACGCATAATGACCCAGCGGCGGTGACGAACCAGCTCTCTGGCCGATCGTAGCGCCTGCATTGGGGTAACGTCAGCCAGCGTAACGATAAACAAAGCAAACACTGAAGAAGTAACCATATAAAGACTCAGTAACGCCGTAAGAAACAGCAGTGTCCACCACAAAAATTGCTCAGCGAAGGTAATCGCCAGCCCGCCGCTCACGACAATATTCAAAATAAACGTGCCAAATAAAAACGGTAATAACTGTAAGCCGATAACCAGCAGCACTAATATAAACGGAACCAACGGATACATCCCCCTATAGAAAGCTTCTTTTGCTCTAACGGCATTACCGGCATGAGTCTGGCGCAGAATCCAGATGACAGCCAGACTAATTATCACTAGCACTAATGAATGATAAACATTAGCCGCCTCTGTAATACCTTGCGTCGAGGATGTAACTAAAACGCCAAACAACGCTAGCCCAGCGGTTACCCTGCCTAGATTGCCGCCGATTAGTTCACTTATGGCGTCACGAAAAGCACCCACGTCCAGGCTGGCGCTCAATCCCTTTACTAGCAGTACGTTTAATAGAAAATACACAGCCGCCACCGTCATAAACACCCGCCAATGCTTTCTGATATGACCGCCGGCTTTTTTAAGCAGCTTGAATGAACCGCTAAGCTTTGTCCCCGGATGTTTTATGCGCTTGTGCATCCGGAAAGATTTGTATTTAGGGAGATCGACTTTCCTGACCGGTTCAGCTGTTATTCGTGTTTTTTTCTTAGTAATTTGTTTTTTTGCCATAACGAAATCTTACGCTTGGCGACCTATTTTTCGCAGACGATTAACCCTCTCCTGGATAGGTGGATGTGTGCTGAATAAGCTTGAAAAACTCTTTTTCTTCAGAGGATTAGCAAAGAAAAGATGGGCCGTTGAGGCGTTCTGTCGTCGCATCGTACTGCCGTATGCCCCGATTTTTTCGAGTGCACTTGCCAACCCCTCTGGATAACGAGTAGTTAAAGCTCCGGTTGCGTCAGCCAGATACTCACGATTGCGAGAAATAGCCAACTGGATCATGGTCGCAATGAGCGGAGCTAAAATCGCTCCGATAAGACCTATGACAAAGAAAACCGCGTTGCCGCTATCATCATCGTCTCCGCCACGGAACCACGTCATCCTAAGCATAATATCCGCCAATATACTTACCACCATGACCAAGGCAAACGCCAGCATGGAAACGCGAATGTCATAATTTTTAACGTGACCTAACTCATGGGCCATCACGCCCTCTAGTTCGTTATCATCCATAATTTCTAGGAGTCCAGTAGTAGCCGCCACAGCTGCATGCTTCGGATCGCGACCAGTTGCAAACGCATTAGGTGCCGGGTCATTAATAATATAAACCTTCGGCATCGGCAAACCCTCGGTTATGCTCAAATTTTCAACTATTCGCCAAAGTCGCGGATTATCTTTTTTACTGATCGGATGGGCGCCATTAAGAGCAAGCGACATCTTTGAGCCGGCAAAGTAACTGATAAGAACATAAACCGCGGCACCAATCAGTACGTAGGGAGTAATTAACGGCTCACCAACATACACGCTAAACAGCCAACCGAGTCCGGCCACTAAAGCTACGAACAATACCATCATGAGTACTGTTTTACGCTTATTTCCAGCAATAGCTTGGTACACCTCTATCGACTCCTGTGATTTTCAAAAACGGAAACTAGAACTTTACTTCGGTTGGACGCTGAATAGCCAATGCCTCAGCCTCTTCTACCTCAAAGAATTCACGAGTTTTAAACCCGAGCATGTTTGCAAAGAGGTTAGTCGGGAAAGTTTGCACCTTGATGTTTAAGTCCCTGGCAGAACCGTTATAAAAGCGGCGTGCTGCCTGGATTTTATCTTCGGTGTCAACCAGCTCATCCTGCAAAGCTTTAAAGTTCTCATTGGCCTTAAGGTCAGGATAAGCTTCGGCGACGGCAAACAGACTTTTCAGTGCACCGGTAAGCATGTTTTCAGCATCGGCTGTCTCTTGAACGCCCGTAGCATTCACGACCGCAGACCTGGCCTTTGTAACTTCTTCAAATACTCCCTGTTCGTGCTTGGCGTAGCCTTTGACAGTGTTGATTAAGTTCGGTATCAGATCGGCGCGACGCTTCAGTTGCACGGTTATGTCGCTCCACGCTTCGTCAACGCGTACGTTCAGCCGTACCAGGCCGTTGTACATAGCAATCAACGCAATCGCGATAACGGCAACCACAATTAATACAATTATCCAGGTCATTCTTTGGTTACTCCTCTTTGGTTATTACACTTATAGTGTAGCATTTTTTAACTAAATCAAAAATAAAATCAGAGCAACTAACCCCTGGGTATATTGGGTATATAAAGCATTCGTGTAGATAAAAAAGTAAATGCCCGGACTTATGGATGCTGTTTTGCAGCAAGCCGGCCGGGCTTTTGGCGTACGCCGTGTTTTACGAGACTTTCTCGTAGACAGCGTCGAAACGCACGCAGTCTTCGATGTCCACACCGAGGATGAGCCGCTTGATGTCTTCACGAGACATCTGGAACGGAATCTCCATGGTGCCATCGAATACGCGCTTCTCCGTCAAGCCGAACTGGCGAACCCAGTACTCAGCGTAAACGTAGTAAACACTCGTTTCTACGCAATGTTGCGTCGGAGTAAAACGGCGCGTATACCGACGTGGCATTTTGTTCCCTTCTATTAGTCTCCCGTTATGGAAGAATATTGATGAACCCCTTCTCGTCTGGAGAATTTTTCCCATCGGGAAAATATACTCCTGAAGCGAATCCTCGACCCTCGACTTCACCAGTGAAGTCTATGGATCCATCTCTGTTGCGATGTAAACCCCTTAGCATTAAGTAGCAATCTCCTCCATCAGTCTGGAAGAGTAATAGACTGCCAGGCTTGCGTATAGCATCCGCAACTTGGCCCAAATTCGGCCCCTCGGTTATGAGGAGCTTCTCCACGTCGCCTCCTAAAGAACTTCTCAACGACTTTCGTTAAGAATAGTATTATTTTAAATTATTTTTTGGTTTTAGTCAATATAATTGTATGGTTATAAATAATTATGAATTTCTTGTTTTCTCCGACAAAAACATCTTATATGTGTACCCTATCGTGTGCGTGGTTGGAACGGTCATGTTCCGCAACCCCGGAATTTTCTTAGTTCAAGCAAGCTTATAATCAGAAAGGCTCCCTTGCAAAGTGCCGACGGCACTTTTCACCTCTTGGTTCAATTACTTCAACTTGAAAATCCTCCATAGCTCCGCAAAAAGCAGAGCGACGGAGGATGGTGGGCGAGGAGGGACTCGAACCCTCAAGCCTTATTCAGGCAACGGATTTTAAGTCCGTCGCGTATACCAGTTCCGCCACTCGCCCATGATGACTGGTAACTAACTTTTACTTACATGATTTTATATACATACCTTGTCAGTTACAAGTAAGGCAAAGCCAAAAGCACTGAATTGTAATATTACTTGCTGAATAATTAGATAAGTTTATACATAATAATTTTTTATAAATACAGAAAATACTTGCTTTTTTTACAAATATATAGTATTATTAAGCGTAGTTGAGTAATGGAGGTTTGAATATTATGAAAAAACTACTCAGTATAATCGGTGCAGCTAGCATAATCGCGCTTTCTGCATTCACTTTTGCTCCGCTTGTAAGCGCCCAGTCCAACGAATGTCGGGTAAGCGGCGAGCATGGTGCACTAGACTTCGAAAGCAACAAGGCAATTGGTTACTTCAGCGTCAGCGGTGCAGCTAACTGTGCCGAAACGCAAGTCAGTATAGCCGTATGGGTCTGTACACCAAAAGGCTGTAATAACGATATCGTAAACCAGCGTCTACACGACTATACCACTGCTAAGTTTGACCTTAGTGATGCGGCAGATCGTGGTTACGCAAAAATCGCAAGCATATCAACCAGCATGCCTACTACTAAGCAGGCCGGTGACGGTTGTAGCCTGCAAGTCGACCTGGTTCGCGGCCGGCACACAGCTGATCCTTCGCATCAGTATCCTAACGGGCCTTTCTATGATGGACGACGTATGCTTTCAACTGTAGTCGCCAACCCAGCCTGTAAAGAAGTTCAAACAGTTGTAGAGGAAAAAGAAGTTATCAAAGAAGTCGAAGTACCTGTAGAAGTAGTTAGAGAAGTTGAGGTACCGGTAGAAGTAGTTAGAGAAGTTCAGACTGAACGTCCTACTAAAGAGCTGCCTAACACAGGGCCAGGCTCACTTATAGCCATCCCGGCCGTTACATCAGTTGCTGCCGGTGGTATCCACTACCTGCGAAACCGCAAACAATAAAGCCCGCCGCCAAACCGCCCATATTTGAACTTGCTAGCAAATTACAGTACCATTGCAGCACAAGTTAAATATGAGGATGAAGAAAAATGTTAGTTGCAAAAACTGATAGAGAACCATTTATCTTGCCTGATGGAGAAATATTTCCGGTCGCTACAGATGAACAGGAAAAGGTAGCAACCCTCGCCTTTGAGGCCGCAGAATTACTTCATGGGTTAGACCAGTTGCATGGAGTGCGCAGGCCACAAGAAAACATCAGAGCAGACGCAAGACGCATAGTACTTAATCGTATCTGCGAGCTCGACATCGTGGCAATTTCAGCAAATACCAATCGAGTTATAAATGATGCCATTGAACGCGGCAGCATTTTCAGCGAACAACAAGCACTCAGCGCTTAGCTAACAAAATTTGCCTAAATAAAAGCCTCTCCCTGGAGAGGCTTTTAGCTTTTCATAATGGAGGCACCTACGGGATTCGAACCCGTGTACGCGGTTTTGCAGACCGCTGCCTAACCACTCGGCCAAGGCGCCATGAGAAGTATTGTACCAAGCTAACAGATATTATCGTAACATCCTGCTAAGGCGTGGTTTAAAAGATTTTTAAAGGTTTTGACAAACTATGATATATCTTTATTTGCGAAGCTGGTAGCCGTTAGTACTTCTTAACTCATGGGTGGGAGTAGGTAACTTAACCATGTCTCCGTCTTGTTTACGAAAAAATATAGGCTCGCCAACGAATATTCCCCGATCACCTGACAAGTTACCGGCAAATGTGTAGCACAATAAACTCCCTAATACGCTGACCGTTTCGGTCACCTTGCCAGTAGTGCGGTCAATGCCGCGAACTTTTAATTTCGCAGGCACTTCGCCGCTTTCTGACTCCGAGCGATCTACGACAATACTGCCCTCGTATAAACCGTTCGAAAACTGGATAATTTGACTTACTCCCACCGGCATATAGGTCGGATTGTAGCCGCGGCGGCGTGCAAATTCGATATCATCTATCTCGGTTGGCAGTTCATCAGCTTCGTCTATCGGTTGAAGTAATCTAGCTTCTAGTTCCGGAGATTCCATTTTTATTTGCCTGCTAATTTTATGAATGTTTTTAGTATACACCCGTCTGTAAAGCCCGTTTATGGCCGGCGCGTCCTTAAATAAATAGACCGCCTTTTTGTGGGCGGTCTACAGGATTAGTTTTTTAGTTGCATGGGCACATAATCCCTCCTTTTGTATTAGTTATCCTAGCTAGGAAACGGTTTGACCGGCCTTAGCAGCATTGGCATGCTTGGTATTAATACAGCTACTGCATTTGCCGTCACAGAATTTGGCAACGTGTTGGTCAATAAGTCTGAGCAGTGGAACGATAGTCTCCTCGTTTAGCGTGTAATAGCGATGTTTGCCGCGTGCTTCGATATGCACGAACTGGCAGGTGAGTAGCTTATTGAGGTTGTGAGAAACTGCCGACTGCTCAATTCCTGTGCCGTTTGATATCTCCGTAACGCTTTGACTGCCGTTCTTTTGCAGATATTTCAGGATATCCAGGCGGCTATTGCCCGACAATGTCGCGAAGAAAGTTTCATATGATGTATTCGTCATATGAATAATTTATCATGCGTACTTTAATAATTCAAGCGTTTTATTACCAAAAATCTACATCCACTTCACTTGTCTATCACGGTATTCAGTAACACGGTAGGTGACTAGGCTCTTTATTAACTCAGCCGGTAACGGTTTTTCATAAGAAAATTTTACCGAGCCCTTTCCGGTCTCATAGCCGGCCAGCTCCTTAGCAAGCGCCTCTTTTGTGCTGGGTGTACCTACCAGGTTCATATGGTTTTTATAACCGCCAAACATCACCAGTATCATTCCGTCAGGATCGGTAAATGCCGGCTGACCCCATTTGATTGCTTCTTTGGCATGTGGGGCAGCTGCCTTGATGAGACCGCGCAGTTTTTGCAACTGTTCCTGCTTTTCCCTAGGAAAGTTTGCGATGTATTCGTCTATGGTTGTTATGTCTGTCTTAGTCATGCTTCTTTTGTAATTAGGTTAGCAAATTTTAGGTTTTTTAAATTTATCGGCTCGGCCTCGTAATTCTATCTTAAGCAAAACTACCTCATAAAAGTTCATGTTGAGGCCTTATGGTCAGTTAACACTCTTATGGTAACGGTCAAGACTCTTCGACTGCTTAATGAATATAATATCACCTATTTTTTATGTATATTTGACATATTTAGTATTATATTCTTTACAATAGATAGGGAAGTGGTGTTTCTTTGAACGAACTTCGTGGTAAGCCGTTGGCTTTAGTGTGGTTGAGACTCCGAGTCGACTCGGAGTTGACTCGGAGTCTGGTAGGGGAGTATAACTGTTGCCAAGGACAATGCGCGTCCTTTAATCACAGGAGAATTAAAATGGGCGATAGAAAACGCGGCCAGGAGCAAATTAGAAACTTAACACAAAACCGGACCGGCACCTACAGCATTTCCCTGCCTATAGAGCTTATCCGTCAACTAAGTTGGCGCTCTGGACAAAAATTAGTAGTTAAGAGGTCCGGCAAAAAGCTGATTATAGAAGACTGGCAATCTTAAGATCCGGCAAATGGTGTTCCAAAAACGCCGACAGCCAACTCTGCCCATGTTAGGAGCATAAAAGCGGCCAGCGCAATACCTGCAATCACCTGTTTAGCAGTTCGTTTACCACCCGTTATTAGACTAAAGGCAACTCCGATTCCGGCCAGCAACACGGCAGCTACAACAAAATCTACCAAGCCCCAATCAACCTCGTCAGAAACCAACATGCCGATCAACGGCAGTGCCAAAAACAGTTCTGCCCACAAAACATTCCTCACTAATTTAGTGATTTCCACTCTTCTAAATTCTCCTAATTGGTGTATTTATAATAGCAAATTCATTGGTTAGCGGCTCTAAGTATCTTTAGATTGCGCCATCTGCTATCTATACTTAACGCTTTCTAGAGGTTATGTACTTATTTAAATGGTGGCGCTTATCAGGCATATTTTTAACGACCCACAGAGAATGTAGACCTACCTGAGCTCAGAGGGCTTGTGAAGCTATTTATTTTGTCGAATGATTTATTTACCGAGGAACGTAAAGTATTTTTTGCCAGTTTTATACGATTCAGCGTATGCGGTAACACAACCAAATAAGTTATCAGGCAGACTATCGATATTGAACCATTCCCACGCTTCTAGTTTGTGCGGCTCGAGCACTTGCGGTTCTCCGCTTTCCCATTCGGCTGCGAAACCAATATCAACATAATGCTTAGGAAAATAAGTCAGTAAGTCTGATACACATAACATTTTTAGATTTTTAACTTTTATGCCACACTCCTCGTCTATTTCTCGCAGGGCTGTTTCTTCTGCTGTTTCGCCATACTCTAAATGTCCACCCGGGCCACCATATTCATCTGCTCCGTGAGCATTCTTTCTTTTTCCTAAAAGGACTTTACCGTCCTTGACAATGAAAACGCCAACTCCAACTTTTACAACATTTTCATCATTCATTAGCTACATCATACCAAAGAAGTTGGTTGGAACCTGTGAATCTGTGCCGCAATCAACCAATGAAAAATCCGACGCGCTGGCCGGGGCTTTAACTGGTGCGCTTTAAGATGCGAAAGTAAAGCGCTACCTCTTACCTATTTTTCCTAGGTGCGTATCCGAAAAAGCGGTTTTGTGCTTAAGCCCATATCCTAGTGCTCTGTCCATGCCAATATGAGCCGTCCATATTAAACCTAGACCAATTAAGACATTGTTAACAGTAGGTACTCCTAATACAAACAAAAAGGATGGAATAATAAAACTATGCCCTAAGTTATATGTGTATGCACCAATATTTTTATTAACCAGGTATCCCAACATAAATATATCAATTAGAAATAGAACGGGTAGAAAATACAAAAGATTATAACCTAGATTAACATAGAGGATTATGCTCGCTAACAATATGAACCCTGCCTCAAGCCTCTGTACTCTCACTGTGTGTTCCATGACAGTATGATAACAAGAAACGAGATGCTTGTTGTAGCGGCTCCACTGTGTTCAGTGTGGTGCGAGACACCTGTCCGTCCTGCCGGAAAGACAGGCGGGCGGGACTATAGCTTCACACCGGTTCGTTCTATTTTTTATAAGGCTGGAACGAATGGATTCGGCATATATTGCTCACTAATCGTTCGCATTATCAAAAATGTGGCTATTTTTGTTTTTTGAAGAGGCCACGGACTAGAGTCGGCGGTATCGAAGACCAAAAAGAAAACCCCACGTTAGTGGGGCTCTCTTTTTGGTGCCGGATAGCTGGCATATTTCTAACCGCTTCTCCTGACAATGTCGATATTTATAAGCTATCTAATCTGGTTCAGCAATTCAACCTATCAAGAGATTTAATCAAGTCTTAGTCTTCTTAGCAGCTGAGCATTAGCAGCAACTATTATAGTTGAGAGAGACATTAGTACAGCACCTATTGCTGGCGAGAGAACAAATCCCAAGCCAGCAGTAACGCCTGCCGCTAAAGGAATAGCCAGAGCATTGTAGCCAGTTGCCCAAACAAGATTTTGCACCATTTTGCGATATGCAGCCTTGGACAGTACGACGATTTTAGATACACCTCTCGTATCGCTGCTCGCTAGTACGATTCCTGCCGACTCTATTGCAACATCTGTACCAGCTCCAATCGCAATACCTACATCAGCTTGCGTTAGCGCAGGGGCGTCATTCACACCATCGCCTACCATTGCTACCCGGCTTCCATCGGACTGTAGCTTGCTTACAACTTCTGCTTTATTCTCAGGTAAGACTTCCGCAAAGCACTCTTCAATGCCAAGTTCTTTGGCTACCCACGCCGCAACCGCCTTAGAATCACCTGTCAATAATGCGACTCTTTTGCCTGCGCTTTTAAGTAAAGAAACTGCTTCTTTAGATTCTTCCCGTATCACATCCGCCAGCATGATTGCGCCTAGTGCTTTCCCACCTTCAATCACATACACTACCGTTTTACCCTCTGCGCCCGCCGCCTTTGACTCATCTGCCAGATTTTTGGAAATATCTACTTTGAGTTCTTCTAGCATTTTAGGTCCGCCAACATGGATAACTTTACCGCCAACACTTGCTTTGGCTCCACGCCCCGATAGCGCCGTAAACCCTGTTGACTGGCCCACTTTTAACCTACGTTCTTGTGCTGAATGCATAATTGCTTTCGCAATTGGATGCTCGGACTCCGATTCAACGCTAGCTGCAAGAGCTAATAGCTTATCTTTATCGTAATCGGGAGCAGCAATATCAACCACCCCTTGTTCTCCTTTTGTAAGGGTGCCTGTCTTATCGAATAAAACAACTTCGATGTTACGAGCTGCCTCAAGTGACATGCGTTGCCTGACTAACAACCCATTTC
>CAZICT010000004.1:15268-98146 GCA_964537935.1 uncultured Candidatus Saccharibacteria bacterium | reverse complement strand
CTGGGGACACAAGGCTCTTCAGGCCTCTGCTCTACCAACTGAGCTAAAGAGCCGTGGCAACCCCGGTATTTTACGGTAAATACCGGGGTAATTCAAGCTTACTTCAGCTTGAAACGATGTTTGTCGCGCGTATGAAGCTTATCTATAGCATGCTCCATAGGCTTATCCAGTTCAATGCCCTGGCTATTAGCGATGCAAAGTACCGTATAAATTATATCTGCCAGCTCATCACCAAGATCTTCGTGTTTTTCATCTTTTTTCTTTGGTTTATCTCCAAACTCATGGTTAAGAATCCGTGCGACCTCCCCGACTTCTTCGATAAGCCGCGCAAGATTGCTCAACGGATCCCAATACGGTTTGGCATAAGGCTGGACACTAGCGTCAATCTGACGCTGATAATCTATCAGTGCCATTTCATTCTCCTAACGTTATTAATGATTATTTGCGTGATATGTTGCGGAGTGCATCAATCATTTCTACAGGGAATAAGAACATTGTTTTCTGGCTCGGTTCGGTGGATATGCGTTCCAGGGTGTTGAGTGTACGCAGATTCAGCGCTCCTGGCGTTTGAGCGAGCATCGCTGCTGCTTCGGCAAGCGTTTTTGCAGCCAGTTTTTCACCGTCTGCATTGATGATATTAGCCCGGCGTTCACGTTCGGCTTCGGCTTGCTTTGCCATAGCCCGCTTCATATCCTGAGGTAGCTCAATGTTCTGCAGTTTTACGTTTTCGACATCAATTCCCCATTTATCAGTTTCGGCATCAACGATTTGTTTAATCTGTAAGCTTACCTCTTCGCGCTTACTAAGAAGCTCGTCAAGCTCCACGTTACCCACTACGTCGCGCAGTGCCGCCTGGGCAAATTGGCTGGTAGCGTAAATATAATTAGTGGTCTCAAGTACTGCCTTATCGGCCGAAATAACCCTAAAATATACAACCGCATCAACCCCGATAGTCACATTATCCTTGGTGATTACTTCTTGTTTTGGCACGTCAACCGGAGTGGAGCGAACATCGACCTTACGCATGACTTGAATAATGGGGATGATGACATTTAACCCAGGACTTCTGGTGCTGGTGTATTTACCAAGCGTAAGTACTATGCCTCGTTCGTATTGGTTAACTATCCGAATCCCACTGGCAATAATAAGAATCAAGAAAAGTATCAGAAAAACCACAAAAGCCTCCACGATGATTAACCTCTTTTAGTTTACGTTTTTATTGTACATGAATAAGTTAGGCAATTTCTAGCCTGAGGCTCTATTGGCAAAATCACTTGCCTGGCTGCTCAAATCATTTATTTCCTGTTCTTTTTCCTGAATATTTTGCAGTAATTGGCGGCGTTCATCATCAAATTGTTTTTGAATATCGGTAATTTCCTGCTGTTTGTCTCTGATTTCTTTTAAGTTTCTGACTCTGTCTGCTTGATCCATCTCACCATCTGCCATATCCACTTCTAGTTGCGTGATTTCACTCTGTAAATCTTGCACGCGATGTTTAGTATCGACTTCTTTATGATTTATGCCGGATCGCATTTGCTTGACCTCCCCTTGTAGGGCGGTCAGTGCTCTTTGAATATCAGCTGATGCTTGCTTGAGGTATTGCTGGGCTTTTGTCATAAAAATATTGTAAATAATCAGATAGTTAATGGATGTAAGGAATCTCTCAGCGCTGGAGCTAAATATAAAAACCGTTTGTGTAACTTCGTTTTGGTGGGTGATGAGGGACTCGACCGACATTCTGCCGGCCCGCAACTACATCTTCGAAAACAAGTTTTCGAAAGTAGATTGCCTTGCGAACAGCCACTGGCTGTTCTCACCCCTCCCCGGGTCGGGTGTTCGAGTGCTCTCATGCAAACAAAAAGCCCATCCTGTTGGATGGACTGTTTGTTTGGTGGGTGATGAGGGACTCGAACCCCCGACCCTCTCGGTGTAAACGAGATGCTCTAGCCAACTGAGCTAATCACCCTGATAGTGTTAATTATAGTACCGTTATTAGGTGTCGGGGGAACCCCCGCTCACCTCCGGCGACCCCGAAACTTCTCGATTGAAAACAAGTTTTCATCGGAAGGTTTCCTTGCGGACTGCCACCGGCAGTCCTCACCTCTCGGTGTAAACGAGAGACCAAAGCCAACTGAGCTAATCACCCTTTGGATCCGAACAGATCTTGTGTTGACTCGGGTGATAATACCATAATTAACCTGTCTTTGTCAGCAGCAACTTGTTTATATCCGAATTTTTCGTATCCTTTTTGGGCGCGCACATTGTTTTTATCCACGTCAAGCCACACACCTTTAAAAGTATCGGATCCGTCGCTTTGTCTTTGCCGAAGCCTTGCATAGTCTTTATGAGCTGCAAGCATAAACGGCTGCATGAGGTGCATGCCTCTGTAAGTTCCGTAAATTCTAATAGCAAAAGTAGCATCGGGATTAAACCCGTGGGCTTTCAGGACCGGATTTTCTTTTATACTGAACCAGGTAACCCCGGCCAGATCGCCAGAACTTTTGTCGGCCAAACAATACATCTCCGTCGTCGGTTTATACCAGCGCTTAAAAGCCTCTATACTGGTAAAACGCTCGGCATGATCCCTTGGAACGAACCTCCGCATCTCTTCTTCTTTGGATTTATCAACGAGCTCTTGGGCAAAATGTCCATTAACACCCATTAATACTCTGAAACCGTTTTCATAAAGCCATTGAACTTCCGGATAATCGTTGTTCGGTGAAATAGCTATTTCTCTTGATTCTAAAGTTCGGGCCTCGACTGGATCACGCTCAAAAGAATGCATTAATATGCCATTTTAAAAGTTTATTTACATTAAATTATTTGTCTTTGTAATAAATGCTGGTAAGCGCAAAAAGCAGAAAGCCAGCACCGAGGCCTATAAACATAAAAGCCGCTACGTTCTCTACCAATAAGCCTACGCCCATTCCTACTAGTATTCCCGCTGGAATAAATAATCCTCCGGGGTTATCTTTGTCTGTTATCTTTGCCATATCGCCTCCTTTAATATTTGTATTGTACAACCTTTTTTATTTAACAAAATATAACTTTGAAATAGACGTCTTTGATGCTGAAAAGCTGCCCTAAAATACCTGTCTTGATATTTTTAGTCTAAAAATCAAAGTTATTTAAGCTTTGAAGCTAGACAGAATATTTCTGCAAGTCATTGAAAAAGCCTGGTGTAAAACCAGGCGTTTTCAATGGTGCGCGAGAGAGGACTTGGTCACCTCCGGCGACCCCGAAACTTCTCGATTGAAAACAAGTTTTCATCGGAAGGTTTCCTTGCGGACTGCCACCGGCAGTCCTCACCTCCACTCGTGGCGGTTCAAGTCTAGTGAACATTGAAAAAGCCTGGCATAAGCCAGGCGTTTTCAATGGTGCGCGAGAGAGGACTTGAACCTCCACAGGATTGCTCCCACTAGCCCCTCAAGCTAGCGCGTCTACCGATTCCGCCACTCGCGCAAGTGACCATAAAATAACCCTAATATCTTACGTAAGTTATCTGAAAAACTCAAGAATTGAGGAATTTATGACCGTGGAAGGTGATCGTATAAATGCTCCATCGAATAATCGTTACGAAGCAAAGACTTAATTCCTTCAAGCGTTACATCAACCTTCACGCCAGGATTCATGGTGTTATAAGGGTCAAAAATTTTCTTTACCTTTTTAAATAGTTCATATACTTCCTGTCCGTATAACGATACCAGGTAAGGCGCACGCAAACGGCCATCACTATGTTGAGCGCTCGTACTGCCGCCCATATCAATAACCATCTTGTAATATTCGTTCATGATTTTGAATACCTTTTGTCTGTCACCGACTTGGCTCAAATCAAGGAACGGTTGAGCATGGAGGTTGGCATTTCCGGCATGCCCCCAAATCGCTGGCCGAAGCCCATTTTTCTGAAAAATATTATAAATACCATCTATGTATTCTTTGAGCTTGCCAGCCGGCACAATACCGTCCTCAATAATCGGCAACGCTTTTTCACCGCCTTTGCTGTAGGACAGTATAGCCGAGGCGCTGTGACGTATCTTCCATAGCTCTTCTTTCTTTTCGATGTCGGTCTCTACCTGATACTCTATCTGATATTTTTGAAGGATTTTGACGGCCTTTTTTGCCAATTTTTTCTGTCGCCGCTCATTAATATTGTCAAATTCAATCAACATCACCAACTTATGGAATGGCGGATCTATAATGCCTTTAAGCTGGTTTGGATTGTATTGATGCAAGAAGTTGAGCAGATGCTCATCAACCACTTCCAGCGCACTCGGAAGTTCGGGTAATTTATGGATCTCAGACAAAACCTCTTGAGCAACCTGTAGGTCATCAAATGAAGCCACAACCAATGTAGTGTGCGGACTGAAAGGCATGGTATCCAGCGTAGCTTCGGTGATAATACCAAGTGTCCCCTGGGCTCCCACAAATAGCGGCGTAAGGTCAAATGATCCGTCTTTGCGCCTTACTTCGTTTAGGGCGTAACCAGCAGAGTTTTTACTGATGTCACGCTCCATTGTCTTTAGCAGATCCTGGTTTTCTTCTATCAATGTGTCGAGATTGCGGTATATTTCTCCTTCAAAAGACGCCAGACCAAGCTTTTTATTAAGCTCTCGCTTGGAGATTCTGCGTGTAACTATGGCTTCGCCGTTAGCCAGCACTACACGGAGTGACTTTACGTACTCCCTTGTATTGCCGTACTTAATTGACTTTTCGCCACCAGCATTATTGGCTATTGATCCACCGACGGTGCAGTATTCGAGTGATGATGGGTAGGGCGGCAAAAACCGGTTGTGCGTATGAAGCGTTTGCTGCAATTTTCCATAATTAATACCGGGTTCAACAGTGACAAGACCGGATTTTCCGTCAAGTTCCAAGATGCGGTTCATGTGAGCCGGAAAAACCATCATCACGCCTTCGCCAAGGGCGGCCCCTGACTGGTCAGTACCAGCACCGCGAGCGGTTATCGGTACTACACGACCACGCTCTGCCAGCTGCCAGGTAAACCGGGCTGCCTTTCTGACATCATTTTCGTTGCGCGGATACACAACTATTGACGGTGTTAGCTTGAATATACTTGTATCTGTAGCGAAATATGCACGGGCGTCGTTGCTTGTCATCACCTCCCCGCTAAGGTGTTCTTGCAGATAGTGGGCAACCTTGTTCATAACAGAAATTAGACCTCTTTTTGTCGTTCTAAGCTTTAGCGTTACTCGCAATTATGATAGCACAGTGAGCGATAATTAAGTTAACGGACATAAAAAAAGGAATGACCTAACCCCAAATGGGCCTTGCTATGAGGACTTGGTCACCTCCGGCGACCCCGACTCAGCCCGGGTGGCTGCCGAGCCACGCCGGGCTTTTTGAGCTTTGCGGAGAGATTTATAACAAGTGCTTTCTCGCAAACGCAATGCCCGAGCCTGTTTTGAGATATTTTTCAAAAGCTCGTGCTTTGACATCATCGTCAAAGGAAAAGTAGCAAACTATCTTCCAAGGTCTGAACTTACTGGTATGAGGGCTGCGTCCCGAGTTATGATCATTCATACGTCGCTGAAGATTACGAGTGTAACCCGTGTAAATTTGATCTGTATACTCACTACGGATTCATATATACGTAGTACATAAAACAAGTATAAATTAAAAGCCCTCCGTCGCTAAAGCTATGGAGGGCATTCTACTTAGCAAAAATTCTACGAAGCTTTAGCGAAGTAGAATGGTGCAGCAAAAGCGATTACTTTTGAACTCATCTATAAGATAGCACAGTGGTTGTTTGAAAACCAAAACCAGAACGTATTTAGACTGCCTCAAGTAACGATGGCTCAGAGGTCGCAACAGATGTTAGAGGCAAATTATGCTTACTAGCATTATTACTGGCTGAAGAGATTTGAACCTATAATAGTAATTCGTAGCTGTTAGGTTGGGTTATTAAGATGTAAAATATAGTTGTGAATAATTTTATAGGAGTGAAGATAGCACTCATCAAAGATAATGAAGTCCTTGTTATCCAACGAGATAATAAGCCCGGCTTACGGTTTGCAGATATGTGGGACTTTCCTGGCGGTGAAAGAGAAGACAATGAAACCCCGTTTGAATGTGTCGCCCGTGAAGTAGATGAAGAACTTGGTATTAAGCTACAACCAGAATCTATCATCTGGGAAAAGACATATCCAGCCATGCATGACCCTAATTTAACGGCATATTTTATGGCTGCAAAGATTGACGATAATGATATAGCAAATATCGTATTTGGCGATGAGGGTCAGGGCTGGAAGATGATGAAGATAGATGACTTCATGCCTGATACAACAGTTATTGAGCCGCTCAAAGGTAGACTCAATGACTACCTAGCTTCTCATAATTAGTTTCCGCCGTACACCATTGAACGTAGCTCAGATACAACTTTATCAGTATCAGTAAACACTATCCCTTTAATACCCATTGCTTCTGCTGCTTCCACATTTTCTGGATCATCGTCCACAAACACTGTCGTTTCGGGCTTAGTATCTAATTTTGCAAGTGCGTGTTCGTAAATAGCAGGGTCAGGCTTTCTTATTCCCACTTCGTGAGACAGAAAAAGATAGTCAAATCCGTCATATAAACCAGCGTCTCTCAGAGCTTTAGCGTGTGGCTCTATGGTATTTGAAAGCACAGCCAGCTTTACTCCACTAGCCCCAAGTTCTTTTATTATCTCAATAACAGGTGCATGAGATTTCAAAGCCTCAGTAAATGCACGACCTAGAAGGTTCTCAGCTACTTCCACCTGACGTATACCATGCTCATTACTAACTTGTCGCCAAAACTCCGCTTCGTCAATCTTACCGGAACCAAGTAGTGGAATTTGGTTCGCCCATATTTTGAGCAGAGTTGCTTGTTCAAGACCAAGCTCTTTAACTAAATCGTCAGTTACAACTGAGTTACTCTCATGCAGCACACCGCCAGCGTCAAAAATTACTGCTTCTATTTTACTCATAACCTATATTATTACATAAAGATAGGGTTATTAAATAACAAAATATGTCGCACAACATAGATTGTGAGACCTACCCTAACAGGGGTATGTATCGCTTTTTAGCGACATAGATGTTTGTCAAGTACTTGTGCTATTGTAGATAACAATGGCAACGGAAACTAAAGCTAACAAAAATCCTAAACACTTGCTTATCATCTTGCTGGGCTTGGCAATCGCCTATCTGCCGTCATATATCCATAAGATAATGAACTGGACTGGCGTGGAGGTCGGTCCTGACGGTCCACCGTCCGTCCTAATCTGGAATTGGCTGGCAGTGGCTTTACTGCTCGGCTATATCGTGTACGTTGAACACCAGAAGTTAGCTTCAATCCTGTTGGTTAAGCCCAAGAAGAAAGACATTGAATGGGCGTTTTGGTTTTGGGGTATTGCAACAACCACGTCTTGGCTGGCTACCATACTGTTCCCGCCTGATGCCAATCAGGGTATGAATGAGTTATTAAGCTATTCTGCACCAGTCATTTTCGGCATTATTATAACGGCAGCTATTACCGAGGAGATTTTATTCAGGGGCTACCTAATTGAACGCATAAAGGCGATGACGGGGAAAGCGTGGCTGGCAGTAGGTATCAGCTTTGTTATCTTTATTCTGCCGCATATTACTTTCTTTGGCTTCGAGTGGCTACTCTACCACGGCATGGGTACGATTATGATTTATGTGCTGTATGTGTGGCGCAAGAACTTGTACGCTTGTATGGTAATGCACTTACTCGGTAACCTACCGATTATGTTGCCAGCTCTGGGGATAGTAGCACAATCGTAAATCTTGGATTTGAAGCTACATAAATAACAGGGATAAACAGCATTAGCCACACAAATATCTAAACATAAACCCTAGGGCTTGTCCAAAGCTCTTAGAATGCGTCACAGAGCATATTTTAGTGCGGCTCTCTTTCATATCTTGCACACTTATACTACTCGGTTACCATTGACGATTTTTTTATCCAACTTTTACCCTTAACGTCATTTTTTTGCAATCAAACTTTTACTCCCTTTACAGACAGTGGTTATTACGAAAAGATAGCAAAAATACCCGAATTTTCAGATAACTGTCCAGAAACTCATGGGCACTTTACATTGGTTTTGTTTGGCTACAGCGATTCTTTCGGCGAATACCTGATTGTTCTTTAGATAGTAGTAGAAAACGCTCCTACTTATCCCTACAAAGCGACAACTATCAGTAATGCTAGTATTATGGGCGATTGCGTCAGATAAGAGAACAACTGTACGCATGGTTACTTTAGGTGGTCACCTACTGCTTTGTTTATTTTCATCTCAACTCCTTTGTTTTCGGCGTTACCTCTGATCTAATTATACAGAAATAGCATAACCATAAAATATACTTGACAATGCTCGTGCTTAGGCGTATAATTAGTAAGATAGACTCCAACCAAAAGACCTTTCAGTAGAGGTTCTTTGCATGGAGTCTATTTTGATTCTATGCAAGCCTTAGCGAACTAATAAAACTATCGCACTGAAACTTTTGCGAGGTGAAGAACCTAAAACACTTCACTGGTCAAAGACGGATACAGTGTGGGTAACAATGCCTTACTACAAGTTCTACTAAACAAAAAACAAGTTGAAGCAAACACAGATGACGGGTTAGTTGAATATGCGGAAGCTCTAGAGGAGATAGACGAGAATGGTCCTCTAGCAAAAGAAAATGCAGTCTCTATATCAGACAATAATGGTGGTCGTATCTTACTGTAAAACAGAGTAAAATTAAATTAGTATGCAGGTCGTAGAATATGAGCTACTTGAAAAACTAGAGCTAACAGACGAAGCGTATGAGCGTTACAGCAAACGTATAGACAGCTTTACTGACGTAAAAATCCTCAAAATTAAACAAGATATTGCCAGCAAGAACGGAGCTAATGCTCACAAGAAGAAAGAGCTGAATGGGCTATCACTTGGGCTTGGAAATATAAACCGCAGCTCGAAAGCCTATGCCATTACTGAGAATAAAGTTGAACAGCTTGCTATTGAGACTCAGGAGTTAGACGATGAGATAGGCAAGCTGAAGGAAAAGATTGCAAATCCAAGTAAAATCAAACTAACCAAAGAGCAGTTCTTGAACCTAGTAAAATTAGCTCCTGACAAGATGAGAGCAGGTTCAGCAGTCGAGAAAGACCGTATTGCACGGATTTTGTTCTTGAACCTATACTTAGACAATGAAAAAAGGGTCCTCCCAATCTGGAAAGAACCCTTTGCCAGCCTCGTAAAGGCTATTGAAATGTCGTCTGGTGCGGATGAGAGGACTTGAACCTCCACGTTCCTAAGGAACACTAGCTCCTGAAGCTAGCGCGTCTACCAATTCCGCCACATCCGCGCACTGACACTTTTTACGAATTTATCCTGAACCGATATTAATTCGTATCAATAACTCCTGTATCTTACGGATTTTTTTATGAATTTACAACCGTTACTTAAGTGGCTTTAGGACTTTGTCGCGGCGCACCATCCACTTTTCTACATTGGAGTATCTGTCGCTAGCTATATTCATACGCCTGGTGTTGAAACCGGCAATATTTCGGTCAGATATATACAAAAAACGTGGTTGATACAAAGATATTGCCGGTGCATCGGCGCGCCACGCTTCCAAAAACGGTCTGTATTTGACGGCTCTGAGCTGTTTATCAATCCTAGTCCTGCCCGCCTCCAAAGATTCGTCGGCTACCGCTGATTGATATTCGCTGAAATTTAGTCCGGCGCTGGAACGGGTAGAGGCCTGAGAACTGTGCCAGTATGGAAATACGTCTGGGTCGGTTCCTAGAGAAATTCCATATAGCAATACATCGTACGAATGTTGTGCGACAGCGATAGACTGTAATTCGTCTGCTGGTTGCTGGAAAATTTGCAGGTCGATCCCCACCTCTTTCCATTGACGCTGCAATTCCTGAGTAACATAGGCATACTCGCTAGTCGCCTCGGCAAACAGGCGCAACGACAAAGCCTTGCCGCCCTTAGTTCTAATCTGTTTGCCATCGAGCTTCCAGCCCGACTCTTCTAGCTTCTTAATCGCCTCTTTCTTGTTGAAAGGAAGCTGAACTAATGATTTATCATAAATAAAATGCCGCTCCAGCACCGGGCTATCAGAAGCGATTACCGGATAACCCAGCCCGCGGATAATCCTGTCGGTGTCAGTTGCCTGGACTATTGCCTGCCTCACTTTTATATCGTCAAGCGGCGCATCGGTAGTCTTAAGAAAAACACTAACCTGTCCTGTTAGGGGTATGTTATAAGCAGTAAACTCGGTCGGCTTAAGCGTATCAGGCTGAGATTCCAGGCCTGCGACAGCCGTAAGTTCCTGGGCTTCAAAAGCATTGATCAGCCGCTGCTCGCTACGAAAAGTCCTTACGATAAAACGCTCTAATTTTGGAGCGCCTCGATGAAAATGCTGATTAGCGGTTAAACTTATATGCTCTTCCCGATTTTCCGGTGTACCGCCGCTGACCTCTATAGCGCTCCATTTAAAAGGACCGCTGCCAACCGGACTGGTATTATTAAAGTCGATTGAGCGAAGCTGAGTCACCTCTATGCCTTCAAGCCTGTGCTTGGGTACTATTCCATTGGTTAATGAATGAGGAAATGATGCAAGCGGGTTAGGCAAAGTAAAGATTATTGTCTTGGCGTCTTTGGCTTTGATTTTAATGCCGCTCCAACTGGTAAATAGCGGCGAACGGGCATCTGGATTCTGGATAAGCCGATAAGTAAACAAAACGTCATCGGCAGTAATCGGTGTGCCGTCGTGCCATTGCAGGTTGTCTTTTAAAACAACCTGGTATACTTCACCGTTTTCTTTAGTTTCCAGTGATGCGGCAAGATCGCCCACCAAAGCATTTTTTTCGTTATAACGCATCAGGCCGGAAAACAGCAATTTGGAAACCGCTCCGTCAACCGGTCCCGTTGCATAAAGCGGGTTAGCATTAGTAAAAGCACCTAAAATTCCTTCGGTAAACGTACCTCCTGGGACCGGTCGCTCGACAAGATAATGATTAGAAAGCGCTCGAGTCTGCAAGATAGTGCCAGTTATAAGCAATACCATAAGAAGCATCCAAGCCCCGACAAAACGACGCACCTCAATTAATCGAGCTAAACGTCGTACGAATAACTTCTCAAACCCCTGTTCGGCCTCAACTCCAATTGCCTCAACCTGCCGACGTCGTTGTCGAAATTTTCGCCTCCATCGTAGCTTTGTTGCTCTATCGATCATATTAAATTAGCCACCCTCAGTAGTTTTTTAAGCGGCAATACTCAGAATAAGTGAACCGGCAAAAACAAATGCCAGAATAATCGTAAGCTGGTGGATTGTCTTGTCAGAACCGCGACGAACGGTATGAACTTCACCGCCACCGCCCAAGCCGGCACCAAGACTCGCGCCGCGAGTTTGAATTAAGATTAATATGGTCATCAACACCATCGATACGATTGTTATGTAGTTGTAAATACTCATCTTTCCTCCAAAATAGTCGTTACAAGGTAGTTTACCAGTCCTATTACCACGCCAGCAAGCATTGCGATACCGAAGCTCGACACTTCGAGTTGCGGATAAAGCTCAGAAACCAGCATAACCATCAACCCGTTAATCACAATCATGAACAGACCCAGGCTAAACAAAATAGCCGGCAAAGACAGTATCACCACCAGTGGCTTAATGAAAGTATTGACTAATGCCAGGATCAGCCCGGAAATTACGATAACCCCCAGCCTACCCTCATAGTTAATTCGCTCAACGAACAAACCGGCTGCTATCCAAAGTCCAAGACTGCAGACGAACCAGCGAATAATAAACCGAGCTATCGGACCACGTTTCATTTGTTTCATTTTAGGCCACTCCAAGCATTTTGGGCAAGTTAGCGCTTAATACTTCACAGCCGTCTTCTGTAATTAATACGTTATCTTCTATTCTAACGCCTATGCCTTCTTCAGGAATATATATGCCGGGCTCAACCGTTATCACCATCCCCGGGCTTAAAGGCGCCTGATAATCGCCCACATCATGGACGTCCAAGCCCAAAAAATGTGAAATCGCATGCGGATAATAACGTCTGATGTGTGCCTTATCCATAATGTCAATCAGGCCTAGATTTTTTAGTTGCCGGCCGATGTGCTGTTCGGTTTTTTTATGAAATTCAGCGATGCTTATGCCTGGCTTTAGCAGACTGATGCCGTAATCTAGCGATTCCGCTACCGCCACAATCACCTGCCGCTGACGTTTTGTTGGTTCGCCGCATACAAGTGTCCTGGTAATATCCGCCGAGTAATTTTCTACTTCTGCACCGACGTCAATAAGCAAAAGTTGATTCGGCTGAATTTTTCCGTTGTTAGATATGTAGTGCAATGTGCAGGCATTCTTACCGCTCGCCACTATCGGACCATAACCATGTACCGCACCTTTGCTGCGGAAACCGTGTGTTATTAGTGCCTCGGCTTCGTATTCAAACCGCAGTGAAGGAAGCTTCTTTTCTAATAAAACAAAACTATCAGCTGTAATATCTATAGCGTGACGCAATGCTGCTATCTCTCCCGGTTGCTTGACAGCGCGTAATTTCATAATATCTGGTCTTATATCAACAAACTCCAATTTGCTGCCGAAGGCTTTTATTTGCTCAACCAACTTCTTGCGAGCCGGATTGCTATACAGTCCATCATGTTCTATATATTCCTGATTGGGCAAAAGTGTCGCCACTTGTTTAACGTGCTTTAAGCGCTGGCCCAGCCGTTCCCAACCTTG
Source organism: uncultured Candidatus Saccharibacteria bacterium (assembly GCA_964537935.1). Classification (GTDB taxonomy): domain Bacteria; phylum Patescibacteriota; class Saccharimonadia; order Saccharimonadales; family CAZICT01; genus CAZICT01. Next base: position 85,388 of record CAZICT010000004.1, on the reverse strand, counting down.
CTTATTTCCGATTATGTCAGTGATTCCCGAGCGGTCAGCCAAAGCATCTCGAACAAGCGGACCATCAAAAAACTCTCTCACGTCACTCCTGTCGGGCACGATAAGATACTCTTTATCCGCATCAATCACCAAGGTAATGTCCGGCTCATCAACACCGGTCAAATACCAAAAACTACTGTCTTGCCTGAAGGAAAATGCCGCGTCACCATTGCGCTGCAGAAGTCCGTGGGCAGTTATGACAATCGGAGCTGTGGTACCAATGTTTTCAGTAAGTTTACGGCGGTTAGCAGCAAAAAATTCGGCATCAAAAAATGAAGTCATGTCGCGGCTAGTATACCACTAATCAAGCGGCTTGATATTTTGTTCGGGCGTCTTTGACGATTCGTTACTGACTTCGTCTGATTTACGGTAGGCTCTTAAATATTGCTTGAGTATGCTGGCCTTCTTTTGACCGATTGATTTTTCGATTTCCCAGTCTCTTGCCAACATAATTCCGCGCACACTACCAAAGGTTTTTAGAAGCTTCTTTCTGGTTGCCGGACCGATTGTTGGTATATCGTCGAGCAGGCTAGCTGTCTGCCGCTTTGTTTTGAGGACCGAGTGATAACTGACAGCAAACCGATGCGATTCATCGCGTATACGCTGGAGAAGCTTAACGATATGTGAGTTCTTTGGCAAAAGAACAGTCATAAATTCGCCGGTTTCTTGCATAACTCCACCCATTCTTTGAAGCGTTTGGCGATTAAGCGCAGTGCCGGAAAGATCTTTGTGCATGACAATTTCTTCATCACGCTTAGCAAGTCCTATCATCGGGACGGTATAGCCATGAGCGTCCCGTGCTTTTAGAGCAGCGCTGAGTTGACCCTTACCGCCGTCAATCAAGAACAAATCCGGTACTCCCCAGGCTTTTCGATTCTTTTCACTTAATCGTCGAATGATGGCTTCGTTCATATGAGCAAAGTCATCATTGCCCGGGATGCGTAAACGAAATTTGCGATAAGCCGCTTTGTCCGGCACTCCGCTGATGAACACAACCATACTGGCTACGTTGTCAGTGCCCTGCATATGGCTGATATCATAGCCTTCAATCCGCCGGGGCGGCATAATTGTCAGCAGATTGGACAAGCCGCTCAAGCCTTGATCTTTGCTGATATCCAGAAATTCCCTGTCGCTAAAAATAATCTGTTTACTCAAAGATCTCAGAGCAAACAACTGGTTTCTTAGCTGTGCGGCCGTCTCATAGTCTTTCTTTTTGGAGGCGGTCTTCATATCTCTTTCGATCTGACGCATCAGCTGCACTCGCTCGCCCTTGAGATATTGCATAAGTTTTTTCAGATTAGCGCGGTAGGATTTGATATCGGTCTTGTTTTGTTCAATACCCGGACACAGGCCAAGGTGATATTGCAGGCACGCCCGTTTCGGTATGGCATTTGTTTTATGGGTAGAAAAAGGAAAGATACGACGTAAGTATTTCAGCCCTCGGCGCAGCGCCAATCCGCTGTAATAAGGACCAAAGTAACGAGCCCCGTCATCAAGCGGCCGGCGAGTCAGGGTAACCGTAGGGTGATTGCTGTTGTAATCAATCCGGACATACGTAAGACTTTTGTCATCACGAAGCAAAATATTGTACTTAGGCATATATCGCCTGATAAGCTCCGCCTCCAGAAACAATGCATCAAGTTCGGTTTCGACCTCTACCCAGTCAATATTGGCAATTTCCATAACCAAAGCTTCGGTCTTAGGGTCACGAGTCCGACTTTTCTGAAAATACTGCCGTACGCGATTCCTTAAATTAGCGGCTTTGCCGATATAAATAATCTCTCCATTGGCATTCTTATGGAAATATACACCTGGAGTCTTAGGCAACTTTTTTAACTTGTCTTCGATTACACTGTTCATGTCACTTTTCGTAGGATTTCATCAATCGTTTTTCCCACCTACGCACACCAAAAAAACGATCCCAAATACTGTCTTTACCAATTTTCTCCACCCAAACAGTCACCATTCCGGCGCGTTTGGCTCCCCACATATCGGCAATCAATTTGTCCCCAACCATAGCTACTTCATAAGGTTTGGCTCCAAAATGCCGCAATACTCTATCGAAATAACGGCGTTGCGGCTTGCGCTTTATTAATGTGGCTCGCAATACCTGGGCATCAATACTTTCGCCGAGTGGCAACAAATCATTGGTAATGCGGTTGCTGGCAATACACCAGGCATCAAAAAGCGATCGTTTTGTTTGGAGCAACCGCTTAGTCTGCGAACTTATAACCTTGCCTCGAAACGGTACAAGAGTACTGTCAGCGTCAAACGCGATGTAACGCACTCCGTGTTCTTTTAACATCTCAAAATCAACTCCGGCTAATGAAGTTGCCATGTAGTCTGGTACAAATGATGGTACTTTTTGCTCCCGATTCAGTTTCCGCATTGTACACTATTATAAGGAGAAATTAGTTAATGCGCACGGTCGTATTTATAAATGCTCATTCGCGGCAAGCGAAAAGTCATCTTCGAGCGGTTAGAAAATTCTTTAATAGCCCACGTTCACCCTTTAAAATTGTTGATTTTATCATCGTCGAGGATTTGAATAAGTTTGACGAATATATTGATCAGCTGACTGCTTTAAAAAATCTTGAGTGCGTAATAGTCGGTAGCGGCGACGGAACTATAGTGGCCGTACTGAATGCCCTCAAGGATCGTAAAGATTTGCGTTATGGCTTTTTGCCGCTAGGAACCAGCAATGTGTTTGTTCGAAGTCTCGGGCTCCCTATTGATATTAAAAAGTCCTTCGCCCTGCTTAGCGCCGGCAAAACCGCTCCGGTCTGTCTTGGGTCAATAAACGGTAAATTGTTTGCAAACAGTGCCGGTACGGGCGTACCTTCAAGGGTAGTCGCAAATCTGACAAACAAGACCAAACGCTATCTTGGTCCGCTTGCATATATCGTTAGTGGAATCAGGGAGTTTATTCGACATGACGCGTTTGAGTGTTCCATAGATACCGGCACCGAAACAATCACCTTCCATACTCATCATCTTTTGATTGCCAACGGCAAGTATCACGGTCTGGTTCCAGTTGGGCACGGAGCTTCGGTATTCAATGACAAATTGGTCGTGATTGCTTTTGGTACTACGAAAAACCGCTGGCAATATGCCAGAACAATTGCTACCTTCGGCCTCAGCAAGCGAAAACACCGCGACACATTCGTTATGCCACTGGAGCGCATGGTACTTAGAACCGACCCCGTGCGGGAAATCGAGGCTGACGGTGAGCCCATAGGGCTGGCTCCGGCTGAGGTCAAGATAATCAAAAATGCAATTACCGTATTTACTGCTTCACCGACGCAAACCGCGGCAAGCAAACCGCGCAAAAATCGTCGTTAGCGCACGATTCGCAAACTAACACTAATTTATTACATTGTTTATTGGCACAGTTGACGTAGTTACTCGTACTGGCCTGACAATGAACACAACTGCCTATATCTTTGGCCTTGTCACTGAACTGGACTTTCATCCGGCCATCAAAAACGTGCAGCTTACCTTCCCACATTCCGTCATCACCGAACTCTTCGCCATACTTCGCAATTCCGCCGTCAATCTGGTACACCTCTTTAAAACCGCGATTTTTCATAAGCACACTCAGGATTTCACAACGGATTCCGCCGGTGCAATAAGTAACTACCGGCTTATCCTTGATTGATTCGTATTTCGGGTCTTCGATTTCTTTTATAAAATCCCTACTGGTTTCCACGTCAGGCACTATGGCATTTTTGAACTTGCCTATTTCCGCTTCATATTTGTTGCGTCCATCGAAGAAAACAACCTCTCCACCGCGGTCTTTAAGTAGTTTGTGGACTTCTTTTGGTTTTAAATGTTTGCCGCCGCCTACTACACCCTGATCATCAACTTTCAGTTCTTCTGCAGCATTGAAAGAGACTATCTCCGGCCTGACTTTGACGCGTAGTTTAGGAAAGTCTTTGGCGCCACCGTCGCTCCATTTGTATGTAATGCCCTTGAATACCGTAGTTTTATTCATGGCACTTTTATAGGCACGAAGGCTGTCCAACGATCCGCCAAGCGTACCGTTAATGCCGTGCTGGCTTACTAAAATTCTTCCTTTCAGCCCAAGATTTTTACACAATTCTAGTTGCCATAACCTGGTCATCTCCGGATCAGCTATTGGCACAAACTTGTAATATAGAATGATTTTTTCCACGAAACCAATTGTACCTCTGTTAAGCTACGTAAACAAGTACCAGAGTACCGCTATGGTTGTCACAAACGTTATGACAATCGGCAGTGTCAGTGATGTTTGCCTTCTGGATAAATCAAAGGGTGTGCCCTTATCATTCTGAATCCGTAAATTTACGCTATTGTTCTTTGGCTCCCTGTGCATGGGAGTATCAGCTCTTGGCGAACTTTGAGTAAGGTTCTTGCTTAAATCAGTAAATGGAGTCTGAGACGATTGACTACCAGAATTAATGGACAGCATCTCAACTTTTTCGGTATTTAAATATTCCTTCAATGTTCGCTCTAAATTTTCACCGCGCACATAACGCTCAACTGCTCGGCGTAAACCCTGTTCGCTTATCATTCCGGTTTCAAATATACGCCTTAGAGATTTATGATTAACTTCGATTTTTTCTGCCTGCCTAAGAACCTCCGGCAGTGTCAGATATTCCGGATCTTTAAAGGCTGGTCTTTCTTTACTTTGTATTGGCTCCGGCGGTGGAAGGTCTGTTTCCACTTGCGCCAGCTTATTCACCTCTCTAACTACCTTTTTCTCAATACGCTCACGAGAAGAAGCAGATTCTTCGGCACGATGTACAACTCTTTCACGCCAACGTTCAACCGTTCTTTGCTGTTTTACCGGTACTTCAGCCTCTACTCTCTCCCTGGCTTGGGCGCGAATAAGTCTTTCCTTATCAATAATTTTGGCACGAAGCGCTTCATTATCCTGCTTTAATTCATGCATTTTTGGCTCTAATCGTGCCTCAGTGGTGAGGCGTCCGCGGCGTCGACCAAACAGATATCCAACAATGAGCCCGGCAAGCGCGTCTGACCTACGTCCTTGCTCGTGCATAGTTTCTGGACGCGGTGTTGCAGACTCCTGACGTGAAGCAACCGAAACGGCTTGGGGCTCAGCCAGTGGATTAACAGGTGGGTACGCATTCGACGTCCTATTGTTTGGTGGCATCAGCGGTGGTTGCGAATAACCACCGGTAGTTGTCGCTGATGGCCCCGAGGCTCTGGAGACATTGCTTTGTGCAGAAGTCGGAGAAGTTGTCTCAGGATTAGATTCGTCATCTTCATCGTTGACCTCTTGATTCCTTACTTCGCTTAATTCATCCTGGGCAAAGTCAGCTTCAGACTCGTCATCAGCCGAGCCTAATGACTGCTCAGCTTCTTCTTCAAGTTTTACTGTCGGCAATTCAAGCATCTCGGTTGCAGATCTATAGGCGTTGTCTATGACTTCTTCTGGAGCTTCACGACTGGCTGCCAACCGCTCACGGATCGCTTGCAGTAACGTCAGGTCAGCTACTGCTTCACCTTCATCGGGAGGCGTCTCTGCTGTCTCTAACTGCTTAGACACCTGCTCTTCCCGCTGTTCAATATATGTTTCGGCAGCTTCAATCTGCTGTTCTGCCTCAGCGTCTCCCGCACTTTGCGCTTCATGATCTGCTTCCGGCTGATCGGTAACTGACTTTTCGGGTTCGTCTTTCTTTTCAGCCTCTTTGGATGAAGGTTTTTTATCTTCTTTTGATTCCTCAGTGGTAAAAACATGAGTTTGTTTCTTCTTGGATTTCTTCTTCTTTTCAGACTTTTCTTTAGAATCCTCAGAATTATCAAACATCGCCTCAAAGCGATTCATCATACTTCGATCGCGGTCGCTTACAACATTATCGTCATTGCTTTCCATCAGTTTTATTATATAACAATTAAATTTTTATTCCTAGACTTTTGATTGACAGTGGTGATATAATTGTATTTTATTCAACAACGCTCAAGGAAGGCACGCATGAAAACTACACTCCAGCCACAAATTCAGCTAACTCCTCTTTACGTGCGACTGTCTTTCATTAAAACATTCTAGCCTCTTCGTATAAACTAAACTTCATTTCATTATTTAAACAACCTGGTCTAAGGAGGCCTGCGGTATGAGCCAACGTGTTACAACCCGGCAAATTTTATCGCTCTTTTGGAGCCATGCATGGGCACATAAGCCTTATGTTATTGGGCTTATGGTCGTTATGCCTGCAGTCCGGCTGTTTCATAATGCGTTACCGCCGCTGATAATCGCCGGGGTTCTGGATAAGATTAGCAACCATGATTTTACGTCAGGTGATCCCTGGGGAAGCTTCGGCAATGACCTCCTGCTGTATGCAGCGCTGGTAATATTGGGTGGAGTTATCTTTTGGCGCGTAGCAATTCTTCTGATATGGAAACTCGAGATGAGCGTGCTGCGAGATATTCATCAGCGTATTTTCAATCACCTGATGCGGCAAAGTTCCAGCTTTCACGCCAACCGATTTGGCGGATCTTTGGTTAGTCAAGCCAACAAACTGGGTGGTGCTTATGTAAGGCTGGTCGATACCATAGTATTTCAAAATTCCGGACTGCTTTTTTCTTTCGTATATACCCTAATTATTCTAGGGCCACGTTCACCGTTCGCAGTATTATTACTGTTCAGTTTTTCGGTTTTATTCATGGTTATCGCCGTCAAGGCTACAAAGCAAATACGCGATCTTAACGCCAAGGAAGCAGCTGCTTCCAATCGGCAAACCGGTTATCTCGCCGATGCCGTTACTAATGTCATGGCAATTAAGAGCTTTGCCGGAAGCTGGTTTGAAAAGAAGAGATTTGCCGGTGTTACTGATGAAACCTATGCCGCTACCGACAATGTCATGCGTGCCAGTATCAAGCGTGACATATTGTTCTCGTCAACAACCAGCTCCATCAGTATCGTAGCGCTTATCGCGGCAGTAGTCAGTGTAGTGTCATTTAATGCCGATATAGCAACGGTGTATCTGATAGTCACATATACCGGTGTAATTACGCAGGAATTATGGACATTTAGTCAATCAACTTTGCGTAACTATAACCGCGCTATCGGAGACGCTCAAGAAATGACCTACATACTTTCGCTTTCACCTGAAGTGAGAGACCCCAAACAACCGGAAAAAATCCGGATGCATCGTGGCAGCGTGAAATTTAATGATGTCAAATTTGGATTTAGTGACGCGTCAGGTGAACTTTTGTTTGACGGGCTTAATCTGTCAATTAAGCCGGGAGAGAAGATAGGACTCGTCGGTCACTCAGGCGGCGGTAAGACGACTATAACCAAATTATTGATGCGCTTCATGGATATACAAGACGGTAATATTACGATTGACGGCCAAGATATTACTCGAGTAACACAGGATGATTTGCGCTCGGTAATAGCTTATGTTCCGCAGGAACCATTGTTGTTTCACCGCAGTTTGTTCGAAAATATAAGTTACGGCGCTCCGGGTGCCAGCAGGCGCCAGGTAGAAGCCATCGCAAAACTCGCGCATGCCCACGAGTTCATCGAATCGTTGCCGAACGGATATAACACCCTGGTAGGTGAACGCGGAGTCAAGTTATCTGGTGGGCAGAGACAGCGGGTTGCCATAGCCAGAGCAATGATCAAGAACGCCCCCATCCTCCTCCTCGATGAAGCAACCAGTGCTTTGGATTCAGAGAGTGAAGCACTTATTCAGGAGGCTTTATGGAGACTTATGGAAGGAAGAACAGCAATAGTTATTGCCCATAGGTTAAGTACGATTCAAAAGATGGATAGAATCTTAGTCATGGACAAAGGCAAGATTGCCGAACAAGGTACACACAAAGAACTTATCCGTCAGAATGGAATCTATGCCGGGTTGTGGGAGCGGCAGTCGGGAGGCTTTATAGAGGAGTAATAACCCTCTATATTGCTTATGTTGTAATTTTAAGCGGTACTTCTTGACCCCTCCCCAAAGAAGATACTAGTATTAATGCTCATGTCTATAAGAAGTGGAATTTGGGAGCTTAGGTCCCTATGGCCAACACGCAAACACGACAACGAACAAACCCGAACACAATCTAAAGAGCCGGCTGTTGCTCAACGGACTATCAAAATATTTTGGGAACACTTAAAGCGATATCCGCGCTCACTGACAGCTCTTTTCAGTCTGTTACCAGCGGTGTTAATCATCCAGAGCGGGCTTTTGCCGCTACTTTATTCACGTACTATCGATCAGCTCAATAGCAATACAGCCAGTGGCAATTTAACAAATCTGATTATGGTGTTCTTGGGGCTTCATATCCTGGTATTCGTTGGCCAGCGAATAATCAGTGCCGCCTCAAGTAATCTGGAGTTCAAAGTAATCAGAGACATTGAACAACGCATTTTTAATTGGCTGCTCTTACAAAGCCATAGTTTTCATTCCAGCAATCACGGCGGTGCGCTTGTCGCTCAGGCAAAGCGCTTTACCGGTGCCTATAGCGGCCTATATACTGCGTTTTATTTCAATATTATGTCGCTGTTTTTGCGTTTTATGGTAGCGATTATATTTTTGGCATTTATGGCTCCTCCTATTGCAGCAATACTAGGTGTTTGGACGATCATCTATTTAAGTTTGATTATTTATTTGACGATACAGAAATCCCACATGTCCCGCGCGGCTTCTGCGGCCGACAGCCATGTGACGGCACAACTTTCCGACACAATCGTGAACTCTATGGTGGTACGTATGTTCGGGCAAGAATCGATAGAAGCGGCGCGTTATGCCGATATGAGTATCGACAAATACGCCAAACGCAAGCATGACTGGCGATACAGCGAGATTATTATCGGTACTCAGTCGCTGCTTATGATAGCCCTGGAAACAATAGTTCTTTACTACTCCGTTATGCTTGTCCAAAACGGCACTTTTACGCTTGGTCGCCTGGCGCTTATCCAGTTCTTCCTGGGTCCTATTTTGATTAGTCTATGGGATATCGGTCGAGTGGTCCGTCAGGTCGAATCAAGTCTGGCCGATGCCTCGGAAATGACTCAAATACTTACTCGAATTCCTGAGGTACGGGATCCGGAAAGCCCTGAGGCTGAGAAAATTACCCGTGGCGATATCCGTTTTAAGCACATTGACTTTTCTTACACCGATACCAATGCCTACACCAGGCAGATATTTGAGGATTTTAACCTGCACATTAAACCTGGTGAACGGGTTGGAGTCGTGGGACCGTCCGGAAGCGGAAAGTCCACCCTTTCAAAGTTATTACTAAGGTTTATGGATGCATCCGCCGGCCAGGTGGTTATTGATAACCAAGATATCAGTACGTTGAGGCAAATAGACTTGCGTAAACGCATCGCCTATGTACCTCAGGAACCATTGTTGTTTCACCGGAGCATCAGAGATAACATCCGTTACGGTCAGCCGTCGGCAACTGATAGAGAAATAATCGCCGCTGCCAAGCAGGCTTGCGCTCATGATTTCATTGAAGCTTTGCCAGCCGGTTACGATACTATGGTTGGCGAGCGCGGTAGCAAACTTTCAGGCGGTGAACGCCAGCGCATTGCGATCGCCCGGGCCGTATTAAAACAAGCCCCCATCCTCCTCCTCGATGAAGCAACCAGTGCTTTGGATTCAGAGAGTGAAGCACTTATTCAGGAGGCTTTATGGAGACTTATGGAAGGAAGAACAGCAATAGTTATTGCCCATAGGTTAAGTACGATTCAAAAGATGGATAGAATCTTAGTCATGGACAAAGGCAAGATTGCCGAACAAGGTACACACAAAGAACTTATCCGTCAGAATGGAATCTATGCCGGGTTGTGGGAGCGGCAGTCGGGAGGAATATAAAAAGCGGGCAAAAAGCCCGCTTTTTAATCAGTTTGAGTTATTATTCTTCGTCTTTTAGTTCTTCTGAGTCGGGACTTTCAGTGGTATCGACATCTTCTTTTTGATCAGTTGTCGGAACCTCTGTAGCTTCGGCGGCGTCGGCAGCCAGGTCAGCGGCCGCGGCATCAGCTTCCGCTACTTGGTCGCGTGGCATTTCTACTACCGCTAATTGCAACTCCGGCTCCGTCAGGATAGTAACTCCTTCAGGAGCTTTAATGTCAGACACGTGCAGTTTGTCACCTACATCATCCAGCACTGTAGCATCGACTTCCAGCTGACTGGGTAATTTGCTTGGCAATGCTTCAACCTCTACATAATCCAGCTGCGTCAAAACCAGCAAACTTTTACGTTCAGCCGGTATATCTTCACCGGTAAGCACCACCGGGATCTCGGCGGTTACCTTTTCGTTTTGCTTAATCGCCTGGAACACGATATGACGGATACGATTCTTTGTTGGCTCAAAATCTACATCCTTAATAAGAGCAAGTCTGTCCTTACCATTCAGTTTTAGATGTACCGGATGGTGCTTGCCAGCCTGAGAATAGATCTTGCTAAGTGTCAGCAAATCACCCTGCACATGAAGTGATTGCTTGCCATGATCGTGAACAACCGCCGGAATGATCCCCTGAGCCTTTAGTTTGCCTAAGCCTTTTCCAATAACCTCTCGGTATTGTACTTCTACTGTAATAGTCTGATTCGACATAAACTGATACACCTCCTGATTATCAACATGAACGTACATATTAGTATAACAAATACTGGACGAAAGCACCGAAACTACAGTACCCTTATATGGCATGGCTGCAGGTATTGATAAATTAATCCTGGGCGGTGGGCTGATTGCTATTGGCGCGACCGTCTTTGCCGAATCAGGTCTGCTGATAGGCTTCTTTTTGCCGGGCGACACATTGCTTTTTGGCGCCGGAATTCTGGCTTCTCAGGGAACATTACCGCTTGGCTGGCTTTTGTTTGTAATCATTACCTCGGCAATTATCGGCGATAATGTCGGATATAGCATCGGACGACGAACCGGGCCGCGCATTTTCAAAAAAAAGGATGGCATTTTATTCAAAAAGGAACATATTGAACGCGCTGAAGCGTTTTACCAGGCCCATGGCGGCAAAACCATAGTTTTAGCACGCTTCGTGCCGATAGTTCGCACCTTTGCACCGCTTGTAGCCGGCATCGGCAAGATGCCCCGTAAACGGTTTATGTTTTTCAATGTCTTCGGTGGTTTTCTATGGGGCGGCGGTGTTACGCTTGCCGGTTACTGGCTAGGCAGCAAAGTGCCTTGGGTCGAAGAATACATAACACCCATAATTCTTGGTGTAGTTTTACTCAGTATCGCCGGATCACTCATCCATATATTCAAGGATCCGGTGAGTCGAAAGCTCATAAAAGAAAGACTGCGAATGGTGGCTCGTAATATTTTTCTTAACAAGCGTGTCGATTAGTTTTTCTGGCTCTAGGTGAAACAAACTCAATCTCGCCTGAAAATAAATCTGTAAGTAAATCTTTAGGTGATGGGTAGCTGCGGCCCGGCACTGCGCTGGCAAAAGCCAGACGCTCTACCCTGCGCCTGGCTTCTGGGGTTTTATTTTCTAGAGGTGTGCCTCTAATGATCTCTTCTTCCGGTGCGTCTATGACTTTCATTATTACTGTCGCGGCTACAACCAAACGTGCAGCGGCATCGAAAAACTCCTCAAAATCATCAGTGTGTCTGGCTACGGTTTCGTACTCATGCTTGCAGTATTCATACTCCAAGCGGAGCAAATACTTTTCGGTATTTAACATCTAGAGCATTTGTTTTAAGAACTGGCCGGTGTAGGATTCTGTCTTTTTGGCAACCTGTTCGGGGGTGCCTTCGGCAATTATATTTCCGCCGCCTGCCCCGCCTTCCGGTCCCATATCAATCAGCCAATCAGCATTTTTTATTACATCAAGATTATGCTCAATTACAATCATACTGTTACCGGTGTCTACCAGTGCATGAAGCACGCCCAGCAGCTTATCTACATCTTCCATGTGTAATCCGGTAGTCGGTTCATCAAGTATATAGAGCGTCCTGCCGGTCGAGCGCCTGGATAGCTCTGTGGCCAATTTAACCCTTTGGGCCTCGCCTCCCGATAGCGTAGTTGCTGGCTGACCAAGCCTGATATAACCAAGCCCTACATCAACCAGTGTTTGAAGCTTTCTGGAAATAGCCGGTACGTTCTCAAAGAACTCTAGAGCTGTATCGCATGTCATATCCAGCACGTCACTGATTGTTTTGCCTTTGTAGTGGATTTCCAACGCTTCACGATTATAACGCTTCCCCTTACACACTTCACAGGGCACATAAACGTCCGGTAAAAAGTGCATTTCTATTTTAATGATGCCGTCGCCGGCACAATTTTCGCAGCGACCACCTCGAACATTAAAACTAAACCGCCCAGGGCTATAGCCACGTAACTTTGATTCCGGAACACTGGCAAAAAGATCTCTGATAGGTGTAAACAAACCCGTATAGGTGGCTGGATTTGACCGTGGCGTACGTCCAATCGGCGATTGGTCGATTACTATCGCTTTGTCGAGCTCCTTGATACCTTCAATATCGTCATGCCGACCGGGAACAGTATTAGCGCGCATTAGTCGGGCTGAAAGCTCCTTGGCTAAAATATCATTAATCAGACTTGATTTTCCTGATCCTGAAACACCACTAACTACCACCATCTGTCCAAGCGGAATGGTTACGTCTATGTTTTTAAGGTTGTTTTCTTTAGCGCCCTTAACGACCAGGAACTTTCCGTTGCCTTTTCGCCGATTCTTTGGCACTGCGATCGAACGATTGCCCATTAAATACTGACCGGTGACGCTCTGCTCACTTTTTGCCACCTCGTCAGGTGTGCCTGCTGCAACTATCTCACCGCCATGTACCCCAGCTCCAGGTCCGATATCCAATAGATAGTCGGCAGTCCGGATTGTGTCTTCGTCATGTTCAACAACCAGCACGGTATTGCCAAGATCCCGCAGATGCTTGAGCGTAGCTATCAAACGAGTATTATCGCGCTGATGCAAACCGATTGACGGCTCGTCCAGTACATACAGAACACCTTGTAAGCCCGAGCCGATCTGTGTCGCAAGTCTAATCCGTTGCGCTTCTCCGCCAGATAGTGTAGCCGCACTCCGCGCTAGGTTGAGGTAATTCAAGCCGACATCCTGCATAAACTTCAAGCGGGCGCAAATTTCTTTAAAAATCTGATTTGCGATTTGGCTTTCTTTATCGTTAAGAGTTAACGACCCGAAAAACTTATTTGCTTCATCTATCGACATCTCGCAAATATCCATGATTGAACGCTTCGCTACCGTAATGGCCAGCACTTCCGGTCGAAGCCGCCTGCCCTTGCAGGTGTGGCATGGACGCTCACGCATAAACCGTTCAATATCACGGCGCATAAAATCGCTTTCGGTCTCCTTGTGGCGGCGCTCTAAGTTAGGAATAACTCCTTCATAAGTCGTCTCAAAGCTTCGGCCGCTGCCTAAGGACACGCGGTAAGTTTCACTGCCTGTGCCGTAAAGGATTTTTTCCATATCACTTGGACGCAGCTGACCGGTTGGCACATGCAGGCTGAACCCGTAGCGATCGGCTACTGCCTGCATTTTTTTGGTGTACCAAGCATCAGAATTAATACGGTTAAACGGACGGATGGCGCCTTCAGCAATAGTTAGTTTGCCGTTAGGAATCACAAGCTCAGGGTCAACTTCCATACGCGACCCCAGTCCTGTACATACCGGACAAGCCCCATGCGGACTATTGAAACTGAAGGTTCGTGGCTCCAGTTCCGGGATAACAATATCAGGATGCTCAATACACGCATACATCAAGCTGTAGGCCGTTTCCGTCTGATCTTCGGCATTTACTATCAGTAGCTTGCCGTCTGTAATGTCAAGCGCCTGCTCTACGCTTTGGACCAAACGCCCCCGGCTTTCTTCGTTATTCACCAACCTGTCTACCACAATCTCCAAAGTATGCTTGTAGTTTTTATCAAGCTCCGGAAATTCATCAAGCGCATATACCACCCCGTCGACCCTTACGCGCGCAAAGCCGGCGCGCTGATATTGCTCGGGAATGTGTTCAAAAGCACCTTTTTTATCATTAATAATTGGCGCAAGCACCATTAGCCGGGCATCTTTGTCGCGAGAAACAACTTGATCCACGATAGCGGTCGTCGTTTGGCGTTTGACCGGACGGCCGCACACCGGGCAATGCGGTACACCAATACGAGCAAACAACAGCCGTAAATAGTCATAAATTTCCGTTACCGTGGCGACCGTAGAGCGCGGGTTACGTGAAGTCGACTTTTGATCGATCGATATTGCCGGAGAGAGACCGTCAATCTGGTCAACGTCCGGTTTTTCCATTAGTCCTAAAAACTGTCGCGCATATGAGCTAAGAGATTCAACATAACGCCGTTGGCCTTCTGCATAGATAGTATCAAAAGCAAGCGAAGATTTACCGGAGCCAGAAAGCCCCGTTATTACTACTAATTTCTCTCTCGGGATTTTGACGTCGATGTTTTTGAGGTTATGTTCCCGAGCACCCTTAACTACGATAAAATCACTCATACAACCGGTAGATTATATAGGATTTTAAGATAAAAATCTATCTATCCGGCTTACTGCCGGGATAATAAATATCCCAAGGCTCCAGGCTTATGACATCTCCCGGGTGAGGCAAAACTTCCTCTATCATATGTTTTACATGGTTCTGTTCTGTGCGGGTCATGCCACCTCTGGCTTCTCCGAGGCTAATGTGTTTGCCCATTTTTTTGAATTTTCCGGTATATCCTTTAACCCCGAAGTATCCCAATAACTCGTGAAGCTCTTCCATTTCTTCGTCAAACTCTGGACTTTCGAATTGCATGTATATGCGTTGTCCCTTGTAAACTTCGACTGGTCCACGCAGTACTTCTAAAAACTTTGTCTGGGGTTTATCCATTTCACTTTGGATGCGAGCATCCATTCGTGCAATCGTCTGACCAAGCAGGAACCCCTGCATAGCTTGTCGGCCTAGTGTACGTGCTGGCAAAAGTGTGGCGTTGAGTTTTTTGCGAAGCTTAACAGATTCGGGAATGTCATCATTATCCTGAAGGTGCCTTAGGTGGGCTATCATATCCATTTGTTGGCTTGGTTCTACATAGCGCCTTATACCGAAAGTGTGCAATTCCTGATCCCTAACCGCACGACGTACTTCTCTATTAGCCTCAAGGCGTGACCTCTGTGGAACCCCAGCAGGAAAATTCCGTCTCCCCATAATACCTCCAAATGTAAGATATCTTACAATTAGAGTAACAGCTTTATGCTTATGTCTGAAGCGTATTACACACAACGTTACTTGTGGGTAACGTATACTGTATAGAATGAGCAAGAAAAAACATCCATGGCACATTCGAATTCCACTCGATATACTGGGGTTTTTTTTAATGATCATTTCCCCGTTTCTCGGATGGCTGCCGGGTCCTGGCGGAATACCGCTATTTATTGCCGGCTTAAGTATTGTGGCTATCAACCACGAGTGGGCAGAGCGATATTTGGAAATCATCAAAAAGTATGCAGACCGTATCGGTGATTTGATTTTTGCAGAAAATAAACGCCTGCAGATGTTCTATGATGTTTTTGGTCCGCTTTTGATCATAGCGGCCATAGGACTGTTTGTTGTCACTGACAGCTATATATTCACTTTTGTCTCTGGAGTAATTGGAATCTTTGGAATTATATTGTTACTTGGCAATCGTCATCGCTATAAAAAGTTAAAAAGAAAAATATTAAACAAAAAATAAGCTTTAGCACTTATACAATAAAGTTGCTTTTAGGTATAATCTATGATAATTTATATCTAAACACAATCGGATTTTATTATGTTGGAGTTTATAATTCTTGGTCAGGTACCTGGCACATCGGTTCAAATCACCTTCAACTGGGTGCTTAGCGCAGCTCTTGTCATGCTTACATTTGGTCATTTGGCATACCGAATCAAAAGAAGCACCAAAACGGATGACAATTCTGACTATTTCGATCAGATAGCTTTGTAGACTAAGTACTGTCTATACATCTTCCGGCATTATGCTTTCAGCATATAACTGCAGTTCTTGCAGTAAATATTCGTGATTATTATCGGTTTTTGGGTTGGCTGCCAGGTCCGTGAGCCGGCGCAGATATTTAGCGAGTTCACCTTCTTCGCCGCCGCCAAGCAGTTTTTGGTAACGATACCTTTCCCACTGTTGACGCTCTTCCGTTGAAAGTGTTTTTGGAAAATTTCTTGCCTTATAGCGTGGGAGCATTTCCCTGAGCCGCTGATCATTGAATTCGGCTCTGAGCGATGCAAGCTCCATTTCATCAGCCGCTCTAACGACGCTCATTTTAGCCTTATCGATATCAGGAATAAACCCTTCGTATAGCTGGGTCTCCGAGTAAGCTTCGGCTGCAGGCATCGCGGCTTGCTTACTTTCATCCATTAATTTTAGAGCGTCAATTAGCGTTGAGTGCAGCTTTTGCCTAATCGATTTTAATGCCTCATTCCGCTGACGGATATCATCAATACTTAAAGAAAGTCGCTCCTGGTTAGCCTCTGTTAGAACACCCAAGGGTGCAATGGCCGGACAGCGGTTATAGATTAATGTCTTGACCGGTAGCCGATCCGGGTCTGACAATGGTTTGCGCCACGCTTCGGTAATCTGTTCCGTTGTCATGGTTGCGTATTTCTGGGGATCAAATCGAAGATCAAACACCAGTGCCGCTCCCGAGCGCTCAGGATGCTTGCCTACAGTGGCTGCAACCGTGGTCTTTTCAAATTCGTTGGCAAACTTTCCGGAGGCATAAACGAATGGCTGGCCTGATTCGACAAGTTCGGCTACGTTCGCTTTGTCACGCATCGACAGCAAAAAATCAAATAATTTTGGCTGCTTGTTTTTAATGATACGTGCTAAGGCTATACTCGCCTTGACGTCGCTAAGGGCATCATGCGCGTTTCCGTGATCTATGTCGTTAGCTTCGGTAAGCAGTTCCAGCCTGTTGGTTGGATTGCCTTTATCATCAAACGGCCATTTAATGCCTTCTGGACGAAGTGCTCTCATCATACGAACCACATCCAGAAGGTCCCATCTTGAGCGGCCATCTTTCCACTGCCACTCGTAAGGATCGTAATAGTTGCGAAACAGCATGAAACGCATAAACTCATCATCAAACCTAACGGTGTTAAAGCCGACAAAAATAGTATCAGGAACCGAAATTTTGTCAGTAAATATACGTAAAAACTCCGCTTCGGTATAACCTTCCTGGAGTGTTTTTTGAGGTGTAATACCGGTTATTAACACCGCTTCAGGCTCTGGCAATACGTCTTCAGTGAGTTTGATGAAATAATTATGCGGCTCTTCAAGAGGGTTTAAGTCCGTGTCGGTCCGCTGGCCGGCAAACTGCATTATTCGCGCCGTCCGGGGATTTATGCCGGAAGTCTCAAGGTCATAAAAGAAAAAACTGAGTGCCATGAATTTTAGTGTATAGAATACTGAAGCTTGCGTCTAACGAGTTTGATCGTTATCAAGTAGCGTACGTAGCTCTGCGTCTAAGGAATTATCAAGAGAAATTTTAGCCAAAATCAGTCCGGCGACACCCCTGGCTCTATCAAGAAATGTGTTTTTTGTCCTGGACTGTAGTTCTGTTAAGTAAATACGTAAGACATCAAGATCCATAAGAGTAATAGTTCTCCATGAATATCCGAGCAATTCCCTTCGGGTTTTAAAGTGACCCGGATCAGCGACAGAAGCTACCAAGCCGTGCCTTCCTGAACGTTTATCGTCTGAACTGAAGTAAAATATTCTATCCTCTCTGATACTCAAATCTTCATCGCCATCACGAAAGTCCGACACCGTTACTCGGGATACGCGTTTTGTATTTCTGTCTTGCGCAATTGTAATTGCATGACTTACAAATCTGTCTGGCGTTCTTACTTCGATCTCGCCAGTTTGGTGATCAGAATAGAAATACAATCCCCGACTATAGAAATACAATCCCCGACTTTTAAAAGATAGCTCGCCCTTCACCTCTATCTGCTGACATACGGAATCAAAGCCGATTCTTACAGCCTCTACTTGTTCAATCGATGCAGGAAGATCAGGGTTGCTATTCATAGAAAATATAATGGTTATTTGATGATTTAATAGTTAGATTATTTTTGTTACAAGTTTATCAGATGCGTCTATAGTCAAAACTCTAATTTTTGGCCGCTAATTTCTATGGTGTTTCCGGCCTCGGCGCCCTGTCGCTCTAATTCGTGCATGATACCCATTTTTTTCATAATGTCGCGCAGTCTTTGTATGCCGTGCGGATTTTCAAAATCCGTCCTGGCAGCAAACCGCTCTATCTTCTTGCCCGTCACTGTAAATCGTTTGCCTTTTTTGGTTACACTCCAACCATCATCTTCTTTGATTGTAAGTACCGGGAGCGCCTCTTCCTCTTCATCAATAGTTTCAGTGTCATCGAGTGAGTTAATTACTTTCTTCAGCGTTCTGAGCAATTGTTGGATATTTTGCTTGCTATGGGAAGAGATTGCTGTCAGTTCGATATCTTTTCCGACCAGGCTTTTAAGCTCTTTTATCCGATCGGCTATCATATCATCATCCAAACCTTCGCACTTCGTTAGCGCAATTATTTGCGGTTTATCGGTAAGGTCAACATCGTATGACGCAAGTTCGGTCTGTATAGTCTCATAAGCCTGCTGGAGATCATCGTTATAAACATCAATTAAGTGCAACAGTACTTTTGTGCGTTCGACGTGACGTAAGAATTCGTCACCCAGGCCCTTACCCTTGCTAGCACCTGAGATTAGACCGGGAATATCAGCTATCAATAAACTTTCGCCGTCAATATCCACTACTCCCAAATTTGGAGTTAAAGTGGTAAAGGGATAGTTGGCGATTTCGGGTTTGGCGTTACTGACACTCGCTAGAAAGGTTGATTTACCGGCGTTAGGCAATCCCACTAAACCAACATCCGCAATCATTTTGAGCTCAAGTCGCGCAGCGAATGACTCACCCTGCTCACCTTTTTCCGCCACCCTTGGTGCCTGCCTTGTGGATGACACGAAATGAGCATTACCGTATCCACCTTTCCCACCGTGAGCAACTACCACTTCTTGCCCATCGACAATAAGATCAGCAATAACGGTATTGTTTTCATCCAAAATAGTGGTTCCGACAGGTACTTTTACTAATTCATCTTTCCCGCTGCGTCCGTGTTTGCGGCGCTTTGCGCCCGGTTGACCGTCTTGCGCGGAAATAAGTTTTTGGTAACGAAATGCCGCCAAGGTGTTTTGATTGCGACTGGCTTTAAAAATAACATTGCCGCCGTTTCCGCCATCACCACCATCCGGTCCGCCCTTGTCCACGTATTTTTCATGACGAAAACTAACGACACCATCGCCGCCCTTGCCAGCACTAATCGTCACGTTAGCCGTATCAACAAACATACTCTCTTAGCATATAGGAATTATTTACTAGTGAACAGTGGTACAAAAATGGTCTTTAACTGTGTTTACGCAACTTCCTTAAAAAGGGTATTAACAAACTATGAGCTGGGGCTGCTATTTAAAACATTTAATAGATATAGCTATAGCCTGCTGCCTGTGCCGGTGATAATACCTTCTCTGAGCGCACTCCCCAGCCTGCGACATTCATTTCCGAGACTCTGACGCTGCCATCAGGAAATACCTCTTCAACAAAACCTACATGGCCGTAATAATCACGCGGCGGAGTCCAGATAACAGCTCCCTGAGCAGGTGTCGAGCCGACACTCAGTCCGGCACGCTGTGAAAGCACCTTCCATGTAGAGGCGTTTCCAAGATTGCTTGGTATCGGTCGACCTATCTGAGCTCGCCTTATGGCCACCCACCAGGTGCAGTACCCATAGTCATAACCGTTTCCGCCGTAAATTGCCGAATAACCGCCCCAAGCAAAGCTTCCGCTAGAATAAATACTGTTTGCATAACGGGTTACAGGCTGTACGGCATCCGGAATTACAATCTGTTGACCGACTACCAGTCCGCTAACTTCGGCATCATTAAATTTGACGATGTCTTCCTTGCTGGCGCTATACCGCTGAGCTAATGTTTCAGCGGTATCGCCGTCTTTGACCGTATAAACTATGCCGTTAATCGGCGGAATCGTAAGTTCATCTCCGGCCGATACAGAGCTGCCGAGTCCATTTGACCAGCGAATGCTGTCAGAAGTGATTCCAAACTTTTCGGCAATTGATGCTATTGTATCGCCGTTCTGAACCACATAGGTTTCAATGTCATGTCGAGATTTGACATCAGTGGAAACAACTTGCGGCTTGGTAATAACCTGGTCATCGACCGGTGCGATTGTCAGCTGAGCATTCACGGTATCGGCGTTATTAACAACCGATTGCTTTTCATACAGGTTCGCCATCTGGGCAACATGCACTGCGATATCAGCCGAAGACAACTGGTCCAACGGATTAACTATATCTGTCTGAGTGGCAGATAGGGCATTTTGCTGTGAAGACCCGGCATTTGGAGACTGAGCAACAAAAACAATAACCGCTATTAATAGTGCGAAATTTGAAGTCAATAAACCGCTACGAATCAGCCGTTTTTTAGTTTTCTTGGTAAGACGGAACAGCTTCCGCCGGGATTTCTTCCGTTTCAAGCCCAGAATGTCTGTAAGCGTTGAACTGTGAGTACGAATATCATTTCTCCTGGTACATATTGACGTACCAATACGCGATGCCTTCGTTTTAATTATTTTTCTGGGAGCGTTCGACCATTCCCATAGATATAGCCTTAAAGTGAAAACATCGTGACAACTCTAAGGAAGTTGTGAGGCTTCTCTTAGTAAGTTGTGGTCAAAAGTATAGCAAAAACACTACCGAATTGCAATGACTCTTCTACACTTGCCACCCCTGTTAACGACCGCACAGACTGGTACAATGTTGCTCTATGAAGGCCTCATGCTGTTCAATTGTGTTAGAGAAGTAGGTTTTGCCATCATCCCCAGATACAAAGAAGAGGTAATCGGTATTACTTGGCCGAGCAACAGCCTCCAGTGAGCTTTTACTCACATTACTGATTGGTGTCGGCGGCAATCCTTTGTGATTATAGGTGTTATAAGGCGAATTATAGGTGAGTAACTCAGTGCGCGAGAGCGAAGAAGCCTTGCCGGCCAGCACAGCTCCATAAGGAGCAGTGGCATCAGATTCAAGCGCTGTTCCTTCTTTGAGACGCCGTAAAAATACTTGGGCTACGGTCGGCTTATCGTCAGGATTACTGACTTCTTGTTCAATAATTGACGCCAGGATTATACCCTGATGAACAGTAAGTCCCTGCCGGACGATACCAGCACGAAGATCAGGGGTCAGGTGTTTCTGCATTTCATCAAGCGAGGCTCTGATTATTGTTTCCGGGTCAGTTTCGGCAGTCCGCTGGAACGATTCAGGGTACAGATAGCCTTCGAGGTTGGCGCCCACCGGTTTGTCGACCAACGCCGGATGATCGTCATACAAGGCCGGATCAAGTGCGTTCTCAACATCTTCTTCGGTAAATTCATAGTTCTGGAGCGCTTGCTTAATCTGATCAATGCGCTGTCCGGGCAATATAGTCACCAAATCAGTGGCAATTTTTCCTTGAGTCAGGATATCCACGATATCAGGTATACTCTGGTTAGGGCGGAGGCTATATGTTCCAGCAAGTAAACTTTCACGTAGATCGTTGGTGCGTATATACCATTCAAATGCCCAAGCTGAACGGATAAGCTCCAGCTCTTCCAGTTGGGTGGCAATTTCTTTGACTGAAGATCCGGAAGGAATAGTTACTTGCAGTGAACGCTGCGAAGCACTGATTGGCCTGAGATTCTCTTCGTAATTATGTCGTATAACCAGTACCGTACCTATGATTCCAACAATAAATACAATCAGCGCAATGATAATGATTTTGGAAAACTTGCGTCGTGCGCCTGTGCTCACCTCGTAATTCATACATTCTCCATTGTAGAGCCTTGTAAATAGTCTTCAAGTATAAAAGCCGCGGCCAAAGCATCGATATCGGCCTTGGAATGTTTTTTGCCGGTACTATTAAGTTCGGCTTCAGCTTTTACAGAGCTTAGAGCTTCTTCCTGCAGCTTGATTGCCACATCCGGAAGAGCAGACTCAAGTCGCTTAACAAATTCCAAAGTATATCGTGTCTGCTCTGTCTCTTGGCCGCTAAGACCGTGCGGCACACCGATAACCACGGTGTCGGCATCGTGTTCTGTTAAAATGTCACGCAGTTTTTCAAAAATCGATGCGTCATTAAGGATTGTGGTCAACGGTTCCGGCAATCTGGCAACCATACCAGCCCGAGCCACACCGACCCTCACGGTGCCAACATCTAGGGCTATTATGCTATTTCGGGCCATTTTAATTAGAGTTAGCCTGCTCGAAGGTTACAGTAATCTTCTTGGAACTGCCTGGCGTTGAGTATACCCAGAATGGACTATAAGTTATTTCTACTTCTTCGATTCCAGGACGACTCTCCAGCTGCTCAATTGCTTCGCCCTTCTTTTTGCCAATAACTTCATTCTTGATGGTTTCTTCGTTTAGCTCGGGTCCTGCAGTGACTTTTGAGGCAACTGTAACCCTTGCGCCGTTGGCCAGTATTTCATCAATCGTAAAGCGCGCCTGGTCTAAACCGTTATCAAGTATTACTTGTTTGGTAGTATCAATCTGCTCCGACACACTGCTCTCTACGATAGTCTTCAGGTCTTCCTCTAGTACACCGAGCATGGTGAATGTCGTACTGGCGCTGACCGTAACATCAGAAGCTTCATCACCGACATTGGGAGTATTCGTAACAACCGGCTCACCAGCCACAAACGTATCTTCCAGCGCTATGTAGCCTTCCTCTTCAAGCTGTGCCGACAATTCTTTTCGTGCCTCTTCGCTGTTTCGATCAATCACGGCCTGCGTAGCCGCATCAATGTCTTCCTGTTTGACGATTTTAACAATATCATCCGTACCGCCGGTTATAGGATCGTCGTTGTTGCCGGAAACGCTTGAGTAACCGGCTACAATGAACTCACTATCAGCTCCGATATTGTATTGTTCACCTGCGTTTTGAGCCACGACCTCTACCGTATCTGTTGACAGATTTGTAAATTGATCATTACTACACTCACCGCCAATCTGGACACTTCTAAGCGTTACGTCATCCTGAGTGATAAACGTTAAATTATTAGTACTTACTCCTGTGCCGGCCGGTATTGTTACCCTATTAGCACTACAATTAGTAAGGCTAAGCGTCACCTCCCCGGTTGCCTTCTTGCCTTTATTTTCTTCACCGGTTGCCGGTGCCCGCTCGTTGTCTGTTTTGCGCAATTCTTGCCGGAGTGCCGGAACAATTTGTTCCTCCTGGTTGAGCTCTTCGGCGTCAATACTCGCGGTGAAAGTCAGATCGGCATCAAGTGTATTGGTATCGGTGCGCACCACCACTGTAGCTTTGGGCAGCACGATAAAAGCCATGATCCATCCGCCCACTAAAAGCAAAACAGCTGCAATCCCCAAAAATAATCTCGTACGAAACGAGTTAAAGTTTGGAATCTTGAACGACTTTTTCTTTTTATTTGATGTTTCTTTAGATTCCACGGCAGCTTCTGCTTCAGCATCCGTGTCATCAATCTCAATCGTCTCTTCGGCCGCATCAATTCCAGCCAATTCTCCGATTGGCTTTGTCTTGTCGATAACCGCATCATCGGCATCACTTACTTCCACAGATTCGGTCACCGTTTTGGGTACGCTGGCAACTTCCGGAGCTGGCGGTATCGTCGGCTTGCTTTGTAGGGTTTTGGCTACATGCACTCCAACCGCCCCGGCCAGTGGCAGTACATTGGGGTCGGAAGTTATCAGTACGATGCTTTTCTTAGCTTCAGCAGCGGTGCGTTTTAAAAGCTTCATATTGACTATGCTTTGCAGAACAGGTGCACGTTTGGGCAGTACCAAAGCCACGATCTTTTCTTTTGAGGACCGTACTTTTTCAATAACACCTGTTATATCGTCGTCTATATCTATGTAGATGGTATCTTTTTGTGGGTTTGCTGGCATAATTCTATACTTTTAGGATTCTATCGATTCTTTCTTTAATCGAATTAATGGGTGAGTTCCCTTGCTGGTTAAGCGTGTCCATTCCGACACGCAACAGCCCCATTGCGGTTATGAAAGTATGATCTGATACTTTACCGGTTTTGTCTAGGATACCGATAACTTGTTCTGGATCAATGTGGTGCACCTTCGGCTTGCGGGTAAAAGGTAATTCTTTATACCAGTCAGAAGAATTCAGGCGCTCTGTAAGCATCTCTAAGCTGGAGCCGCCTCCACAGAGCAAAATTTGATGCGGAAGATGGTCAAGCTTGTCAAATTCGCCAAGCGCCAACTGAACCCCGCTTATCCATACGTCTAAAGTACTTCTGAGTGATTTTTCAATTGTCGCTTTTTTGTTGGACGGAACCCGGCTGGTTCCAAGCGCCAGCTTTAATTCTTCTGCTTGCAGAAACCCGATATCCATACCTTTTTCAATTGATTTGGTAAATGCCCGTCCGCCGATGCCGAACATTTTCGTGCCTTCTACGCCGCCTTCATTAACAACGGCGACATCGGTGGTTCCACCGCCGACATCCATTAATATTGCACTCATATTTGCATTCGGATCGTTACCTATGACTGACCTGGAAACTGCGAACGGCTCTGCAGCAACCGCCAGTAAGTCAAGATCCAGCTCCTGAGCAGTCCGCTCCAGAGCACCGATGTGAATCAGCGGCGCAAAAGCGGTATATAGCTGCACCAACACATCCTTACCCTGGAACCCAACCGGGTTTGTCACCCGGTAGCCATCGATATCTATACCGACCAACGCACTATTAACCAGTTTGAGTTCGACATCTTTGCCGCCAAGCTCCCAGACGACTTGCTGTTTGGCTTTGGTCGCCGCCCGTTCTTGCACAAGCGCAATTATCTTTTCAACTTCAGCCACATCAAGAGGCTTATTGGGATTTTTGCGCGTGCAGCGCACTGTCGTTGTAGTGCCCTTCACCAATTCACCGGCAATACCGATAACAGCCGTGCGGACGCTGACACCGGCTTCTTGCTCGGCCTCGCTCAAGGCCTTATCGCAATTCGCTACCACGCTGGCAATATCAGCGATAGCTCCCGCCTGCATGTCAGTCAACTCCTGGTGAGCGCGGCCAACACCTATAATCTCAATCTCGTCGCCTTCGATTTTCGTAATCAAAGCCTTAACAAACTCGGTGCCAATATCCAGCCCAACTAAGTACTGACTGTCATCATTACCGGAGTTTTTACGAGACAATGCGGTATCTTTAAGGTTTTTTAATTTACCCAGCATAGTTGGTTTAAGTATAGCATAAGCACTGATTACGCAGCCCTTGTTGCGATGTTGATATATTGCAGAGTTGTTTGCCCCATAACGTCTTCAAGAAGCGCCATTTCGCCAACTTTTATAGCCCGGTCACCGAGCAGGGCTTCGCGTTCGCTTAAACCGCCGCCGTTTCGCCTTCCATACTCAACTACGGCATTAAAGAATGAGATTGCCAGCTGACGCTTGTTCGGATCGTCTGACTGCATAAAAGGCAACACAAACTCAACGCTATCACCTGACACATAAGCTTTGCCGCCAAGCTTTGAGGGGTTATAACCACCGTTTAAATCCGGGCAAAGTTTGTCCCGCTGAGCGCTAAATATTTCTTCAAAAGTAGGCTCTTTAGCCATTATGTGTCTCCAAGTTTTACGTTCCAAGCAATAAATGTACACTAATAATCCTATCGTTCAAGTAAATTACTTCGAGAACGCTTCATTACTTTTAAGTCTGCAGTAAATTTTTGGAAAAATATTAAACGAGTACGGCTTTTATGCGCCTAACCCCGGCACTGGACGATTCTTCTTTGGTTATCTTAAAACGCTTGCCGTTTTCGGCCAACTCGCCGGTATGATCAACGTGCGGGCCGCCGCAAATTTCAAAGCTATAGGCAGTACCGTCTTTGTCTTTCATCGAATAAACCTTGACTGTGTCACCGTATTTATCACCGAATGCGCCGTATGCCCCGCGCTCCAACGCCTCTTTTGTCGGTATCTCTTCGTATGAAACAGTGAGGTCCATATCAATCCGCTCGTTGACGATATCTTCCACTTGGGCAATCTGCTGTGAGGTTACTTTTTCAGGATGAGTAAAGTCAAACCGCAAACGTTCGTCCGTAATATTGCTTCCGCGCTGCACGACATGGTCACCCAACACTTCACGAAGCGCCCGGTACATAAGATGCGTAGCCGTATGATATTTCTTGTGCATGTCGCTATGTCCGCCCAACCCTCCCTTGAAAGTACCTCTGGCAGCGGTCTGTGAGCGCTGACGTTGCTCGTTCATCAGCTTATCAAACTCTTCCTGCCAATCATTGGCTACGGCAATCTGTTGTTTTGCCGCTTCTTCAACGCTTAGCTCTACGGGAAAACCATAAGTGTCATACAAGGTAAAGATTTCCTTACCGGTCAGTCCATCATCGGTAAGCTTGGAAAATTCACGGATGCCTTTCCTAAGAGTCTGACGGAAGGCTTTCTCTTCTTTCACAAGTATAGCCAGTACTTCTTTGCGGCTTTTGGCTACCTCTGGAAAATCCTCATGATAAAGATTAGCAATAATCGGTACTACATTTTCCATAAAGTTTTGCTCTACGCCCAAATCAAATGCGAAACGGATAGCCCGCCTTACCAGGCGGCGCATGACGTACCCTTGGGCCTTATTGCTTGGTACCACACCGTCAACTGTCATAAAGGTGGCGGCACGCAAGTGATCGGCGATTACTCTCATGCCTTCTTGGTACTCTTCGTATTTTTTGCCGCTTAACCGCTCTAATACCTCGATAATCGGCCACATCAAACTTATCTTAAAAACGTCAGGACTATCAATGGCCGCTGCTGCGATACGTTCCAGTCCGCCGCCAAAGTCAACATTTTGCTTTGGTAATTTTTCAAAACCGTTTTCGGTCTTAACATACTCCATAAATACGCTGTTGCCGATTTCCATAAAACGGCCGCAATCACAGTTAGGGTGGCAGTTCTCTCCCCAGCTCGTGTCATGCTCTACGGACTCAAATTCGTAAAAAACCTCGCTGTCAGGTCCGCCCGGTTCACCGGTAGGCATGTCGTCGATCTCACCTGCCCGACACCACCAGTTTTTGCTGGAGTCATAATAAAATATTCTTTCTCCCGGTTTTATGCCGCGTTTATATCCATCTTGTTCTGAGCCTACTTCTGCCTCTTTGGCGTCAACACCTTTAGCGTCGAATAACTCCTTCCATATGCGGGCACTTTCCGTGTCTTTGGGTATTCCGTGCTTTTCATTACCGATAAAAGTTGTGACATAAAGTTTATTTGGATCAAGTCCGACCACATCGGTAAGGAATTCAAAAAACCACCTTAATTGTTCGTTTTTAAAGTAATCGCCAAGCGACCAGTTACCGAGCATTTCGAAGAAAGTCGTGTGACGGTTATCACCTACCTCGTCAATATCCTGGGCGCGAAGGCATGTCTGACTGTCAACAAGTCTGGTGCCTTTGGGGTGTGGTTCACCAAGCAGATAGGGGATGAGCGGTTGCATGCCGGAACCTGTAAACAGTGTCGTCGGGTCATTTTGGGGCACTAACAGTGCGCGGGGAATCAGCGCATGATCACGGTTTTTAAAAAACTCAAAATAGGCGTTTCGAATTTGTTGTGCATTCATATCTGTTATAGTCTATCAGATTTTGCATAAACTGCCATTAAGTTGTATGGTAATAAAATGGAATACTTTGCTACCCGGCCGGAGTGTGAGGGCTGCGAATTCTTAATCGGTGCCGAAAAAGAATGCGCAGTTATAGATGCGCGCCGGCAGGCACTGGATATCGAATCAAGAAATATAAGCCAAGGGAATAAAGAGTATCCAGAGCCGTATAAGCAGGTCAGAAATGACAAACTATTGGATTATTACTATGAGCGAATAAGAGAACTTGATATCGAACAGTCCATAACAATTATGGGCGCCGAGGCTCTGCAAAAGCGCTGTCCCAACCCTACGACATTCCAGTTAATCTGGGGTGCTGTGTCCAAGCGCTATGGCAAAAAGACATTCAAGTGCCGCGTTGATCTATCCAAATAGGTAATCTAAATAGCCTTGAAGTTACTTTGGATACACTCTGATAATGACGTCACGACCGTTGCCGTTATCGGTTGAAAAATACAGCCCACCATCAGGGCTTTGAACAACAGTCCGAATCCTTCCGTACTGTTTTTTATAAAGCTCTTCTTGGACTTTTAAGGTTTTGTCGCCTTCGACAGAAAACAGCCGTATATGTTGATCTTTTAGAACTGCAACCGCCAGCATGCCATCGTAAACACCCCACTCTTCACCACTAATGAACGTGCCGCCAGACGGTGCGATTGTCGGCCTGCCGGATGACCAGGCCGCTTCTATAGAATCAGGAAATGCGCTGCTATTGGTCATCGGAGCAGATTCGTCGTAAGCCGGCCCTGGCTCCCATCCGAAGTTGCCGGTTATCAGACGATTTATCTCATCATCCCGATTAGTGCCGTGCTCAATAGAATAACCCGCTACATCATCGCTGCTTAACTGAGGCGGTAAGAATGCTATGCCTTGTATATTGCGGTGACCGTAGCTATAAATGCGCTCATCAAATGGCGGAGGCATGTTGCCGTCGACTGCATTCCCATCCCTGTCAACACGTAAAATTTTTCCTCCCAGGCTCTTTGGGTTTTGGGGATTGGTATTCTGAGCGGCATCACCCGTGCCAACCCATAAATTTCCATCAGGACCGAACCGGGGGCGGCAACCGGAATGACGGCCCGGGAACTTACCTGTGTTCAAGGGAATATTGGTGATAACATCATGCTTGTCAGTTAGTGCCAAACTGTTATCTGAGAACGTCCAACGGCTCAGACGGATGTCGCTATTTGTAGCGTAGCAAGCATAAATATAGTGGTTTTTATCAAACTCAGGATCAACCGCTATACCCATAAGTCCGGCCTCGCCCGTATCGTAAACATCCTTGATGTCAATTAAACGCCTTTTGCTGCCGTCAGCGAAAATACTGATTGCGCCTGATTTTTCACTGAACAGCATAGTGTTATCAGGCAAAAAAGCAATATCCCAGGGCTTGTTTAAGCCTCCTAAAACCAAGTCTGCCTCAAGAGAAAGCTTGCCGGTCGGTCCGTTATTCGATTCTGTCTGATTATTCTGAGACGTCTTAGGATCGTTGAATAGCCACCACGCGCCAACAACAACTATAACAGTAAGCAAAAGTGCAATACCAAATGGTCTTTTCATACACTTACAGCATACCTTACTGCGTGGTTGTTAGGTACGAGTAATAATCCCGCCGCCCAAGACACGCTCGCCGTCATAAATAACCGTTGATTGACCCGGCGTGACCGCACGTACTTCTTCTGAAAGCTTTGCTTCCAGCGTATCACCGTCCCAATTCAAGCTAGCTTCGATGAGCGGTGCCCTATGGCGGGTTCTGACCATATAAGATTTATCAAAATCCGGTTGACCGTTTATCCAATGTACGTCAGTGAGTGTTAGCTTACGGCTCCATAAGTTTTTATCGTTCAAATCAGTAGTTACATAAACTTCGTTTTTTTCCATACTTTTACCGGTAACGTAATAAGGCAAACCACCGCCGACATTTAAGCCATGTCGCTGACCTATGGTATAGAAAATTGCACCGTCGTGTTCACCGATAACTTTACCGGTTTCATCTACAATTGCACCGGTTTCAGTTTCGACGTATTGCTCCAGGAACTCCCGGATACCGACCTTACCGACAAAACAAATTCCCTGGCTATCCTTTTTATCGGCTGTGGCTAAGTTCATTTTTTTGGCCAGGCTTCGGACTTCTTCTTTGGTCTTAAATTCACCAATCGGCATCAAGCTTTTACTTAAAGCAAATTCTGTTACCCGGTATAAGAAATATGTTTGGTCTTTGTTTTTATTGAGTGCAGTCAACAACCGGCCTTGGTCATCATTCCGCGCTATCCGGGCATAATGGCCGGTAGCTATCATATCTGCGCCGTGCTCCAGCGAAGTCTCTAAGAACAGTTTAAACTTCACTTCCTGGTTGCACATAATGTCAGGATTTGGAGTTCGCCCGGCTTTGTATTCGTCAATCATGTAATCGACTACTTTTTGTCGATACTCTTCCTCAAAATCAAACATCAAAAAATCGATACCAAGCTGTACCGCCACTCGTTTGGCGTCTTGATAGTCGTCTTTCCAGGGGCATGCAAAACCAGGCAGATCCTGAGTCCAGTTCTTCATATACACGCCCACCACCTTATAGCCTTGCTCTTTCAGCAAGGCGGCCGTAACGGAGCTGTCGACTCCACCGCTCATCCCAACATATACACACGGCCGATCCACCCCGCCAGCCTGCTTACTAGCGGCAGCGCCTAGCGGCGTCTCCAAATGCATCATCCGTGTACTCTTATCCATAACCTGAGTATTTTAACAGATAAATTAAGTATTTTTACCAAAGAACCAGATGTCTTGTTAGATTTTGTGCCAGCAAAACTACTTTTCGCCGTCCGCTGCGCTGGACTATGGCGCCATACTTTCTTAGTCGTAAGAAAGCATGCAAAGAACGACAGGCGACTGCAAAAGCGTGAGACCGAAACGGCTTTAAGCCGTTTCGGATAAACAATCCTTTAGCCATGGGTTTATTCAGGCTTTACAAAACAGATGCCTTCAGTCAGTAGGCTGCCGAGTCGAGCCGGCACTCGGCCGCGAGTTTTCGTGTGTTTAGTATACGAGCGGCTGCTTGGCATTGTGCCGGCGCGGTAGCCTGCTGGTACTTGGAAACAATCACTCGTTTTGTAACCGCCTGTCAGTTTTTGGTTACTTTTTACTGAATTAAAAAGTGACATACATTTGGTTCTTTTGTAAAGAACATATGAATGCAGTCAGCGAAACTGTTTTGATTGGGTTTTTGGTAAAAACCCTAGAATGGGCGGTCGCCGCGCTCGATTCGGCGGCGCAGCATCTTAAGTTCGTATTTCTTACCGAGCCAAAAAGTAGAAATAATGAACGGCACGATTAAGGCCGCCGGCTCCCAAAGTATTCTAATTTTGGTTTCGGTGGCTCCAACCGCTTCAGGGTCGGTTTCATCAGTAGAATTATCATCTTGGCTTAAAGGACCGTTTGCCACGCCAACAAGCTGTAAGAAGGCTACTAATCCGTTAGTATCGGTCACTTTAACGACAATATTGTACACACCGGGACTGTCATAAGCGTGAGTTATATCGAACTCACCCGCAAATTCACGGCTAATCAGATCCGGGGCCGAACCATCTCCCCAGTCTACACTCACAGCATACGGCCCGGTTCCACCAGAAAGAATTATCGGCCAGGTAAGCGTTTGACCAGGGTTGGCACCACGCTTAGCGTAATTACTGGTAAGAGTAGGTCGTGAACCGGCTCCTTGTCTATCATCGTTATAGACAACATTTACGAGGTTGGAATCCGGCCCCGGTTGGTCAAGTTCGTCATATACACGGGCTACCAGTTCGTTCTGGCCACTAAAAAGATCGACAATTATAGAATAACTGCCGTTTTCGCACTGTACCGAACCGGCAAAAACATTGTTTTTAAATACCTTGACCAATAGATTTTCCGGACAGATGCCACTAACGGTAATTGGTAATTCAGTAAAACCCTGGCCATTGGCCGGTACGGTAATAGTGGCCGGTACGGTTGGCGGTGGGGAGGGTATCCTGCCTTGCAAACCAACAGAACCACTTTGCGGGTTTTCAACCTGAGCAGTAACCACGCCTGGCAGTAACACGAGCAGTGCCAACGTAATCGCTGCAAATATTTTTTTTGCGGACATCTTGACTATAGTGTACGTATTTCTTGCGCATAGCTCAAGCGCAATCGAAAAAACTAAAAGAGCCGGTTTAATTACCGGCTCTTTTATTGTTTTTAAACGGTTAACTTATTTGCGCTTTTTACCGTGTCTTGGTTTGCCTGAAAACCGTAGGTATAGGTAATAACCTAGGCCAATAAGCCCGACTACAAGCAGAGCAAGCACAATCAGTGACCATACCGGCAGATACCAGAATGAGGCCTGTGCAATTAACAACTCGCCGCTTCCCTGGCTATAACCAAGGCTTGCTTCAATTGTGTACCGACCAAACCATTTTTTATTGCTCAGTTCATTTTCAAAGCGTCGGATACTTCCAGGTAGAATATTTGCTCGTGCGTCTTCAGTTTCACCGCTGTTTAGCTCAAATTCCTCAACTGTATTGCCGAACATGTTTTTGACGATTACCTTGCCAAAAGGCTTCACATGTATATCGCCTGCGTTTTCCAGCCGAGTAATTACGGAAATGTCACCTCCAGTAAAGAAGCTCTTCATTTCGCTATTCTGAGCAGCAGATAAGTCCAATAGATTAAGCTGTTCCTTTAGGTCGCCCGGAACACGAACCAACACGATTGACCCCACGCTAGCAGTAAGGCCGACATTACCATCCTGGTTGTCTTCCAGCACTGGTGCGAAACGAATTGCCCCGTAGTAACCGCCTGCATTTGCATCATCTGGCACAGCGATTGTTACTGGAATGTCTTTTTTCTCTCTAGGACCTAATTCAACATCTTCTATAGGTTGAACCAGTGATCGAAAACTGTTTTTTGGTGCCTCGGCATTTTCATCAAGAATTAACCGGGGCTCACCATCTTCTTTATCACTCGCAACGAAATCATTAATTATTGCACGTGCTGTCGTTGAGCCATCTGATGGATTTTCTAGAGTAAGCGATAAAACCTCACTCTGTCCTGGCTGAATAGTGAACTCACTTCTGACAGGGGAAATGCGAAAACCATTTCCTGCTTGTTGCGTTTGCGCAAATGTAGGTACCGCAACCAAACTAAACAGTGCTGCGCCAGCACCCGCAGTTGCTACTACTCTACGTAGCGTAGGCAGTTTCATACTTTTGTTACCTTCCTCTTTTGTTACCTTAAATAGTTGAATACGCTAATGGTAGCACGACAACTAAAAGTTTGCCAAGCATATGAATGACAATGTTGTAGCATAAACTCCAGCCGGTTGGTTATTGCTAATGTTTGTTATAAAACTCATCGTAAACTTGCGGTTATCGGTAGTGCCCGTTCCGTGAACAATTGATTCGTTAGGCACAAATCTAAACACGTTAGGAATATTATAATTTGGCCGCACCAGTGCAGCCCCCGGCCCTACTGGCTCAATACCTATTACCGGATTTGTGTTGGCACGAAGGTTTACGCCGAACTGGCTAGTTCCTACGCTCGAAGAAGCGTTGTTAACACCGGGGATTATATTATTACCTGAGGTAAGCGTCGTACCGGCCATAGTAACGTTAAATCCGGAACCGGCATTAGTAGCTACTACAAACTGTGATGAAGCCGTACTTGTTTCTTGCGTAGAGAAATCTCCTAAATCCAGCAAGAAACTGGTTGCAGACGCGCAGTCATACCCGGTAATAGTTGCCCCGGCACAAAATTTTAGATACGGCGGAACTTCAGCCGATACATCAAATCCGCTGCTAATTGAAATGGCTATACCTCCCTCTTCGGTAGCTGTTCCGGTAGCATCCTCTGTCGCATAAGTCTGCAAACGCAGATAATGAGATCCTGGTACGCTCGGATTAGTCACCCCGGCGAGCTCAAAAGAGAAGTTTGTACTAGTCGGCAGGATTGGAAAGCGCGTTAGTATTATCCTGTTTGCTGTTGAGTTTGGATGAATGCTAAAGCCCGAATTACCGACTTCGTTTTGATATGTAGCTGTCAGCGCATCAAACCCTGGGGGTGCCGTACATACGTCGCCCAAAATTGGTGAGTTGCTACAAAAAGTAATTTCAACAGAACCTAGCACTGTTGACACTTCATTAATAGTCATTCCGATGTTATGAATCGAAGTTTCTCCGGCTCTTGGATTTGACATCCTATCAAACCTGGAGCTTAACAAAGGAGCCGCTACCGTGTGCGAGGGTGCAAGTGCCGAATAAATAACAGTCAAAGCAAAAACACCTGCTACCAATACTTTTACAGTAGAGGTAGCAAGGTGCCTTAACATGTTGTCTCCTTTATTAGTAAGTGCCGGTCGCTATGAATGTAAGCGTTGTTGTGTAAATTCCTGCTTCAGTAGTATTAGCAACTTGACCGACAAATGCAAGTGTGCCTGTAGAGAAATCGCCTGCCGCCTTGGTGGCTATGGCTTGTCCATAGGTTGAGCCTGTACCGTTCGCAGGATCTGTGTCAAAAGCGAATTGAGCAGTTCCAGACCCACCAGTTGAGGCCGTACCGGAAGTGTTTGTAGTAGTACTGCAATCTCCAGTTCCACCGTCATATGGACCGTCAGCAGCTAATCCGGTTCCGGCGCTTTGGTAGTTACACATACCAAAGAATTCAGCAGGTGCAGCAGGCGTGGAAAGAGCCGTGTCTCCTGCAGCATCAATCGTGTAGGAACCTGATGTGAGCGTGTCGCCCTTCATTCGTACGACAGCATCTCCGGTGGCATTAGTTTGGATAGAAAACTTAGCTGTCGTATCTACAAACTCTCCGGCAGCAGACAGCACACCGTTTTCATCTCCTAAGGTTACAGCCGTTCCTGATTTGGCGTTACAGTCATTTCCTGCACCGGTAGTGTATACACAAAATACTAAGCGCTCCTGAACCTTTGCAGTCACGGTAATTTGTGCCACCGTACTAAGAGCCACACCTCCGGCATCAACCACTGTGTTAGCGCCGCCATTATCTATATCAGTCGGAGCATATTGTTGAGCACCAGCCTGAGTATCGAATGTTAGGATACGGCCGTAAAATGTTGTATTGGTAGTCGTCGGGTTGGTTATACCGTTTGCCCCGCCATCACCGAACACGAATACAGCCGAAGTACCTCCGCCATCAGCTGCAGGAGTTCTTGTCAATATAATCCTGTTAACGGTTGAATTGGTCGTGTCAACGCTAAAACCTGTCAAGCCAGTTTGACTATCAAGTAGCAGGTTATCGTCATCAACCGTGAATCCTGCCGGCGCAGTACATGCGTCTCCAATAATAGGACTGTTGGAACAAAATTCTATGACTACTCCACCAACGTCATCTGCGGTTGAGGTCTCAAACCCCACCTCGTAAATTGCGTCAGCGAATCCGTTAGTAGAATCACTTATTTTAATATATCTGTCTCCTACTATCCCGTACGCGCTCGCACTTTGAGATAACGTAAACGGAAGTAGGCTTGCAAATGCAAGTACTAACGCGGAGACCGCATACGCTGGTCTTCGCAATTGTAACGAACGTAACATTGTCTTACTCCTTTGTTTTGTTCGAGTGTTTTTAATTTTTTTAACGTAACGTTCTTAAAGTATCATTTAACTTTTTTAAACACAAGCATTTATCCACAACAAAATACAGCGCTCGTTTATGAGCGCTGTATCGGAGTAAGACTAAATTGTTACGTTTTCGTTCTACTCTATAGTTTTAATTGCTTCGTCTGTAGTCGTTCTGCTTAGTAAGTACCTGTTGCGATGAAAGTCATAGTCGTGGTGTAAATACCAGCTTCTGTGGTGTTGCTAATGTTACCCATGAAAGCCAGGGTGCCAGTTGAATAGTCACCTGCCTCTTTGGTAGCTATTAGATCACCGTAGGTAGAGTTAAGGTTGGCAGTTATGAAACCGAACTGTGAGCCGTTAGCTCCGCCTGGCGTACCAGTACCAGCGGTTTGCGTAGTGCTAGAGCAATCTGAACCACCATTGAGTCCACTATAGTTTGCGGCAGCCGTAAATACGCTTCCGTCACTGGCAGCCGTTGATTCATATGTACAGAAACCGAACTGTTCAGTGCCTGGGTTGGTTACTGCAGGTCCAGTACCGCCGCCTATAGGATCGATAGTGAATGTTCCGCTAGTGAGCGTTGAACCTTTAGCTCGGATAGCTACGTCGCCTACAGCGTTTGAGGTTACGGAGTATTTCGCATTCTTGTCCACAAACTCGCCCGAAGTAGAAAGCACACCGTTGTCATCACCTAAGGTTACGGCTGTGCCTGATTTGCCAGTACAGTTGTTGCCTGCACCTGTGGTATATACACAGAACTCAAGGCGTTCCTGAACCTTTGATGTAATAGTGATTTGTGCCGCAGTACTAAGGGCAACACCACCTGCATCAATCGCTCCTGTGCCGCCTTCAGCAGCTGTTGAAGTATAGTTTTCTGCATTTGCCTCTGTGTCAAAAGTTAAGATACGTGCGTAAAATGTTCCCACCGCTGTTGGGTTTTCTACGTCATCAACAGTAATCGTCACAGGATCGCCACTATTAAGCTGTGCAGCTGCTGAGTTAGTTAGTATCAACGTGTTGGCATCGTTGTCTGGATCCGCGCTTTCAGTAAATCCAGTTATACCCGTTTGGTTAGATACCGTAGCTGATGCCAGGGTAAATCCTGCCGGCGCATTACAAGTATCGCCAATGATAGGACTGTCACAAAAGTCCACTACTACACCCTCGAAATCTCCGGCCGGTGTACCTGTAGCAACTTCAAAACTGACCAGGTATGTGACGCCTGTGGCGTCCGCCACTGAGCTACTTAATTGTATATTGCGATCGCCGAGTAGACCGTACGCGTTTACTGTTTGTTGTCCGAGCAGCGGCACTAAGCTCGCCACAAACAATAAACTAGCTGCAGCCAACGCCGAAGGCTTTCGCAGTTTATCTGCTATAACCATAGATTCTCCTTGTATGGTTTTTATTTTGTATTAGCAGTTGAAATGTATCACGACTTAGTTTATAAACGCAAGCGTTTTCAGGGGTAGGTTATCCACAGTTGTGCACAAGGGATTAATATGTACCTGTTGCAACAAGCGTGTGAGCAAAGTCATATTGACCGGAAGGAGTAGCAAAATCAATGTTAAATATGTAAGAAATAGTGTAGATAGTCACGCTGGTACTCTGGCTGGAAAAAGCTACTACGTCGTTTTTTTGGTATTTAAACAGATTGGGCGTGTCGTAATCCGCAGCTACCTGACCAAACGAAAAGGTATTGTCCGGTACCTGTTGCGGATCGGCCCCAAAAGTTTCCGGATCGGTATTAGCCACCAGGTTCATACCGAACTGTTCGGTGCCTTCGCTTGAAGCTGACGGTGAAGTTAACGGATCTATTTGATGCGAAGAGCTATGAATATTAGTCGGCGGATCTGACACAGTCTGCACAACGTAACCGCTTGCTTGCCACGCCCGAACGTAAAATGTCCCGTTAGCCGTGCTCGTTTCACCCGGATCCAGATAACCCAGATCAATATTTGAGCTGGTAACAACAAATTCAAGAAAAGGCTCATCCGTCGTATTGAAACCGGCATAAGCCTGGTACAAATTACCTTGCGTATTGCCCACCGTCAGGTCGCCGACTGTCTGGTCTGAACAGAATTCATCGGAACAAGCCTCGTTCTGGCTTCCGCTGCTGAATATCGTCTGATCAACCCGGTAATTTGGCGATGAAGAAGTCTGCGCAAAAACCGGCGCCTGGAACAACAATACCAGCGCCGTGACTATTGATAATGCTCCTTTTTGTTTATGCACGCTCATTTCAGACGATATTGTGCATGATGAGCCTGAAAAATTCAATCTGTTTATGGTTTTTACGATTATGTAGTGTCATAGAGCCTTAAATTTATTTTGATATGGCGTCTGTTTCCTATATAGTGTCATTAAAGAAAAGCTTAAGCATATTATGGAAAATAAACCCGAGGAAAACGCCGACTCCAACAGCTCGCTGGAACAGCAGGATACGCAAGCTGAAACTCAAGAGCACGATGTAAACGCTCTTTCAAGTGATGCCGCAGCAGAAAAGCCCGAAAAGCCAACCACATCGACAAAACGCCCCAAAGGTCACCGGATACGCGAGCTTATAAGCCGGCTCAATATTTACCTGCTTCTGTTTATTTTTATATTGCTGCTTACCGGAATGATTATATTTATTGGTGTCCGGCGAAACCAGCAAGTACTCAATGAGCCCGCGATAAACATAGCGGAGCTGAATCCGGAGACAATAGAAGAACTAAGCGGAAGCGAAGCAACCGTTGGTGACCCCAAGCAGACATTGAATATCGAATCAAACTCTGTCTTTGCCGGAAAAGTACTCATCCGTGACAGTCTGGACGTGGCCGGAACGATTAGAGTCGGTGGAGATCTAAGTCTGCCGGGAATTACCGTATCCGGAACAAGTAACTTTGATCAAATTCAAGCAAATAACCTTTCTATAGCCGGTGATACCAACATCCAGGGAGCATTAACCGTGCAGCAAAACCTCACTGTCAGCGGCGGCGCTACGTTTGGCGGTCCTATTTCTGCGCCGCAGATTACAGTTGAGAGTTTTCAGGTTACAGGTGACTTAACCATTACCCGCCACATTGACGCCGGCGGCGGTACGCCTGGTCTTTCAAACGGTAGTGCGCTTGGTAGCGGCGGTACTGCATCGGTTAGCGGATCCGACACAGCCGGAACCGTGACTATCAATACCGGCGGCGGCCCTGGTGCAGGTTGCTTTGCTACGATTAACTTTACTCAGCCGTTTACCGGAACACCGCACGTTGTAGTAACTCCTGTAGGTTCTGCAGCCGGTGCCATCAACTTCTACGTCAACCGCACGACAACCAGCTTTAGTGTTTGTACTTCTTCGCCGCCACCGGCCGGTTCTAACTTCAGCTTTGACTATATAGCCATAGACTAAAAGCCCTCTAAGCGCTAAAAACTCAGAAGCTGAGTTAGCTTAATAGATACCTGACAAGTGTTTTAAAAAACTCTTTTGTAAATGATACAAAATAGCCAAAAGAGCCGGCAGGCAACGATGCAATAACTACCACTCTATGCGACTTTCATATAGCAATTACCATAGCCTTAAGACTCGGAGTCAAATCGGAGTCGACTCCGAGTTTTAAGCGCGCCCCTTTAAATCACATAGGCAGATTTGTTATTAATCATTAGGTCTGGTTTATCTTTACCTTAAAAATATATGCAACGCGCGTGAGATTAAGGTATATCCGCCCCGCTACAACGACATGGACGGGCTTAAGGTGCGGACTATTTGTGTTAACCTGTTTATCTTGCAGTTAATTCCACTGTCATTAAGCGCCCGCACTTTGGCCGGCTGATAAATCATCCAGCCGAACATATCCGCCCTGTCTTCTTCGATTCCATATGTAGCATAAGTGGTTATAAATCCGCTTGAAGGATGAAATTTATTTGAAAAGTTCGGATCATCATAGGTGGTGATGCCGCCGTCGCCATACTTAAAACCCGATGGATTGCACTTGCTCCAGGCTGCGTCTGCATAGTCGTAGCTGTTTTTAAGCTTAAAATCTATGAAGTGCCAATATTCGTGACTGACCACATGGTATGAATAGTCCCAGGTATTACCTAGAGTGACTGCATCATATAGCATTGTATTATCGTACGGGGTAGCTGAGGCTGATCTTATCTGTCCGACAACATTAACGTTTTTAACCGCTCCGATATATTTGAGTTTTGAATTTTTCACAAAATCTACAGGGTACTTAGAAAATTCCTGTACCAGGATATCGCTGAAAATCCGTAGTTTTTCCGCATCGGCTGGCGTAAGCTTAGCCCACTTCACATAACCGTAAGTGTCGGCTGGCGGGTCAAGCGTTACGGTAACACCGTATCGAGCTAGTCGCTGATTGGCTGATGCGACCAGCTGCTCTAATGAAGGTGTAGTAGGTTGCGGTTGCTGAGGCGCAGGCTGGTTATTGGAGGTGTCTGGCTGTCGCGGTTGCGCCTGAGCCTGGTTTTCTGTGTCTAATTTTGGTAGATTGTCTTTTTTCTTTGGCTCCAGTTGCTTACGCAGCGCCGCCAGTTGCTGGCTAGCCAAATCGGCATTAGGGAAATCTTCGCTTATTGAGTTAAGCAGCTCGATAGCCTTATTCAGCTCGCCTGCTTCGGCCAAGGCTGTGGCTTGTTCAAGCGATTCCGTGTCTTTTGCCCAACGCTCCGACTGATTACGCAGAGTATCGATACGGTCGTTCAAGCTGGAGAATATATACAAACCGCCGCTGTCCTGCAGCTGTTCAAGCGCCAAGCTGTATTTACCGTCTGATACGCTCTTAGACGCCTGTGCCAAAGCCCGGTTGGCTCGATAATTTTGATAGGTTAAGGTGCCGGCCAGAGAAATATTTATAAGCAGCACCACTGCTATGGTTATTTTGGCTGTGCGGTTGGCTACATTCAGCCTGAATCTAGGTTTTTTCTTCGCCTTAAAAGTCTGCTGCGCGGAATCGGCCGTATAAAAGCAGTTATGACACATTAACCTGTCACTACTTTTAGATAGATTGTTGCTGCAATTAGGGCATCGCATGGTTTTTTATTTCTTAGTACTCAAACTAATCGTAAACGGTATGGAGATAAAACTCAAACGTCAAGGAAAACCACGACTTCATCAGCCTTGACGTGCATAATCCCGCGGTTAATCTTTATTTTTTCTTCGCGTTGCTCTGTTCGAATAATAATCTCGCATTCACTCAGCAGGGTCATAAAATTATGGTGTTTTGGCAGGATATCAAACGGACCTGTAGCGTTAGCGGCCGAAATACTCAGTGCCGTATCGTCAAAATACACCTTGAATGGAGCATAGACTTTGACGTGCATATGGACACCGTCGCTGGCCGGCTTCTCTTCTTTCTTTTCTATAACCGTTTGTCCGCTTTCGTTAGCCATGTATTAAAAATCCTTAGGAAAAAGCTTAAGTTATGATTTCCTCTATTGATTGAAGTGTTTGCTCGCGCGTAAAGAAGTCGCCCTCCACGCCGGTGTGTTTAGTCATCACGTTCATGTTTTGGGTAAAGTTCTTGATAAGCTTCTTAGCCTTGGCATAATCAGCGCGGTCGGCAGCCGAAAGCTCGTTTTCACCAATAATAGCGATGATGCCTTTTAAGGATTCGTATTTCTGGAGCAGTGCCTGCACCTGGACGCTCAATAGATAGTGTCTATCACCGACGATTTCCGGCGTAAGCAGAGATGAAACCGTCTGGTTAAGGTCAACTGCCGGTCGAATACCCTGCTCGGCAACTTTACGGGAAAGCACGATGATAGAATCAAGTTCGTGCTGAATAAACTGCACCGCCGGATCAGACAGGTCGTCCGCCGGCACGTAAATCGTCTGAACAGATGTAATAGAGCCTTTTTCGTTAGAGCTTAAGCGGTCCTGCAATACCTTAACGTCGGAGAAGATTGTTGGTTCATACCCACCTTCGTTAGGAACCTGGTCCAAGATTGTTGCCAGCTCGTTCTTGGCCTGGATATAGCGGTACATGTTGTCAGCAAAGAACAGGATGTCCTTGTTTTGCTCGTCCCGGAAGTATTCGGCCAGCGCAACTGAAGAAATAGCAATTAATGAACGTTGGACCGGGTTTTCATTCATCTGTGCAAAGAACATACAGGTATTTTTAAGCAGGTCGTTTTCGCGCAAGGTATCCCAAAGTTCGTGACCCTCACGAATACGCTCACCGATACCGGCGAAGAACGATAGTCCGGAGCCGCTTCTGGCAATGTTATTTATGAGCTCCATAGTCAGCACCGTTTTACCGACACCGGCACCACCGATAATGCCGATCTTACGGCCTTTTACGAACGGCGTGAAGAAGTCGATAACCTTGATGCCGGTTTCCAGAATTTCCGGTTTTTGTATCTTAAATTCAGTCGAACGGCCGGGAAGCTTCAGGATGTCTTTGCCGTTTTCACGCGGCAACGGCTCCAATCCATCCAGCGGGTCGCCCAAGGCGTTCAGGATACGGCCTATGGTCTGATCGCCGACAGGAATCTCAATGCCCCGGTTGGTCCTCTGAACATTCATACCTTTTTGAATACGCCTGTCGGATCGGACGTTTAGACACATGGCAATGCCGCCCGGCTCCAGGTGGTCGACTAACAGTTCGGTATTATGGCCGTTTTCGACCATAATAAGTTCACCGATTTCCGGCGCTTCGTCGTCGAACTGCGCTCGTACGACAAGATCTTTGATGGATACTACTGTGCCAACTTTCATACTTCTGCCTTTGATTTTCGCATACCGTTAATGATTTCTTTAAGCCTTTCGTCCTTGATAGCTCGTTTTGCCCGGTTATACATTAGCCTGAGTTCAGATTTGGCTTCGTCGGCCCGCTGGTGGGAGGCTGACATCGCCCTAAACCGCGATGCATACTGAGCTAGCTTGGAATCCAGTATCAGCTGGCTCATAGCGATCTGCATCATTGAGCGCTCAAGGTGATCGACAACGTCATAGGTACTAGGTTCAAATATATAATTTGCCTCGCTGATGATATTTTCATCTTCTTCGTCCACTTTTTTTCCGGCCTGTTGTACGGCCGATGACAATTCAATTTTCTTAACATCCTGGACCATCAACGACACATACTGCTGATAGAACACGCTGGTATTTTTATACTTCTGTACTTCACGAATAATCGG
Organism: uncultured Candidatus Saccharibacteria bacterium; assembly: GCA_964537935.1. Lineage (GTDB taxonomy): Bacteria > Patescibacteriota > Saccharimonadia > Saccharimonadales > CAZICT01 > CAZICT01. Next base: position 42,906 of record CAZICT010000004.1, on the reverse strand, counting down.
CATAACGTTGATATTTTTGTCCTTGGTAGGCAGCTTAAAGTATTTTTTATAGGAAATACCGCGCTGAGCCAGCTGAACCGCACCGTGGTGACCGATAACGATAATTTCGTTCTTTTCTTTGTCATATGTCTTGAGCATCAAACGAATTAGTTTCTGGTCGATGTCACCGCTGAAGCCTCCTTCGGCAGTGATGATTACATACAGCTCCTTATCAATAACATCTTCTTCATGCTGAGTACGGCCATAGCCAAAGATGGCACTGACGCGGAGCTGAGAATAAATATGCCATAGCTCGTTAAAGAATTTGGTGGCCTGCAGCACCTGGTTTTTGATCTGAGCGATGCGCATGCTGGCGATGCCCTCAAACACACTCGTCAGTTCTACGAGTGTTCCCATTGCCATTTCGTCTTTTTCTATTTCGTTTGGTCGTCGCATATTACTTCTTAATCTCCACGGCTGCTTTAGCTTTAAGCTGATCTCGTAAAGCCTCGTAATCTTCGTCTTTAGTCACTTTGCTGGCATAATCTTTGACGTTGAGCTTGAGGGCACTGACATCGACATTCGCTCCATCCTCAAGGTTTAACACTATATCAAGCATCATCTGTTGGGCTGTCAGAGAAAAAGTATCGCCTGGGGCCTGGGTAAACAGCTCAAATAACCGCTTACCGGTTTCCAGGGCTTTTTTGGCCTCCAGTGCCAATTCCGAACCGAAGTGCGAGAACTCTTCCGCCTGGCGATAATCCGCCAGCAGCTTAAGGGTTTGCGACGCCAGGGCCTTTTGACGCTTGTTATGGCCGATACCACCGGCACGCGTCACACTTAGACCGATGTTAAGTGCCGGCCGAATACCGTTACGGAAGATCTCCATATCCAATATCCACTGACCATCGGTAATTGACATAATATTGGTTGGCAGGTAGGCCGTTATATCGCCGCCGGCCGCGTTGACCACTGGAATGCTTGTCAGGTGCTTACCGGTTTTATCGAGTCGGCCAGCGCGCTCCAAAAGACTGGAGTGAGCATAGAACATGTCACCAGGATACGAGTCGCGCCCCGGGCTGACACCGGAAAGCAAGGCTACTTCGCGGTAAGCATGGGCGTGGCTGGTTAAGTCGTCGTAAATTATAATTGTGTCCTGTTCACATTTTTGCCAAAGATATTCAGCCATAGCGCAAGCTACGTACGGCGCCAAATAGCTCATGATTAAAGATTCAAACATCGTTGATACGATTACTATCGCCTTTTCAAGACCTCCGGATTCCTGAAGCCGAGACAGCAATTCGTCAACATCGGTGCGCCGCTTGGCTATAAGAGCATAAACCACCACCTGATCGGTATTTTTTTGGTTAATCGTAAGCTGGGTTACCAGCGTACTTTTACCTGATTTACTGTCGCCTAAAAGCGCCATGCGCTGCCCGCGCACTATCGGAAACAATGCATCGACGGCTGTCACGCCGCTTTCCAGCTGATCGCTAAGGAGTTTACGCTCATACAAAGGCGGGGCGGTATTGAATACTGGCCAGACCGCATCCGCGGCAATCGGCCCTTTGCCGTCTAACGGCTCGCCGGTTACCGAAACAACCCGGCCTATGAAATCTTTGCCGACTTTGCTTACCAGTTCCTGGTGCTGAATAACGGCGACTTGTCCGATAGTTAACGGGTCGCTCCCAAGGTGCAAAATTATTACCTTGTCAGAAAGCACCTGATGAACAAAGCCCTTGCTGCCATCCTCGAACATTACGAGACTGTGGATAGCACAAGGTTGCAAGCCGGTTGCGGTAACCAGAAATTTATCAACCGCAACTACTTCTCCGACAGGATTACCCTTGGATACAAGACTATCGAAGTGTTGGTTACCGGTCACACTCACTTAGCTGCCTCCTGGTTTGCCTGAACCGCACCGCGTAATGTCCGCATTAATACGTCTTGCTTTTGTTTCAGATGCTGGCGAAGGCTGAAGTCAAAATACTTATTTGTCGTCCTAAGGATACAGCCGGCACCTATGTTTGGCTGCAAGCCTACTTGCAGCAGTACCAGGGGATGAATCTCTTCACGCAGGTATTTCATGAGACGGTTGAGAAAATGCGGCGAAGGGTCAGCGCTGAAGCTCATATGCAGTACCGGAGCTTGATCTTGCACCGCCTTTAGAAACTCCAACAGCCGCCTTCGATCATTAGTCTGAAGCATGTTGAGCTTATTAAGCTGGATAATCTCATCCATCAACCGGCTGCTTTTAGGAAGCTGCATCGGTGTACCGGGTTGCCTGATAGCCGCCTGGTCCATGAATTCGTTAAGAGCCTGGACTTCACGCAACAAACGGCCGACATCTATCTTGCCGACTATCCCTATTGGCAATAACAACACCGGACTGTTATGCTCCATCACTTATATCCCGAATGATCGCTGATTTATTGGTTTCCAAATCCTGGAGGATGTATTCAAGCTGGTCATTTAAGTCAATCTGGTCGCCGATAGCCGCCAACACGTAATGGTTAACGATATCGGCCATGTTTTCTTCAAACCGCGCCACCATGCGCTTTTTCTCGTTTTCAATTTCTTGTAACAGTTGCTGGCCCATCATCTGCCGTTGCTGTTCGATGGCCTCTTGGGTCTTTGAAATCGATTCGATAGCCAGCTGCTTTGCATCAGTTATGGATTCTTCGTACTTAGTAAACTCATCCTGCAGCTTCCGGGTAATCTCGGTCTTCATGAACTCGTTGAGCTGAGAAGTAGTAAGGCGCAGATCCTGCTGGAGGAACATCGCGTTTTCACCAATGATCTTTTCGAAGTGAAGCCGCCCGCGGTTACGAAGCTCTTCGCGGAACTCGTCGTTGAATATATGCTCAACATCGGCTTCCGCCCTCTCTGTCAGGACATCGATGGCATTTCCGGACTGATGGCTATTGCTTAGCTTCAGCGCAAGCCAAATGAATGCTCCGGCGCACGCAAATATGCTTGCTAATATTGCTATGAGCATCCAAATATTCATGAGACGATATACCCACCTTTAATCGTTTTATAATCTTAGTATTAAATATACCCCAAATAAACCGCTTATGAAAATGGTTAAGCCCACTAAAACGACTTGGAGCATGCCGCGAATAATTGATTTTTTGCTTAGCGGATTACGACCGATAGATATAATACCGCTTCTAACACCGCCGTATAACAGAGTGCCGGCTACAAAAGTACTTATCAGGAATACGATTACAGCAATGTAAACTCTTACCGGATCGACTGGCTTGCCGGCAATCGCTTCACTGGCCCGCCGTAGGATTTCCGGTATGTTCGGCTCTTCGGCTTTCAGCAGCGGATTACGCGAAACTGAGATATCAGCGGCAATTCGGCTGATTGCCACTTGCTTTTGATTTCCTTCAGCATCTGTTACATCAGCCGTGCTGATTGTTCCCTGCTCGCCATCATAACTCGTAAGTGCCCGCCCCACTACCACCGGCTCCCTGTCTCCAGCCTTCATGCCAATGCCGTTAAAAGCTGATATCGTTATGTAATCGCCCGCATTTATCGGACCGTTCTGGCTGCTGACAAGCACATCATATTTTCCTGCTGTCGCCACGAACACTTTTTGGCCTTCAGACGAAAGCGTTACCGGCGCGTCATTGGGGCTCACCACAACACCGTACATTTCTTCCATTTCGTCAAAGCTCAAAGGCTTGACTTTGCTGGTGTCGTCTTCTTGCAAACGCACAATCATTCCCTTTTGAAGTACCGAATCGGCTCCAAAGCCTTGGGTGAAGTTGGCTTGTCCGGATAACGGAAAAGCAACACTGAGTACAACCAAAAGTGAAAGCCCCAGTAAGGCTGCTATGCGCGTAGGTGTTATAAGGTTTCGTATTTTTGTCTTGTACATGACATTTAAGCTTTAGCGGTAAGTATAGCTAAAAAAGAGGTCAGTACAAAATTTAGACTGTAATAACAGCCAGTTTATCCACAGTTTTTAAAATATCAGCTTCAGAAGTTTGCCTTCCCATAGTAAAGCGTAGACTTGCCTGAGCCTCTGCGTCGGTTAGGCCGATCGCCTTGAGTACATGCGACGGTTCTTCGTTGCTGGCGCTGCACGCCGAACCGACAGCACAAATGATTCCGGCTTCATCGAGCTCCATTAACAGCCGTTCGTTGTCATGACCGGGAAAAGTTACATGCACATTATTGGGTAAACGATATTTTGTACTTCCGTTAATTACCGCTTGCGGAACTTTCTGTGCCAATTCGGACATAAAAAGCTGCTGGAGCTTTGCGAGCCGTAAGCTTTCATCTTCTCTTGAAGACTGAACAATATCCAGTGCCCGTGCAAATCCTATGATTTGCGCCGGATTTTCCGTGCCGCTTCTAAGTCCTCTCTCTTGACCGCCGCCATGAATTTGCGGACTTAATTCGACTGAGCTACTTACATACAGCGCACCGCATTGCTTTGGGCCATATATCTTGCCGGCGTTCAAGGTCATTAAATCGACACCCAATCTGGAAACGTGCAGATCCAGGTAATTAGCGGCCTGGCTTGCATCGGTATGCAGGTAAATCGGGAGGTCATTGCCGGATTTTCGCCGCTTTAATCTGATATCCTTGATCAGCTTAGCAACTTGCTTGAGGGGCTGTATGGTGCCTATCTCGTTACTGGCATAAATTACGCTTACAAGTACGGTTTGATCATTAACGGTATCTGCCAACTCATTTAACTTGATTATTCCCTGTGGGTTAACCGGTGCCTGGCTGTAGTTGTGTTGCTTGGCGGCGTTAAGCACTGCATCATGTTCAATACCGCTGAAAACCACGTTAGCGTTCGGGTAGCGACTCATTACACCGTGTATTGCCAGGTTGTCCGATTCCGTGCCGCCGGCAGTAAAAACAATCTCACTGGGTCGTGCCCCCAGCCAGCCGGCTATTTTTGCCCGGGCGTCTGCAATATCCCTGTGCACCGATTTGGCCGCTAAATAGAGTGCCGAAGGGTTATAAAATCGCTCGCTCATGTATGGCAGCATTGCTTCGAGCACTTCCGGTAACACCGGGGTTGCGGCCGCGTGATCAAGATATATCGTTTTCATATGTGTAAGAGTAGCTTAATGAAGCGTTGGTTATCCAGCAAAAGAATACAGTTCGCTGCTCACCCGGTCACGATATGCTCGTGCCGCTTGCAGTAATCGTTGGGCTTCTTGACGGCTGACTGAACTATAAGTACCGTTTTGAACTTTAACTATACCGTTTGGACGAATGTCATACCTAGTGGTTTTTATCTGGCGTTGACCTTTTTCATCAATCCATTCTTCGTGCCATACCCAAGCGTGCTCGTCAAGGCAAAAGAATTCCCTGCGCCCACCGGGCTTGACTGCTCCGAATAACTGTCCGCCTATCCGTGCCTCATGTCGAATTAAGCTTCTATAAAGCTCTGTCCGGCGTTGTTCGGACCTTTGGTTGATGATACCGTTCAATATTTTTTTAAGCATAGTTATGACCTTTCAAACAGAGGATTTTGGGCTTCTACGCTTCGGTACGCCGCGTCGACAGCTTGACGCTGTTGCTCTAAATCAAGCGGCTTGGGAGCTTGCTCGTTTGTTGATAGCGGTTTTCTAACTTCAGACTCAGTTACATTGACTTGCTTGTTAAGTCTGGCTATCTCTGTTTGACGCTGAATTTCAGCTATATCGTCATCTGTGGTTTTCTCTCGAGCTTCATAATCAGCTACTTCCTGAGAGGCAGGTACAGGATAGGCCAAAAAAGCAGTCTCCGTGTTCATTACAAGCGTATTAATAACCCCCAAACGTTCAGTAATAAACTCTGGGGTCTTAGGTTGGGTTTCCGGTGATTTATCAAATATGTTGATCATGGTAGATTAAATAACTTACGTGCGTTATTGGTTGTTTTGGAAGCAATAACTTCAAGCTGCTCATCCCTGAGTCGGCTCAAAAACTCCGCTACAACCCTCACGTGTTTCGGTTCACAAATTGTACCACGTAATGGTACAGGGGTCAAGAAAGGTGCATCGGTTTCAAGCACAAGACTCTCAATCGGCACTGTCCTGGCCGCTTCAAGCTGCTTTTTATCTTTGGTAAAAGTCATAATTCCGTTAAGCCCAATTAATAGATTACGCTTTAAGCTTTGAGTGAGTACTGACGTATTTGCCGTAAAACTGTGAATCACTCCTTTCAAACCTGTAAAATTATCAAAGATAGGCCAAAAATCATCGAAAGCATCCCGAACATGAAAAATTACTGGCAAAGAATGCCTGGAAGCAACGTCAAGCTGGAACTCTAAAACTTCTTTTTGTACCTGCTTAGGAGAATGATTGTAATAATAATCCAGTCCACATTCGCCTATGGCCACCACTTTTTTGGATGAAGCTAAGGTCTCCAGTTCTTTGCAGGCACCGCTTTGGTTATTAAATACCTGTGCTTCATGGGGGTGGATTCCGATGCTGGCCACACATTTTGGCTGTTTCTGGGCAAAATTTACCGCTAGTTTACTGTCACTAAGCGTTGTGCCAACGCAAATCATAGTTGATACACCCGCCGCTGTGGCCGTATCAATGACCTCTTTTGCATCGGTAATGCCCGCCTTATGCCATTTGACGCTCACCGAATAATCACTGGTATCATCGCCGGTAATTTCATGGATGTGACAATGTGTATCAATCAGTTGCATAGGATTTTAGTATAACGCGCCACACCCCTGTTTTAAAACTATATGTATATTGACTTTTTATTGTGTTTATGCTAATATATAGTTGGTTAGTCGAGCAGATGCTCCTAGCTGTACATTGACAAGAGAGTGAATGTTACTCCCGTTCGGTATCCGAGCTTGCGGAGATGTATTGTTTTTGACTAAACACTAGATCTCCGTAAGTTCCCGAACTCGTGAGGAGTACGTTGAAATGAATGCTTCCCTGCGCAACACCGTGCGTGTGGTTGTGGTCCTCGTGATCACCGTCTTGGCCATCTTCGGATTGGTCGACAGCGCCGATGCATGCATGGAGTCCGCCGATTTGTGCGGTACCGAGACATATGTCGATCCGCATGCTACTGCAGTGCCGGCCGAGGTACAAGTCTCTTCTCCGGAAGAGTTCTGTGCCAACAACACAGACCCGCTCTACAGTGAACACTGCAGCGCCATCACACAAGTCAGCACCAACGTTGATAACTCCGCTTCCTCACAGCAACCTGCTTCGATAGACTGGCTTGAGGTAGCTAAAGATAACTGGTTCATCATTTATATCTTGTTAACTGTGCTCTCTGTACTATGGATGATGGTTAGTGATCCAAGGAGATAGAATTGGTGGTGGTCCGCTGCATTTGTCCTAGCATCTGCTAGCGGACCCCCACCACTCAATTTCATTTCCCATATACATCACGCTCTTGTCTCTTCAACTTTAAGAGACAGCGCCCTTATGAGAAGGGTGTTTTTTATTTTTAAGAAACGGCAGGTAAAGATTCTTTTCGAGGAAATAAAGTGCCATCAAGCTCTCGAATAACACCATCTTCAAAGATACGGCGGATTTTCTGGGCAGTATCGGGCAAAAACGGTAGCAGCAAGTCGGCAATCTCCACCAGGCTCCCTGCCTGGTAAGCTAAGACTTCGCGCAAGTGGTCTGTATCGCCGTCTTTGTTAATTTGCCAGGGCTTTGTTTCTTCGATGTATTGATTAAGGCCCCGCACTCGATTCCATGCCTCTTCGAGCGCACGGTCAAACTTACAATTTTCAAGCGCTTCATGATATTTGGCAGCATCGTGGTTAGCCGGCGGAATATCGCCGATGATACCGTGCTGGTATTGCTTGATCATTGCTACTGTGCGCTGAACGGCATTACCGAGCTCATTAGCAAGCTCATTGTTGTAGGCTTCGTGGAGTTTTTCCCAACTGAAGTCCCCATCTTCGTAAGCTGGAATGTGGCGCGCAAAATAGTAGCGGAAAGCATCGACACCATACTCGTCAACAATCTGTTTGGGGTGGATTACGTTGCCGAGACTTTTGCTTATCTTTTGGCTTTCGACATTAATAAATCCGTGCACATACAATACTTTTGGCAGCGGAATTCCAAGGCCCAATAGAATTCCCGGCCAAATAGCCGCGTGGAACCGCAAAATATCCTTTCCGACAACCTGAACGTTAGCCGGCCAAAAATTCTTGAAATCTTCATGTTCTGGGTAACCGAGCACGGTAATATAATTCATTAACGCCTCAAACCAGACATACATGACCTGAGAATCATCATCAGGAACCGGCACGCCCCAAGAAATCTTCTCTTTAGGGCGACTAATGCTGATGTCCTCAAGGCCGTCTTTTATGACATTTAGAATCTCGCGCTTCTTGGAAGCAGGCACTACCTTGAAGCTGCCTTCGGCAATTGCCTTCTCGATTTGCGGACCGTATTTACTGAGTTTAAAGAAGTAATTTTCTTCTTCGATTTTTTCGTAGGGTCGATTATGGTTAGGGCAAATACCGTTATTTTCTTTTGCCACCTTTTCGGTTACAAATTCCTCGCATCCCGAGCAGTACAAGCCAACGTAAGAACTTTTATAGATATCACTGGCTAGCGCTTTCCAGATAAGCTGCGCCCGCTGTTCGTGTCCTGGATCGGTAGTTCTAATAAAGCGGTTATTACTGGCGTTGATTACCTTGGCCAGATCACGAAACTTATTGCTTATTTGATCGGCATAAGCTTGTGGAGAAAGATTATTGGCCTTGGCTTTTTCGGCTACCTTACCGCCATGCTCGTCTGTGCCGGTAGAAAAAATTACCGGCTTTCCCTGTTGTCTGGCGTAACGCGCCAAAATATCAGCCTGCAATAGCTCCATACCAAAGCCGATATGGGGATCGCCGTTTACATAAGGAATTGATGTTGTTACGTAATAGTTCATTGTTCTACCTCTTTACTGATATTTCTGAAAAGCTAGTAATTATAAAAGCTACGCCCGCACGGGCATCATTCGCATACTGAACCGGTAGAAGTGAGCTTTCATGAATAATATTATATCAATTTTACTCTGGTAAGTCAGCTAGAGTGAGTACTAGTCTTCGGCATCAAGAAAATTCGATGCCAAATGCCATAAACCGCAGTGTTTGCATTTATAAGATTTTAAATCGGCACCGTGCTGCCAACTAGCAGCCAGCGCAGCAGCATCGGCTTGTTCCTTACTGTCAAACTCTATTTTTTCATGGCAAGGTTTTTCGTTTTTATTTTCCACAAATAAACCTTAATTAAAGTTGATAAACTTTTTTGTGCGTCGGGCGCTTTAGGCCTTTTAGGTAGACTAGAATTTTTTCTGTTCTTTCGATAACTCCGGGCTTATCAAGCCCTTCTTCCTTGGCAACACTAACGATGATATCTACATACTTTTTAAGACCTGGAGGTCTTTCGCCGTCACTAAATACCGGCATCGGGCCACCGTTTATGTAACTTATAACCTGATCTTCATAATCCAACTCCTCGTTAGCAGCAGTGCAAGTAGACATAAATCCTTTATCTTTATCGACATTATGCTGTGATAACGGCTTTGCCATACTCTGTTTCGCCGTTCTCGACCTTCTTGATGTATCACTTTTAGGGGCAACGGCATCAACGGTCTTATCGTAAGCCGGCTCTTCCGGTACGGGTACGATCTTAACAAGTGTATTGAGCCAGACCCTCCATGCCCTCTTCTTTTCGCCCATTAAAAGTGGTACCCCCTCAAACTCAATATGATTTGTACTTTGGCGGGCTTGATGATAATAAGAAGCAACATAGAGCTGACCTTCACCGGACATAATACCGAATTGCTTGTGTAATTGAGAGCCCGTCAGGCCTTCGCTCGGGGAACGCATCAACGCATTTATAAGCTGTGAGGCAACTTTGGTTTTGAACCAGTATCTAGTAGAATCATAGTAAAGATTACCGTTATAAAATTCTACGGTTCGCGTAATATTTTCATCAGGCTCGGCTTGCCATGGCTCTCCGTAAGGTAATACAAGACTTGATTCGAATTGCCACCCCTCGTCATCTTTATCAGCTGAAACCAATTGCAAACGCTGCACAACCGAAGGGTCGTGCTCAGAGGATCGATAGCTCTGCGCTTCACTCATATATGTATTTAATAATTTTTTAATATAATTATCAAATTACATCGGTGATAAACTCTTGGCAAAAACGCTCAAATACCGCATTCGTCCAGCCAAAACCGGTCTGTGACGGATACAGGCCCTTGGCCGGCGGTTTACCGGGAGAGACCACATTATACTTTTCCAGAAACACGCCATATTGATTGAACCAAGTCAGGTTTGTACGAAGCCATTTCATGGCTATGCGTCGAGCATCTTCGTGATAACCATAGCGCTGCAATCCTTTGACAACCAAAAAATGGAGTGGCGCCCAACCGTTAGGATGCGCCCATTGGGTGGGTATAGCGCCTGGCGCTAACACACCCGGTACAACTTGGTTTAGAGATTGACCGTCTGTCGTAACCAGACCGCCGCGCTGTTCAAATCGTCGGATTGATTTGGACATTTGCTTGGCCTGCTTTTCGTCAACCATTCCCGCCCATAATGCATAAAATCCCGCCAGCGAACTGACCGTACCGCGCTTTTTCTTTTCGAAATTATAGTCATAGTAGTAGCCCCGCATGTTGCTCCACATTAATTTATTCATGGTATTCTTGCGGTGCTCGGCGGCAACCTCCCAACTTGCGGCCGTTCGGGCGTCTTTTATATGGCGATAGTAGCGTGCAAAATCCATCTCGTACTTATAAAGCAATGCATTGAGGTCAGCCGGCAAGAAGTGCAGCGCCTTACGGCCAAAGCGCGGTGTCATATCCCATCCGCTTTCGGCCTCGGCTAAATCATGGAGATAATTGATGTCGTAATAACGCGACAGACCTTCGTATACTTGACGGGCATTGGGCTTCGCTTTACCCATCCAGACAGTGTTGTATTCGGCCTCGGCTGTTTCGATAGCTCGCTTAAGCCAGGCATCATCAAGGTCGTATGCTTCATAGACGTCCCAGATAAACGAGGTAAGAAAAGGCGGCTGTGACCGTCCCATCAAATAAGTTCTCGAGGCATTCGGAATAATCTTATAGCGGCGGAAAAGTTCTAACAGGTTTTCGATAATTCCCATAACCAGGTCTTTATGGTCTTCATCAAGCATGCCCTGGACCATGAAATAACTATCCCAGTAATACATCTCGTTGAAATCAAATTCGTGTCCTTCTTCGAATGCGGGCACCAAATACTTATGCGGCAAGCCGATTAAACTGTCGTCATCCTTGGGGTTATAGCGCTCTAGTTTTGTCCAGTAGTGTTTGATGTATTCCCGCGCCGGAGCTACATTCTTAGCCGTTAAGTCCGAAGGACGCCGAAATACATTGAGCCATGATAAATGTCTATTGTTTTGCGCCATGTGTACAGCGTACGGCAGCGCTTCCTTGGCGGTCAAGCAGTTTCCGGTTTAGCTTATGACTATGAGTTCTTTTGCGCGCGTTTACGCTTATTGGGATCAAGTTCACGCTTACGGAGCCGCAGATGCTTTGGGGTAACTTCCAGCAGTTCATCGTTCTCAATAAAGTCAAGACATTGCTCCAGGCTAAAAATTGTTGGCGGCGTAAGTTGAACCACACCGTCCGACGAAGTGCTGCGCATATTGGTTAGATGCTTGGCTTTACAAACATTCATTTCAAGATCTTCCTGACGGCTGTTCAGGCCAACGATTTGTCCGGCATAAACTTTTTCGGCGGGTCCTACAAAAACGATTCCGCGGCCCTCTGCCATTTGAAGAGCGTAAGGCGTCGTAACACCGGTTTCATAGGCGATTAGCACACCGTTTCGAAGCTGCTGTAACGGCGCGCCGAGCGGTTGGTAGCCTATCATCAGACTGTTCATAACCACTGTTCCCTTGGTGTTTGTCATTAAAATATTACGAAGCCCCAGTAAACTACGGGTTGGCAACTCATACACCAACTTAGTTACGCCCTTTGGACTGGAAAAATGTTCCTTAAGCGTTGCCCGACGGGCTCCTAATTCTTGTTGCACTGTTCCGACATGATCTTCGGAAACCTCAATTATAAGTTCTTCTACAGGTTCTTCCGTTACGCCGTTGTTTACGCGTGTCACTACCTGAGGACGACCGACTTCAAATTCATAGCCTTCGCGGCGCATAGTTTCTATCAGAACGCTAAGGTGTAGTTCACCGCGACCCGAAACCAAAAAGCCGATACCTTCTTCCTCGACACGCAAACCAACATTGGTTTCTGTTTCTTTGTTTAAGCGTTCACCGATTTGCCGGCTGGTCGAAAACTCAGCTTCGGTACCCTTGAATGGAGAGGTGTTTGGACCAAGGTAAATTCTTAGTGTTGGCGCTTCTACCTCAAGAACCGGTAAAGCCTCCGGTTTTGCGGCATCGGCAATCGTTTCTCCGATTTGGGCTTCGGTTACTCCGGTAAGCTGAACAATATCACCGGCGACCCCTTCGCTTACTTCAAACTTACTGATTCCGCGGCTCATAAATACTTTGTCGACCTTAGCAACAGAAAACGTGCCGTCTTTTTTGCAAAGTGAAACCTGATCGCCGGCTTTTATACGACCGCGGTTTATCCGCCCTATGGTGTATTTACCTTTGTACGAATCCCATGCCAGGGCAGTAACAAGCATTTGCAGCGGCATATCAAGCGCAACTTCGGGTGCTGGAATATGAGAAATGATGGCCTCGAAAACTACTGACAAATCAGCCGGCGCTTCGTAATCCGATGGTGGCTTTGGCCACGCTTTGCCGGCTCGGCCGACAGCGTAATAGACAGGGTAGTGAAGCTGATCTTCATGTATGGCCAACTCCAGAAATAAGTCAGCCAGTTCATTTTCAACTTCAGCAATGCGAGCGCCAGGCTTATCAATTTTGTTAATGATTACAATCGGTTTCAGGTTGGCGGCAAGCGCTTTTGTAAGTACAAACTTAGTTTGCGGCATCGGCCCTTCCTGAGCATCAACAATCAACAAACAGCCATCGGCCATATTCAGCGTTCGCTCAACCTCTCCTGAAAAATCCGCATGCCCCGGTGTATCTATAATATTAATCCGATAGTCGTCATGTTGAACTGCAGTTATTTTTGCAGTAATCGTAATTCCCCGTTCACGCTCTTGGTCGCCGCTATCCATGATTAATTCTTGACTCATTTCAGCTTGATTTTCCCGAAATGTCTTGGATTGTTTAAGCAGCCCGTCAACCAGAGTAGTTTTTCCATGGTCAACGTGCGCGATGATTGCAATATTGCGTATTTTGGTGGGGTCTTGATAAGTGTTGTTCATAAAAAATGCGCCCGGTCGTCTCGAGCGCTGCTCTCACTTCCCTGTTGCTGAACGGTAATTATAACACGGGGGCTTAAAAACATCTCGGGCGGTATGCAGCTTTTGCTTAAGTAATGTTACAATTTTTAAGATAAATGAAAAAATTTGGCTTAATAGCAGCTATCCTACCGTTATTTCTAACACTGTTAGCGTCACCGGTTGACGCGATAGCTAAAGTCTCACCGTTGCTTGTGAGCCGCAAGGATATTAAAAGAGGCGAAACCGTTTCTCATTTACTGACACTCGAAAACCAGGATAATTCACCCAAGGTTCTGAGGATTCGAGCGGTAGACTTTAATCCGTCACCTAAAGGAAATGGCGAGCCGGAAATAACTACTGAAGCCAACCAAAAATACGGAATCTCTAATTGGTTTATCGGTGCCAATGCTCAAAATACGATTACCGTTCCTGCCAGACAACAAATAACCTATGAAGCCAAGTTCCAGGTCCCTTATTCTGCAGAAGATCGGACCTATTTTGGCGCCGTACTGTTTTCTGATGACTCTACATCACCGACAACCACAACCTCCAGCCTGGTGTTTATGACCGTCGGTCAGCCGGAACCGCAGCTAAACGTACTTGATGTCACGTTTGATGAAAAAGCGAATTTCGGTAACCCAAAGGGACAGATTGAAGTGACAGTAGAAAATACCGGCCAAGGTATCTATGAGAATGATCTACCTGTCGAATTAAAAGTTACTGATAGTAAAGGAAATGTCCTGGAAGCAGAGGCCGAAGACGAACAAACACGGATATTGCCGGAATCTGTTCGCAAGCTAGTGTTCACTACCGAAACCCTTCCAGCCGGCGATCTAAATATCACCGCCAGCATAAAAAACAATCCCGATTCCGCTAAAACCATCGACGTCGACAGACCCGACCCACTAGCCGAAGATGCAGATGCTGCAGCCGTATCTGAAGATTCGGATGATGACAGCGATCCGGCTTACGGCCTATGGATCATTGGCGCGTTCGCGTTAGCATTGCTGCTTTCTATAGCGGGCTGGTTTGCAGTAAAGAGAATACACGCCAAACACGAAGCCGTACCTGTTCAACAACCCTTAAGTCAGTATCAAAGTACCGAGCCCCAGGAATACCATGAACCCAAAGACATCGGTAGCGGTGGTAATGAAGATAGTCGCTGAAGCGGCCGGATCTTTGCCGAGTTTCGACATAATTAGCGGTACCAAAGTTCCGAATAATGCCGCGACCAGCAGATTGATAACCATAGCCAAAGCAAGCACCAGAGCAATCCGTGCATCGCGGTTTAAACCATAAACTATAGCACCGACAAGTATCCCGTTAATTATTCCGTTAACAAGACCGGCACCAAGTTCATTTTTGAGTGTCTTTACGGCTGTTTTAAGTTCAATCTGCTTCAGCGCTATGCCGCGTACGAGTACCGCTAAGGTCTGAGTCGCGGCATTTCCTCCCATGCCGGCCACTATCGGCATGTAGATGGCCAGGAGTACAAATTGATTAAGAGTATCCTCAAACAAGCCAACGACAAAAGCAGCTAAAAATGATGCACCAAGGTTGATAATCAGCCATTGATATCGATGTTGTACCTTACGTTTAGCAGAATCAGTTACGTTTTCTTCCGGACTAATCCCGGCAAAGTCATACAGCGATGATGCTTCCTGGTCTTGGATTATTTTTAGAACATCGTCCGAGTATATGATTCCCATCACATGACCGGCGTCATTAAGCACCACCACCTTATTGTGCGGATGCTGCTGGAACTGGCGAAAAACCTCATCATGGGTAGCGGCATATGAGATTGACGGGGTTCGTTTTACATATCGACTTATAGTTTCTTTTCTATCTACAAAGCCCAGCTGATAACTTGGCAGCGAGCCTGCCAGCTTGCCGTCTTTTAAGGCCAATATGATTGGTGGCCGTCCGGTCTTTTTTTCGTGATTCATAAACTTGTCAGCTACTTCAGCAAAAGTATCATTGACATCCAACTGCACATAGTCAAGAGTCATTAGACCGGCGGCAGTCTCAGCATCAAACTCCAGTAGCGTAGAAAGTGAATCTTTGAGCTCCTGGCTAAGGTGCTCCAGTACATGCTCACGCTTACGTTTACCGAGCAGCTGCAGCACATCAGTGGCCTCATCGGGATCAATCGCCTGTAATAATTCGGCGAGTTCTTTGTCGGGCAGTTTGGTGGCCAGGTCTTGTTTGACATTTTTGGTAACCGACCGGAATACATCAACCCGCTCCCCAGGAGACAAAGCTAAGAATACCTGGGCGCGCTCATCTTTTTTAAACAGCACATCCTTCAGTAGCAGTGGATTTATAGCGTACAGCGACTTTGACAGTTTCATAATTTGCTTATGACTATCATAACCACTGCTTGCTTACAGTACAACGCTTTATTCTTTGTTTTTACCGCTGTCGACCGCTATTCGTCAGAACCTGGCACTTTACCGCCCTTTCGGCGAGCCTTACTCAGACCGACAGCCACTGCTTGCTTGCGGTTCTTGTACTTGCCTTCGTGCTTATGTTCATGCATAGTCTTTTCGACTTCTTCCTGAGCTTTCTTGCCATACTTTGCCATAAACTTCTCCTCTTAATGAAGCGCTGCTTCCATATCTTTTGGCAATTGCGCTTTGATGTTGCTTATCTCTCCCGGTGTTAAGGCATCCTTTAAGGCTTTCCAGGCTGCCATAATTTGCTTCTTGGCTCTGGGCTCCTCTATTTGCTCCTCCCTGCAGATTTCCTCTATAAAATCTTCGAATGACCAGTTCTGCTGCTCCTCGGTTACCATTGCCTCGTCCTGCAAATCGCTCGGTAATTGACTGGCAAAATCTTTCCGCTCTCCCATAGTCAATCTTGTGGCAAGTTTTCTGATAAATAACCGGAGCGCCGTCTCCGATTCCTGATCTGAGAATCCGGAATAGTGCTGCACGCGTTTTACCAGTTCACGATACTTCATATATTTACCTCCTTTAAGTTAACTATCTGGCGCCTCTTCATTACTTTCCGGGCCTTGGGTAAAGTCAAAAATCAGATTTTGATCGCTAAAGGTAAACCGATCGGCTATTACCACCGGACGTGCTTCACCGAATTCAATTTCAACTTCTTCGGGTACTTCTAGGCCGAATTCCTGTTCGATATCAATAATCCGCATGCTTTGCACCGTGCCTGTCGCCTCCACATCAGCATTGTCTTCCAAAAGCTCTTCGGCTTCATCAAGCTGCTCCATGGTTAAGTCTTGCGGCAACACTACGTAAAGCTCATCACCAATCATTTGATCCGAGAGAGTAAAGACTCGTCGGTTATAGACGTCTTGGATTTCACCTGCCACTGTCACCTCTTGCCCGTAGTAATCCTCCGGAGTGTTGACAATCCGGCTCAATAAATCGCCCTCATCTTCTGTTTCCTCGGGCATGATATCGCTGGTGGTCGGCTCATTTACCTCTACTTCATTATTTTCGTCCATAATATTAATAGCCACTGCCACCCCTATTGCGATCGCAACCGCTACTACAACCCATATAATCAGCTTCTTCATGACAAAAACCTTTCACTTAGTTCATAGACGGCATCAAAAAGTGCTTTTATTATGGGGTGGACTGGAATTAGATGCTTCGATTTATTTCACAATCTTTGGCGTTAAATGAGGTGGAGATTATTCCGGACGCCGGATAGTAAGCGATTTGATAATGACTGTCGGAATCGTCTCGTCAAATGCTTCTTTTGACTCGTCGGTAAAGTCAAACTTGAATATTTCTTCGACATCGGAAGCCTGCAGCACCCGCACCGTACCCGTGATGCTGGCGACTGCTGCTGCTCCAAGCAGCGGACGGGTACTGTCACGCTCAGCCTCAGTCAGGTCTCTTGGCGTAATAATGTACACTTTTTTACCGGTGGTTTTATCGGTCAGTGTAAATATTCTGTTATTAAAGAAGTGAGCAATGTCACCCTCAATGCTTACTTCTTCAGAGAAAAAGTTTTGAGGATTTTCAGCTATTTCGCTGATTTTTCCGCCTGTTTTATCTGGATTTTGTGGCTTGTCATCGTCTTTACTTGAATCAGATTCGGCCTGCACCTGTTGGGTAGTCGTTTCGTCGGGCGATTCTTCAGACCCTCCATTAAACGAGTTGACTGTTAATCCGATAAGAAATACCGGAACCAAAATGGCAGCTAATACTATTATCCGACGATTGCGTATATTTGGTAATCTGAATGGCAGCTTCACTAGACTCTCCTCACTTTAAAAGATTTATGTTTATTTTCTGACATAGCGTCACATAATAAATAGGAATTATTTCACATTACGAACTTTAATTTAGAATTATAGTTAGTAAATTATTCAAAATTGTTATATAAACTTAAGTAATGGACGCTGTAGAACAATTACGGAAACTAGAGCCTGGCTATCAAGCCAACGAAGAAGTCCGTAAACAACAACAAGAGATAACTCTTGGGTGCCTGATTGGGCCTCTGGCGGTTGGTAAAACGGCGATTGCAAATGACATAGTAAGGCGCAATCCGGAGTTCGGGAAGGTTCATGGCTTCACCACTCGCGGCAAACGAGACGGAGAGACAGAAAATGCCTATCGTTTCTTGGCGGGATTTAATCCTGATGCCGCCCAAAAAGCAACAGCCATGGAGCAAATTCTGGAGAAAACCAAGCGAGGTGAGCTTGTACAATTTACCGTATCAAGAGACGGTAATGTTTACGGCTCTGAAATAGATGATTATCCGGCATCTTATTCTGTGCTTCCCTGTTTCGCACATGCGGTGGAGGATTTAAGGCAACGGCCTTTCAGGCGAGTAGTGTCGGTAGGTATTGCTTTACCTCTCGACCAGTATAAGCAGCGACTTTATAACCGTCTCCTGGTAAGTGATTCTGCGATAGATAGCCGACTTAAAGAGGCAGAGAGCTCTTATCAATGGTTATTGAATGACAGTCAGGTCAGATGGGTTAATAATTCCGATGGCTCTTTGGGTGCTGCAACAGATCATACGATTGACATCATCAAAGGCAACGGTGATTCGAGTGAACAAGCACACCGGCACGCTGGCCAAATACTCGAATGGCTGGTCGAGGTTAATAAACAACTTGATGATGGGGTTGATTTAAAAACCCTGTTATAGTTTATTGCTTTTCGTCACTTGCTTCGTCAGGGTTGAAATCGGTTACGGCATTTCCCAGATTAGGCTCTTGGGCTTCCGCGGCATTCATAACACCTTCGTCATATGCTTGATGTTCGTCGACATTGCTGTCAGTCGCCTGATGAGTAATATCTGAATCTTGATCGTCGGTACGCTGACTTAGCGGACTGGTCGGATCACTGACCGTACCATCGGGCGGACTGAATGGAGGGTTGTCTTCGTGCGGTAGTTTTGGTTGCTTACCTTCGTTAGGGTCGTCCCTTGGTAGTGCTGTCATAATAATTCTCCTTTGTTTCAAATAAATTATCGTTTTAGCCGCAGTTTTCAGCTATAAAGTAATTCACATAAGAAAATTCTGTTATGATACCTCTGTAGAAACCAATGGATAACACAAACACTCAAGACCAAAAAGACATAAATCGTATACCGATTAGCACCATCGAACAGTGGAGCGGCTATTGGCGAATGCTGACTGACCGCAAAAAACGACTGCACGACGTCAGTATCCGTCAAATTATGCTCGGGCAAATCTTTACGCTTTTTGTAACTATGGGAGCAGGGTTTTTTATCAGTCAAAATGCCGAGGCTTTGTTGCTTGTTGGCACCTCATTGCTTTTATATCCAGTGATTGCCGAATCATTATCTTCGAGTGCAGCGACATTGGTTGCCAGCCTGCATCACCATTTGGATACGGTTTCGGGATCTAAGCTTTGGTTTATCGTCAGGGCTTTCGCTAAATCACTGTTTGTGGCGCTTACTGTCTGTTTGGTGCTTGGCGTAATCGGCGGTGCTGTCGGTGCGGCAATGTTCGATGCCAAATTCATGCTTACCGTCAAGCTGGCTGCTTTATCCGGAACCTTTACCGGACTGCTAGGGTTGCCGATAATGGTTGTTGTACTACTTATCGCCCGGCATATCCAGGTCAACCCGGATGATGTAGCCCCGCCAATAGAAACCACCGTCTTTCATACACTCACACTAGTTGCAATCATAACGGTCTCAAAAATAATGTTATGAGCAATCAATCACACAAAATTTCAATCATTAATGCCATACGCCTAAGCAGTCTGACCGCATCAATTGGGCTGGTTGGCGGTGTGTGGCTGCAAAATGTGCAGGATAAACTTATTCATGTCACACCGCTGCTGATTGCTTTGCCCGCGCTTAACGCCATGATTGGCGATCTGGCTTCAATCATTACAGCCCACATATCTGATCCGGAAAGCTCCCCATATACCAGAAAAAACTGTATCAAACGCTAGGCGTGGTAGTTCCGGTGTCGGCAATCGGAGTATTTTTGGTCAGTCTATTCGTTGCCTGGCTGCAAGAGTATGAAGTCACTTCTCAATTCATGATGCGATACGGTTTGCTCATTTTGACTATTTTCACAGTGGCAATTACTTCCACGATCGGACTAAGCATATTCAAAAGCCGAGCCCTCGCGGCTCAACACGCCGAAATTGACGAAGCGCTTATACCGCTTTCAGGGGTAACAGCGTCGGTCATTATATTGATACTGGTTAGTCTTGGACTGTTTCTATTTCTCACCTAGCAGCCATAAGGAGACGATCCATTGTCCGGTAAAGATCCACTCCGTATTTTTGCAAACTGTCAGTGTAAAAACGATGCAGAACCTCGGCATCATCAAGCGCACGGTGACGGTTTTTAACCAAGTAACCGTGTGCTTTTATTACCTCGTCCAGTCGATGGCTTCTTTGCCCCGGGTATAGCGCACGTGACAAGCGCACCGTACACAAACGGTCTTTATTAAACCTAACTCCCAGGCGCTTAAATTCCTGCTTTATAAATCCGTAATCAAAATTAACGTTATGAGCAACAAAGATAGCATCATTGAAAATATCCTCTATCTCGCTAGCTACATCTTTGAATGTCGGCTTGTTCCAAACATGTTCGTCCTTAATTCCGGTTAAATTGGTGATAAATCGAGGAACCGGTTCTTCCGGATTTACCAGTTGAACATACTTCTTTACAATCTTGTTGTTTTCTACCCGGAGTGCTCCAATTTCCAGCAACCGTGAGTTGTAAGCACTCGCGCCTGTTGTTTCGATATCAATAAATACTAACGGTCGATGAATCATACAATCATTATAAATGGTAAGGCGAGCGAGAGGTATCTGTGATTGCACAGAAGCTCTCCCGCTCGCATGTGGAGCATTACAGCAGTTCGACGTTGGCTCTTGCCCATTCAAGCGCAGCAAGCGTACGTTTACGCGCTTCACGGAAAGCTTTGCCCGGATTTTCACCGTGCCACCAGCTTTGCCAGGGCAACCGAGACGGATTTACCATCTCAAAGTTACGCATGTGCAGCCAACGCCCATCACTGAAACCGGCATTGCGCTCAATACTAACCTGAACGTAACCTATGCGTTCAATCGCTTTACGGCTGGCTTCGTTGGCGGTCATCACCGCCGAACGAACAACCGTCAGGTTGAGTTTGTCAAACGCGTACATAGTCCGTGCCCGGTGGCAGTGCGTGGCAATTCCTTTGCCCCACCACTCCGGCCGGAATATCATGAAGCCGCTGACCGCCCCTTTGTAGGGCTTGTCGGTCATCAGGTGTAAGGCCGTAGTTCCAATCAGCCTCCACTCTTTTTTCACTTCGACGTAAACACCCCATGTGATGGAAGTACGGTCAATACGAGCCTTCTCATACCATTCGTATTCATCTTCGAGTACCGGACAAACCAAGCCGTTAAGGTAGCGGGTAACAGAATTAAGCTGCATGCCGCCGTCCGTCACGAACTGATTGACTTCATCCTTGCTGATAGGCGCCAACTTTATATTGTGCTGATTAGCCGCAAACTGCATTATCGACCCAAACATGTTTGCTCCTTTCGTGTTTGAGACAGGTACTAGCCTTAGGTTTTCCTAAGACCAGATCAACCTCCGAAGCGTAAGCGAAAAATTTTTGTTATATGAAAAAAGCCTCTTTTCGGAGGCCTATCTTGTCTCATGAAAAATATCTGTTTGCTAAGCGAAAGAAAGATAAGCCCGAACAATTACAGCAGTGCCTCCGCCGTTGTAAGCGTGGTTCACCATAGAATGAATTGTATTGAGCTTAAATTTAGCCATGTTAATAATTATAGTATAAAAAATCAATATGTCAAGCATATTTAGGCAAAATTCACTTCCCTAGTCTAAACACAAGCAGTATAATGTGTTCTGATAGTACGTAAATGAAAGGAGGTAATCTTTTGAAAAGTCCTAGATCTAACGGGCAGGTACAAGATAGCGTAACGAGTGGGGTGCTCGATCGCTAACCTCCTTAACGTACAACTTTAGGCTAGTGCCTGTCTAAGTAGGCAAAACCCTAACCGCCGCTGTCGCTCCAAAGAACGCGGCGGTTTTCTTATTTAATTAAAAACCCGGAATCGCACATTAACTTCACTATGAAAATCCGTATTTTAGGTTGCGCCAATCCTTTTGAATACATACACTAAGTTGCATGATTAAATCCCGTAGCCTGACAAAGCGCTATAAAGAAAAGCTAGCAGTCGATGACATATCGTTTGAAGTAGAAACCGGCAAAGTCACCGGCTTTTTAGGCCCTAACGGCGCCGGCAAATCCACCACTATGCGCCTGATGCTTGGCCTCGACAACGGTCATGGAACCACGACCTACGACGGCAAAAAGCTGCATGAATATAAGGAACCATCCAAAGTCGTTGGCATACTGCTTGAAGCAAAAGCCTTCCACCCGACAAGAAGCGCCCGCAGCCACCTACGTACTTTGGCGACGGCCGGCAATATCCCGCTGGCTCGGGTTGATGAAGCGCTTGAAATCGTCGGGCTTAAAGAAGTTGCCAAAAAAGCACCGGGAAAATTTTCACTCGGTATGAGTCAGCGGCTAGGTATTGCCGCAGCAATTTTGGGCAAGCCCAGATATTTGCTGCTTGATGAACCGGCTAACGGACTTGATCCGGAAGGAATCGCCTGGCTAAGGAGATTCTTAAAGGATTACGCAGCCGATGGCAATGCCGTGTTCGTGTCAAGCCACCTGCTGAGTGAGATGGCGCTTATGGCTGACAACGTCATAGTTATCGGTAAGGGCAAAATGATTGCTGACACCACGATTAGCGCACTTACCTCCGGCAACTCCCACACCAAAGTATTTGTGCGCACCGGTAAACTCCGTAATCTGGAAGGTGCATTAAAAAAGGCCGATATTACTTTCCATAGAACAGACGGAGGGCTATTGGTCACTGGCGCAACGACCGATAAAGTCGGCAAACTGGCGTTTGAGGCAGAAGCCCCAATTCTGGAGCTGACAACTCGAGCAGCATCACTTGAAGAAGCCTTCTTGGAGCTAACTGCCGACTCCCAGGAATACCAGGCTAAGGAAGGAGGCAAATAATAATGTTAGCCTCAATTAAAAGCGAATTTCGCAAACTGCTAAGCGTACGTTCGACGTATGTGATAACGTTTGTCGGATTTTTGCTGATCGGCGGACTTTTAGATTTTTATGCCCAAGGCTTTCGAGCCGTAGAAGACGTAAATTCACCGTATTTTCTAGAGGTAGTAGCTCTGCTAAGCGTTAATTTTATTTCTATACTCACAGGCATTGTAGCGTTGCTTTTGGTAACGCATGAGTATCGATATAACACCATAATGTATACGCTCACTAGTTCAAACAGCCGTACTAAATCTTTGATTGCAAAAGGATTTGTCGTAGCAACATACGCCGTCGTCGTCGGGGCCTTCATGATGTTTATCGGCCCGTTGTTAGCATGGCTAGGTGTTAATATGCAGGGAGCTACACTGGCTCCTCAAATCATAGATTTTTGGGATATTGCCTGGCGCGGAATTTTCTACAGTTTTGGTAATGCCATGGCTGCACTTATCATAGCCGGAATTATCCGAAATCAGATTGGGGCAATCGCTACCTATTTTGTCGTCGCCAGTATGGTTGAAGAGCTACTGTCGCAGGTCCTAAAAGAAAACTCTAAGTTCTTACCGTTCCGCGCACTTAACGAAGTTGTGAATTTCAGTGCTCACTCCGGTGCATCTATGAGAGACACTGCTGCCCTGACTATTGGCGAAAACGCACTGGTCTTTACGGCCTACATGATTGTCGGGCTAGTGGTAACCTGGGTGCTTTTTCTCCGGCGTGACGCCAACTAACTTATTTCCAACGCTTGTTTTCGCGTAAATGCACCAAAGTAAAACAATAAATACCTAAGGATATTGCCGCTGCAGCCATTTCGTAAGCAAGGTATTGTTCGTAGCCGCTACCAGCGGTTACGAGTTTCATATAAATATAATTGGCTATTTGGCTCAGCAAAGTCATA
This sequence comes from uncultured Candidatus Saccharibacteria bacterium, assembly GCA_964537935.1. Classification (GTDB taxonomy): domain Bacteria; phylum Patescibacteriota; class Saccharimonadia; order Saccharimonadales; family CAZICT01; genus CAZICT01. Next base: position 19,153 of record CAZICT010000004.1, on the reverse strand, counting down.
CCGAACACTCCAATCACACCAATAAGTAACGATTCAAAGATCAGGTGAATGCGCTGCTTTTTTCTTGGGCTAAGCATATACGCAATTACAAAAAATGTGAATGGCAATAATGCGCCTGAAGTTAGCAGCCATGGCATCCCGTGATTACTCACACCTTTGAGATGTTGACTTATTATGTAATAGAGATTGATTACTAGCTGAAAGCCGAATGTTATTACAACTGCAGCTATGAATGTTTTTTGTAGGCCGACAGAAACAGTGACAGGCTTTGGACTTTGGCTCTTTCTCTTTTTATTCATTGCCTAAAATCATAGCATACATAGGGCTGGTGTACGGTTATCCAGCTACAAATGTCAATGCATAGCCCACACGGCCGGCACGGCCGGCTCGGCCAATCCGGTGCGTGTAGTCGTCATAAGTTTGCGGCACAGAGTAATTAATTACATGTGTCACATCAACGACATCAATACCGCGAGCAGCCACATCCGTAGCTACCAGTACCGTAACCTCGCTTTTCTTAAACCGGCTTAGCGCCCTTTGCCGCTGGCCTTGATTTTTGCCGCCGTGTATTGCATCCACTGGAAAACCTCGCACCGCCAACTCTTTATTGAGACGCTCGACATTTCTTTGGGTTTCTTCGAAAACAATGATTTTTTCAACTTCTGTTCTGATTAAAATATCGTGCAGCTTATCAATCTTATCCAGGCTGGATGTATAACGAACTACATCTTGATGAACGTTTTGGCTGGTATCGCCCTGCTTGACGGAAACAGTGGTGGGGTTATTAGAAAACTTTTCAATCAGTTGCTTGACACTTCTGTCCATGGTCGCCGAGAAAAAGAATGATTGTCGGTCTTTGCTGACGCTATTCAAAATGAATTGCATGTCATTAATAAAGCCCATATCCAGCATACGGTCGACCTCATCAAGAACGACTGTATCAAACGAATGCAGTTGTAGAGTTCCCCGCTCCAAGTGATCTTTTATGCGTCCGGGTGTTCCGATAATTACTCGTGGTCGTAACTTAAGATCTCTTAACTGAGGACCCATTGAGGTTCCGCCAATTAACAAGCTGGCAAATATACCACTGCCCTGCCCGATAGACCGGCATTCTTCCTCAATTTGCTGAGCCAATTCACGTGTCGGAGCAACAATCAACGCCCTGCTATTAGGATTGGTTAGCAGCTTATGAATAAGAGGTATCGCAAACGCGGCCGTTTTGCCTGTTCCGGTGTTAGCAATACCGATTACATCGCTTCCGGACAAGCCGAGCGGAATTGCTTGATCCTGAATTGGCGATGGTGTATCAAATCCTTTTGCCGCTAAATTTTCTTTAATTAACGGAGTAATCAGAAAATCATCAAACTTATGAGTCGGGTTATACGGCTCTACTTCTATAACTTTTGCCTGCCGAACGAACTTGGCAGGATCAATGTAACGGCCATGTTTTGGCTTATTGGCTGATGCTCTCTTAGAGCGGTGATTGCGACTTGAATATACCGAATAACGGCTGCCGCGATTTCTATATGAAGACATAAAAAAAATGAATCCTTACGTTTTAGTTATTACTTATTGCTTAAAGAATGAAGCCAAAGTAATTAACCAGTACAAAACTCGGATTCATTTATAACAACTGATTAACTTTAGCATAATGAAACGACTGAGTCAATAGCTCTTTAGTGAATTAGGATAAAACCGAGTTAGGGCGCATACTGGTATATATAAGTAGTAATCATGTCCAAGGATAAAGGTCGCAAAGAAACAAAGAAGCCTAAGCAAAAGAAGGAGTAATCTAAGGTGAACGAGATAGATATCAAGCAAGCCTTAGAAAAAATGGTGTCAGATCCGAACATGATTACTAAATCCGGATATCGAGCCAACGCCGAACAATGGCCCGACAACAGAATTTCATTCATTGATATGCACTTGACATACCTAAAAGCTCATCCAGCTGTTGATCCGGAGTTGTATTTGTCTAATTTAAGGTTAAAGATTCGAAAATAAATTTTAACCGCTGCCCTGGCTTGGTTTAATACCTTTTATGTCCCTACAAGTACAGCCTTATTCGAGTCGGCTATAACAGGTTTGTATCCATATCTTTTTTGTTTCTGCTCGGAAGTATAGTGCCAAATATCAGATGGCGTTTCTTGATTACGGGTTAGTCGGGGAAAATATTCATATTTCTCTTCATAATCCACTCCTTCGGGTAATAAATATTCATGTTCTTTAATTAAGTTTAAGTATTTTGCTAAGCCGGCAGCGCTCAATTTTGGCAAGGTAAACGTAAACTGCAACACGGCTTCTTCCGGTGGATTGCACCACTCGACATTTATAATACTTCCATCTAGAAAAAGCAGTGACGATACTAGATCCTCTGTCGTTTTTTCAGACACAGGTATAGACCATCCGAACGCGCCTTCCCGGTGATCATAATCCCATCGGTTCGCTAAGCGCTGGACAGCCCGGGATGGATTTGTTCTTTCATTCTTATATTTGATGTTCCGCTCAATTATCGGTGCCTCTACCCGTACTATTGGCTCTATCCACCCATTAACACAACGAGGTACTCTATGGTGATCTTCAAAGTTAACCTCTAAGGCTCCCTTGTGGTGAGCTACTGTTTCTTCGAGTCCTTCAGAAAGATCAAAAAATCTATTTATAAAACGATAGGCTCTGTTAACGAGGAGGCTTCGGCCGTTGTTCGAATCATCGTATGATTCAAAGTCGGCCTCTCTATCAAACTCCTCAGTAATTTCCGAAACAACAGGACCTGCAATAGCCGGCGGCACTACATACATATGCTGATCCCATATCATGGAATAGAGGGTTTCGTCATAATCTATCGGCCTACGCGCATTATCACTTCCATTAAAGCTGTAGTAAGGCCTGTAGCCAGCCTGGACCTCTGGCCTCCAGAGCTCTCTCATACGAAATAGCTCTTTGTCTGTCGTTGCCGGAGCGTGAGGGCTTTGAGTAAGATAGTAGCTATCATCCTCAAAGTGGTTCATAAGCTAAGTGTACACCCAATTATTCAATGGTTCAAAATGTTGTCCGAATACGATCAGTACTAAATTTTACAGTACAAAGTGGCACTTTCTTCGTAAGCTTAAGCGCATGGATGTCATTGCGGTAATTCAGGGGTTGTATTACGTCACGACAGGCTTATGGCCTATTTTCAACATGGTAAGTTTTGAAAGGTTTACCGGTGTTAAAACCGACAAATGGCTAGTAAAAATGGTGGGCCTGTTAGCCGCAAGTATTGGCGTGGTACTGCTGTCTGCAGACACTTCCGATACGTTGCGGCTATTGGGTATCCTGTCTGCCGCCAGTTTTGCGATAATTGATTTTGTTTATAGCTTGAAAAATGTCATTTCAAAAGCTTATCTCGGTGACGGTATTATCGAAATTCTCTTCATCCTTGGTTGGCTATTCGGCGTCAAATAAAGTAGCTGTAACGGAATTTTCTAAAGCTATAAGGAAGAGCAATAGTGTATACTCTTAAGCAGTATAAAATAAGTGGAGAGACCTATTAATGGATGGGGCCGGAAATACACCAAAGACTAAGAAAAAATGGTATCAGCGAAAAATTGTGTGGGTTATAGCAGTAGTTGTACTAATCGCGGCAATAGCGACAGGCGGCTCGCAAGATCAGGACAACGAAACCGCTCAAAATAACGAAGTCTCAAATAATCAAACAGCGCAAGAGGAGAACACCGAAACTACGGAAGCTCCTGAAGAACCAGAGGCAGAATTTGCGTTTGATGATGGCACACATGTCGTAGGTGAAGATATTCAGCCCGGCACATACCGAACTCATGGCGATGACGGTTCTAGTTTTGGATGTTATTGGGCGCGGCTTAGCGGTTTTAGCGGTGAGCTAGACGA
>CAZICT010000004.1:0-15168 GCA_964537935.1 uncultured Candidatus Saccharibacteria bacterium | reverse complement strand
TGTTATTGGGCGCGGCTTAGCGGTTTTAGCGGTGAGCTAGACGAAATTATAGCTAACGACAATGCCCAAAATACGGTAGTAACCATTGCAGAAACCGACAAAGGCTTTTCATCTTCGGGCTGTGGCACTTGGACCAAACAATAATCTATCTGGCTAAAACTTAACTCTGGATTGCGGTGATATCTCAGTTTCTGAAATCTCTCTTTAAATTGCCATTGGCAATCCTAACTTTCTCGGGCAAGCGCCCATCCTGAGCTATACACCAATGTAAAAGCCCGACACGAGGTCGGGTCCTTACATTGGTGGAGCTGGCGGGTACTGCCCCCGCGTCCGCTAGATTAACTAGTTAGTCTTTCCTACAGGCTTAGGTCATTTAAATTACGTCCGATTGCATCAAAATGACCAAAAAAGCAACCGGTCGTTGTTCCGAAAGTCTTAACATACCTTATGGAACTGTAAGGTATGGGCGTCCAGAAAATATAACATCAACCGAAACTATCTGGCGTCGTGACAGTGATGGCTTATGTACTTAGACGTAAGCTGGTGCGAAAGCTGGCATGCGGAACATGCTGGCTACGCGGTTGAAAAATGACTTTGCATTTGTTCAGGTTTACCCTATGACGCTGAGTAAGCGGCCTGCTGATCTAACTGTTAATGAACTAACGTCGAGCTTAAAATTCAGCCCCTCATTTAAAGTTGAAATATTCCAACTTCATAGCTAGTCGCCACAATGGCGACGTATGCTTATTATAGCACTTATGGTAAATAAAGTCTAGTCTAAAGTCCGTCAGGAGCGATTGTTGAAAAGGTCGTTGCTATCTGACGCAGAATTTCTTTGTCTTCTTCCTCAGAATCCGATATCAGTAATGTGCCGCCGTAATATTTGGAGCTGGAAGGGTTGAAAAGTATCTGAGTGACTGGAACTTCAAAAAATGTGTAATCGTTTATGAGAACTACGCTATCATCCTGCCCGATAATATGTTCCGGGCTATCTAAAATAGCACCCCTTATATCTTTTTGCTGGTTAATCATTACTGAGAGGCAGGCATACTGCTTATCGCCTATAAAAGCATAGCCTACGCAGTCCCACAATGCTCCGCCACGGCCGCCATTGGTAAAATCCTGGTTTCCGGAATTTAAGTATAGACTGGCTTTGCCGTTCTGGCTGAATGTAACCGACAGCACGGCATCATTCTGGGTATCGTTAGCAACAGCTTCACCCCACTCTTCGGGATAGTAGAACGAAAATCCATCGCCCTTGTACTGCGTGAAATCGGCTGGAATTTCCGCGCCAGATGCATCGTCATTTTCTGCCACTGAAGGCCTATCAATGTCTTCTGACTGTTGCGTTTGATTACTTGTTTGTGAAGTGTCGTTTTCTCTACCGGACAGTAGATAGCCGGCAGCCCCAGAAGCGGCCATTAGCACTAGAATCAATACCGCTATTAGGACTTTACTCATACCGCGTTTAGGCGGTTGAGCTGACACGACAGGCTGGGCCTGGATAACAGCGGGCTCATCAGATACTTCAGTAGTTTGAGTTGGTTCATTCTCTGGCTGATTGTCCATATAGTCCCTTGTTTTTAGCTTATCCTTATTAATTAAGGATACACCCTTTTTCGCGTTTATTTTCAGTTATTTTTGATTTTATTTAGCTTTAAATTCAAGCTCGTTAATTGATTTATAAACTGCATGCCATTCATAAAGCGACATAGTTTGAGCGCGTCGAGTTGGTTCAATGCCAGCTGCGACAAGAAGTTTATTTATCGCGTTTTTATCAATCCTAAGTCCACCACTCAATGAGTTAAGCAGTGTTTTACGCCGTGCCGAAAAACCGGCTTTTACGATCCTGAAGAATAGTTTGGTATCAATCTCATCAGAGAAAATTGGTTTATCCCTACGAACCATAACCACGACTTGCGAATCAACCTTGGGCGGTGGTATGAATAGCTTTGCCGGCACTATGATATCTTTTCTGACATCCCAATAATACTGAGCTGTCACGCTAAGCAATGACATGTCGCCCGGTGCGGCCGCCAGCCGTTCGGCTACTTCTTTCTGGATAAGCAGAACCGCGATACTGGGCGGATTTGAAGTTTCGCTTATTACCCGAATTAAGTTGCTTGTGAGGTAATAAGGAATATTTGCTACCAACTTAAAGTTTACTGGCATGGACGAAAAATCGAACCGCAAAATATCTTGATGGACGACTTCCAGGTTTTTTGCCGGAATACGCGCTGGCAGCTCATGGGCAAGATTGGAATCGAATTCTACCGCTACTACCCGATTAACACGTTCGACCAATAATGCAGTTAAAGATCCGGGGCCCGGACCGATCTCTAGCACCGTGTCAGTTGCAGTCAGTTTGGCGGCATCGCAAATCGCCTGCAACGTAGGCCTGTCTTCCAGCCAGTGCTGACCTAATGACTTCTTTGCATACGGCAGGCTCATAATTCGAGTAGCTTTAATCCTGTTTGCTCGTCGTGACCACGAATAAGCCGGTCTTTGTTCCAGACATGTAAAAATACTTCGCAGGTACCACCAACAGATAGCTCTTTTATGTGGCCGCCGTATGTTTGCATTTGCTCATCTGATAAAGTGCCATGAAGATGCACAAAAGGCTTTTCATCGCCCCACGCTAGCGTGCCTTGAGCATTGGTAATTTCCAGTATTTGATCAATTTTTTTCCAGCGGTAGTGCTTAGCAGATAAATCGTAAAACCCTAACTCCACCCAAAGCGCACCGCCGATTATCGATAACCAGCCACCTTTAATATTTTGTTCGCGGACAAACTTGGTGAGCCCCTCAATCAGAAGCTCATCCTTATCGAACCTAAGAAGATAATTATAGCCGTCAAATTGCCACGTCATACTGTTATTCTGCCGCCAGGAAGCTAGCCACACCGGCTGCAACCGATTCACCGTTTTGTGTGCCGCTGCAACGATAGAAGTATTGTTGGGCGGTCTGCAATTCTGACGCCGGAATACTTACGGTGTAGCTGCTATACTCCCCCTCTGTACCTAGCTCAAGCTCGCTTGTTATTATGGCTGTTCGCTTGTCAAGTTCAGTCGTGGTACCGTAATCGACCCATAGCTCCTGTAGGCTTCCAGGAAATGCTCGACAAGTTACTACTGCATCGCTCGCAGCGTCCGGTTGGCTCACTTGACCGGTGATGAGGTCATCGGTCGACATTACAGCTGGAACCGTATCTTCAGTTTCTTCGTTGGTTGCAGTTTCTTGTTGTGTATCAGCCGTTACGCGGAGACTGGTTACCTGCGCTTCTAAGCTGTTGACCTGCGAACGCAAATCGTCAACCGTGCTTTTCTGGAAAAACCATACGCCGGCGCCTACCGCAGCCGCTACAGCTACGACAAATAGTAACCATAGCAACCAGGAACTTTTTTTTCTGCTCTTTACTTCGCTGCTTACGACTGGTTGCTGAGCTGGTGTTTCAGCTACAGGCTCAGGCCGTCGCTCCGGTGTAGTTGGCGGTTGATTCACCGGTCGATTATTTGGGGGAATTATATCGTTCATTGTGCTTCTCCCGCTTATTTCTACTTCTAGTCTACCACCACCATTTAATTGTGTGTAATTACTAGTGACGCAACCGCAAAGGAAGTTTGAGCTAGTACCAGTGATTCACTTGCCAAAAGGCATTAGCGCCACAAGGACTACCATAACGACCCACCATGTATCCTATGCCCCATCTAATTTGCACTACGGGGTCTGACTGCCAGCCCGGCCCCATTTTACTGCCTGGCAATGCTTGTGGAATTCCGTATGCTCCACTAGATCGGTTTTGGGCTAAATGATTCCACCCGGATTCTCGCTGGAATATCTGATAAATACAACTGAATTCATGTCCCCACCCCATTTCTGCTGCTATCTGTTGGCCGAGCGTCACATTCGCCGAAGGATTACTATAGATAACCTTTGTGCCCTCGACTACGATTCGCTTTATAGGCTCCAAGGCTACGACTTCCTGCAACGGAGTACGGTCAACTTCTTGTCCATTGCGTAATTGGACTTCGTATGTGACGATTTTTTCGCCGTCAGAACCCGGCTCCTGAATCTCTCTTGTTCCGGCCGGCTTGGTGGGATCCTTGATTACTTCGACTGGAGCGGGAATTGTTTCTTCTTCGGTCACTATTTCTGTACCGACACGCGCAATAATCACCTGCGTATTTGGCTCAAGCGGTGTGTCGAGTGCCGGTCGTATTACATCGTCAGGCAAAGTTTTGATATTCCGCTCAGCCAGTACCTCAGCGACCGTTTTGGCGTGGGTCCGGACTGCAATCTGATTTCCGTACAAATTGATGTTTGCCGGAGTTGCCCGCTCAATTACTACTTTTTCGGCAATAAGACCTTCGCGTATAACATCTTGGGGTTCAATAATTTCTTTTTCTTTTTCAACTATGTCTTCAGGATAGATTTTTAAACCTGCTTCTTTAGCTACTTCCCGCGGTTCCGGCTTAGCCGTAACAGTCGTTACCTCCCTGTCCTCATCCACAACGAGCACCGGACGGGCTGTATAAATATTCACGCTGAAATTATCATCAATGATCGGGGTATCTAGCTTCGGTTCGATAATATCTTCTTTATCGACAGCAATCTCCAGGCGTTCTACCAATTCGCCGACCGTACGGGCCCGAGTAGGAATTATCTCTGTTTGTCCATCGATTGAAAGCCGTACAACTCGAGTATCACTAGCGCCGATAGTTTGGCCGCCAGATACAACAAAAAGCACCATTGAAACAAAGAACAATAGCACAAATGTTGATACGGGAATCACAAACGGGTGATTCTTTAAATTGTGAGATCGTAATCGCTGCCAAAAAGACTTTGGACGTTTACGTGATTTTTTATCCATAATTAGTGTGGCTCACTAGAATTATATATTCCCTCCCAAGAACTGAGCCAACTTACACTATAACATATTCAGGCAAGTCTATCCCAGGCCTCAAGAGCCCGTGGAAGTATCGGCAACAGCGATGATTCTGTTAATAGAGTATCGATCGGCAACCAGACAACTTCAGAAACTTCAACTCCTTTGGGATCAACCGCAAATTCTTCATTTACATCTACACCAAAAACGATTGCGTGATACCTTAAAAAGAAGTTGTGCCTAACCTTTCCATTAAACAAAAGCTTTAGTTCGCTCGGCTCAAGTGTTACACCTGCTTCTTCTTTCATTTCTCTGATAGCGCCTAAAAGGGAATCTTCTCGTCTGTGCAAACCCCCGCCTGGCAATATCCATTTATTATCGCCGTACCATCCCTTCATTACTAATAATTTATTCTTGTAGCGCACAAGGATACGCGTTCGCTTACTGCCATTAAGATATATAAGAAGTGCTGGATAACTTACCCAATATAACGCCCTGCCGATAAAGATCCATATTGTTCTCATGACAGTTTTTCCAGTGGCGCAAAACCGGTATTCAGCTTTTTAGTACCTTTGCCTTTGAAGTAAACTGCTACATTGTCGCCGTCTACTTCAAGTACCGTGCCAATACCGAAAAGCTGGTGTTTAACGCTATCACCTTCTTCGAGTTCAAGCACGTAACGCGGCTCGTCGGACACTGGACCTGTAGCCGGAGTCGGCTCGGACAGATTGTTATCGAATGTGCGCCAGTTGCTGCCATCCATGCTCATAGTCTCAATTTGCATCCTGCCGTCTATATCAGCCAAAAAACGAGATGGTGGGTTGTGCTGCACACCGCCATAAAGCATTCGGCTGGACGCATATGTCAAATACAGCTCCTGTTTAGCGCGCGTCATACCGACATAACAAAGCCGACGTTCTTCCTCCATTTCATGCTGATCATAAAGAGCTCGGGAATGGGGGAATATAGTTTCTTCAAGACCGGTCATAAAAACCACCGGAAACTCCAGGCCTTTGGCGGCATGAAGTGTCATCAGTGTCACCACATCACTGCCCGCGTCCATAGAATCAAGATCGCTGATAAGCGATACTTCTTCTAAAAATCCGTCCAGCCCCAAATCTTGATAGCCCTGCGCTACACTAATCAGTTCGCGAACATTCTCTTGCCGTGATTCGCCTTGCAGAGTACCGTCATCCAGATAGGCATAGTAGTCTATACGCTTCAGTAGACTATCAATAATTCCCGACAGTGCTGCATCCATCATCACTTCACGCAAAGAAAAAATAATATCGCCAAGCTCCATCAAGCCCTGCCTGGCCTTGTTAGTAAGGCTTGGATGGTCACGCACCGACTTAAGCGCCTCTTCAAGAGACAAGTTGCTTGCCGATTGCCAGGAATAAAAATGCTCAAGCGATTTTGCGCCAATACCACGCGCCGGTACATTAACTATGCGCTCAAAACTTACCCTGTCCTCAGGCTGATAAATAAGCCTGAGATAAGCCATGATGTCTTTGATTTCCTTGCGGTCATAGAAACGTTGGCCGCCGACGATTCGATAAGGCACACCGTAGCGGACAAACATTTCCTCAATGGCACGGCTTTGGGCGTTAGTCCTATACAGCACCGCGAAGTCACGATAGCTTCTAAATCGGGCATCAACGGCATTTTTTACACGCCGAATGATCGCCTCCCCCTCTGCCCGCTCATTAGCTACTTGCAATACCTGCACCGGCTTACCGCTGTCACTGTCAGTCCAAAGCTTCTTGTCAGATCTTTGCAGGTTCTTAGTAATAACCGCGTGAGCAGCGTCCAAAATCGCTTTGGTGCTCCGATAATTCTGCTCTAGTTTGATTAATGTAACGTCCGGATAATCTTTTTCGAAGTTAAGAATGTTGCGAAAATCAGCTCCTCGCCACGAATATATACTTTGCCAGTCATCGCCAACCACAGCAATATTTTTACTTTGTGCGGTAAGTAATTTGACCAGGCTGTATTGAGCCGCATTGGTGTCCTGGTATTCGTCAATCATGATATATTTAAACTGCTGCTGCCACTTTTCTCGAATTTCTTTGTTTGTTTTTAACAAACTGACCGTCCGACTTATAAGATCATCAAAGTCAAGTGCGCCGGCATCTTTCAGCGCCTTTTGGTACAACGGAAAAACCTGAGCTGCAGCTTTATGGAGAGGGCCACTGCCGGTACCGGTGAACTCGCTCGGCGATACCATTTCGTTTTTAGCACTGCTAATAAGTGAAGCTAGAGTTCTCGGCGGAAAGCTCTTTTCATCGATACTGGCAACCTTGCAGGCCTGTTTGACGGCACTTAGACGGTCTGATTCGTCAAAGATCACAAAGTTGCGGGGTACTTGAATATACTCGCCGTCTTGCCGCAACAGTCTCACGCAAATACCGTGAAAAGTCCCCATATACGGCATAAAGCCGCGGTTTTCGGCATTCTCACCGACAAGTTCGGCTACCCGCTGACGCATCTCTTTGGCGGCCTTATTTGTAAAAGTAACTGCCAAAATATTATATGGGGTCGCTTTGCCGGTAGCTATTAAGTAAGCAATACGGTGTGTCAGTGTTTTGGTCTTACCTGAACCTGCTCCAGCCAGTATAAGCAGCGGTCCTTCGGTAGTTTCGACTGCCCGGCGCTGCTCAGGATTAAGCCCTGTCAAAAGCTCTTGAGCACTATCTTCTAAAGCCCACGGATCAACAATCGGTCGTTCTGCCATGAGCACTATTCTAACAAAGCTATGTAGTGCCTACTGTTGTGATTTCTGGGTTTTAAAATAAATCAAAGGGCAGCTCAACGCCTTTTATATAATCTGCTTCAATTGCCAACACAGCACCTGCGGATATCAGCAAAAGAATGGCTAAAATGACCAAAAAAGCCCTTATCCGTCGTTTATTACGCGTTGGTTTTATATGAACAAAATATTTCTTTTCTTCAATCAGCGCTTCGATTTCTTGCCGCTTCTTTTCTGCTTCTTCGTTTTCAAGTTCCTGTTTCCGCTTGTCGCCTATTTGATCGACAACCGCATCGACAACCGCCTCGTTACTATCCTTTGTTTTATCTTCATCAAGATTAGATGTGGTTTCTTCTTCATTGCCTTCATCATTAGCCTTTCCGGACGGCTGTATGACCTTCCGGGTCTTGCTTTTAGATTTCATGGCTTCCTCTTCGGCATTCAGCATAGGATCTTGAGCAAGCGTCTTATGACCGACTATAACCGGTCGACTGCTTGGATCGGGAGCAGAGCTTCCGGGTTTAGCAATGTCAACCATAGGCTTATCGGCAGATTTATTCGCCATCAACTAATCCCCGCTCACGGCGCAGACGATAAGCTGCCTCCACAATTCCGGAAAACTTATGATAATTAATGCTAGCACCGCCAACCAAAACCCCATCGCAGCCTTCAATCTCCAAATATCCGCGAACAATTTGATCGTCAACGCTACCGCCGTAGAGTACTCTCACTCGCTCGGCTGATTTTTTACCGTACAGGTCAGCTATTTGTTTTCTTACAAATGCAATATCCTTAGCTACATCTGCCGGTTTAGCGAGCTTGCCGCCAAACGTACTTATTGCCCACACCGGTTCGTAAGCAATTACAATTTCATCTACTTCTCTTGCCGTCAGATTAACAAGCGCGGTAGCAATTTGATCATGAAGTACTTGCCTGGTTTCGCCGGCTTTTCGTTCATTGTCGGTCTCCCCAACACACAGTATCGGTGTAATGCCGTTACGAACACTGGCTGCAACTTTGTCGCGAACCATCTGAAGATTTTCATTAAAGTGCAAACGCCGTTCTGAGTGGCCAATAATACAGTAGTGAATTAGGTCTCGTAACATCGTAAAGCTTATCTCGCCGGTATATGCTCCGCTGTCTTTATGATGGGCATTCTGAGCTGCCAGGCGAAATTTGCGGCGGTCAATCTGAAGGCTTAATGGCTGCAAAAGCAAATGGCTTGGTGCTAAAACTACTTCAATGTCACGGTAAATTTTAATTCTTTCGTGCAGCCGGTGGAGATGCATACTGGCTTGGCTGGTATCGAGATTCATTTTCCAGTTTGCTACTATAAGAGTTTTTTTCATGCTGTTTATGCTTTCTTTAGGTATTGTACCATTACTTACGTTTCTTTTTCTTGAAGCGCCTCTACCCCCGGTAGCTTTTTACCGCTCATAAGCTCCATGCTGGCACCCCCGCCAGTAGATACGTGGTTAAAGTGCTCGGTTAGCTTATGGCTTTCTATATAGCCTACGGTGTCTCCGCCGCCAACGACAGTAAACGGACGATGACCGTATTCACCCAGCATGGCATCGACTATCGTTTGCGTCCCGTGGGCAAAAGGACCGGTCGGACTCAATAGGCCGGGTACTTCGGTTACACCCATCGATCCATTCCAAATCACAGTCTGCGCCAACTGCATCGCTCCGGCAATAAATGCTCCCGAAAACGGTCCAATATCTAATATTAGTTCGTCATCTTCTACAAACGCCGAAATCACCGGTGCTTTTCGCGGATAGTTTTCTATGCTGGCAATAACGTGCGCATCCCAGTCAACAATACGTGTTCGGGTATTGCGGTCCAGGCTTTTGGCTACAACTCCATCCTGTGGGAGATAAAATACAAACTGCTGTTTTTTAGCTTTTGCCCGTGCGTTTTCAATAATCTCTTTAGCAAGCGGCACTTCACTGGGTTCTACTTTGCTTTTACCCGTTTTGATTCCCTGAGCTAACAGAAACGTATTAGCCATCGCTCCACCTACCGCCACAACATCGGCTATATCGATAAGCCGTTGTAAGATATCAATCTTGTCGGATATCTTAGCGCCGCCGACTATGGCCATTAGTGGCCGTTTCGGATTCTCTATCGCATTAGTGATTGTGTCGACTTCTTTTTCTAATAGAAGTCCAGCCACGCTTGGTAGATGTTTAGTTACGGCTTCGGTAGAGGCGTGGGCCCGATGTACTACGCCAAACCCATCTTGTACAAACATGTCCGCAAGCCCGGCAAGCTTGGCGGCAAATGCGTCATCATTGGCTTCTTCTTCTTTGTGATAACGAAGATTTTCCAATAAAATTACTTCGCCATCTTTGAGATCGTGTGTTGTTTGCACTGCTTCTTCTGCTAGGTAATTACTGATTAGATTAACTTCTTTTCCAAGTAGCTGTGATAATCGTTCGGCTACCGGCTTTAGGCTGCAAGTTTCATCATCTGGATATACCGGCCGGCCGAGATGCGAGCAAACAATAACCTTGGCGCCGTGTTCAATGAGATAGTTCAGCGTTGGCAGGGATTTTTCTATTCGATAATCGTCAGTAATTTCTCCGCGTTCATTTACCGGAACATTGTAATCCGCTCGCAGTAACACACGTTTACCGCTTACTTCAATGTCGCGAATTGTTTTCTTCGTAAACACCGTCCCACCCTTCTTTGCTTATTACAAAACGCGCACCTTAATGGTGTCAGTGGTACCCACCACTCCCGGATATTGGCCTGAGGCAGTAACCACAATATCACCGGCAAGCAATACTTTCTGCTGACAAAGCCAGTTTGTGAGCTTAGTTGCGGCTTGTTTGCTATCCGGTCTGATGTAGCTTTTTGTACCAAAGGTAATTGCCAACTGATGAGCTACACGCGGGTCTGAAGTAACGGCAATAATGGAACGATGAGGCCGCCTGGCGGCAATCTGTAGAGCTGTTGCCCCGGATTTTGTTTCCGCAACTATAGCTTTGGCTTGTACTCTATCAGCCAAATCAATTATGGTATCGCAGATAGCGCTTTGTTTAGTTTTGCTTTCTCGCTCTTCAGTTGCGAGTTTTAAGGGTGCATTTTCCTGTGAGTAAAGAATTATGCGCTTCATGGTACCTACCGCTTCAATGGGGTATTGACCGTTAGCGGTTTCATCGGAAAGCATTACGCAATCTGCCCCTAGAAGCGTAGCTGTTGCAACATCCGACACTTCGGCTCTGGTCGGTTCAGGTGCTTCGGTCATACTAAATAACATTTGCGTCGCAACGATGGTGGGCTTTGCATAATGCATGCCAAGTCCGATAAGCTGCCGCTGAATTACCGGAACTGACTCCGCCGGCACCTCAACAGCCAGGTCGCCACGCGCCACCATAATGGCGTCAGCCTCACGAACTATTGCATCCATGTGATTAAGCGCAACCTTCGTTTCAAACTTAGTGATAATCTTGGCGTTCATATTAAGGTTTTTCATAATACGCCTAAGCTGGCGAATATCATCGACAGTCTGAACAAAACTCTGAGCTACGTAATCTATATCCTGACCTGAGGCAAACGCTAAATCCGTCTTGTCCTTTTTTGTAATCACATCACCGCCAAAATCAGTGTCAGGCAAATTCATGCCTTTTCTTTTTATTAAAATACCGTTGTTTTCCACTCTGGCGTATACCACACCGTCTCTAACACTGGTTACGGTGGTGCGTACTTTGCCGTCATAGAGATAAATGCGTTCGCCGCGTTTGACCTTCTTGCTTAAGTCGTACTGAGTCGGTATATGTCTGCTGCGCTCGTAATCAGCTTTGTACTTAAAGCTTAGATTCTGTCCGGTCTGCACTGCTATAACACCGTCAAAATCACCGAGCCTGATTTTAGGCCCTTGCAGGTCTTGAATAATCGCGACCGGCTTACCATATTCCTTTGAAGCTTTACGTATCCATTTGATGCGTTGACTATGCTCCTCATGACTTCCGTGGCTGAAATTCAACCTAAGTCCATTCGCCCCGGCCACGATTAAATCAAGAATCTTTTCATAAGAATCGGTGGCCGGCCCCACCGTGGCAATAATTTTGGTTCGCTTGAACTTTGAAACAGGCACATTGGGTGCTCGGTGTGTGCTTTCCATATTTTTTTAGTCTACATGCTTATGTTTACATTGACCAGATAGCTTTTAGAGCAATTTTGTTTTTGGAGCATAATCAATTGGCAACTGGGCACTGTTTTGGTTTAAAATCATGTACTAAACCTGGTCAAGAGTTAACTTATTTAAGGATATAAGTATAATTAATTTATGGATACACAAATACAAAAAATCTCATCCTGGTTAGGCACTGGATCCATAAACGTTTTTGGCCGTCCGTTTGCCGGTAAAGATACTCAGGGCAGGATATTGGCAGAAATTTTAGGTGGAGCCTTAATAGCCGGTGGAGAAATTTTGCGTCATTATAAAAATCAGGAAAACCTTCAAGAAATAATGGCTTCTGGAAACCTGATTCCGAGCGACCTGTATTTACGTATAGTCTTGCCTTACCTATCTAAGTCGGAGCTAAAAGATAAGCCACTGATTTTAAGCGAGGTGGGACGAATGAAAGGAGAAGAGCCTATCGTACTAGAAGCGACCGCCCACTCAGGCCACCCCACTAAAGCGGTGGTGCTTTTGCGATTTTCAGAAGAAGATGTATGGCAACGTTTTAATCAGGCGGTAACAGACAAAGATCGTGGTCAACGCCAAGATGACCGTCGTGAAGTTCTACAAACAAGACTTGATAGGTTCCGTGAAAAAGTGGAGCCGGTGATTGAGTTCTATCGTGAAAAAGACTTGCTTGTAGAGGTTGACGGCACTAAATCACGTCAGGAAGTTACGAAAGATATTCTAATTGCGCTGGAAAATAAAGGAGGATCGACTCACCTCAGTTGAGTTCACAACATAATTTTTGACGGCAAGCTTTCAAGAGATTATTGGCTTGCAGGTTGTCACTGTCAACTATCGCCCGATTACTGCAATCTGTGTTCAATTTCTCGTGGCCACGAAAAAGCCCGACCAAAAAGTCGGGCAGTTTCGTGGTGACCTCACGGGGAATCGACCTTGCAACGCAAAATAAATTCAATTTTGCTAATGCAATTTTTCAGCACAGCTGAAAAACCAAGGGCGGGGATTGTCCACCGGACACTCCCGTTCGATTACCTTACTTTATGGGCCAGCAAAAAGCCTCATCTCAAGGATGAGGCGTTTTGCTGGTGACCTCACGGGGAATCGAACCCCGATTGCCAGGATGAAAACCTGGTGTCCTAACCGTTAGACGATGAGGCCTCAGATCTTGATTGTTTAGGATAAATCTTAGAATCCTTAACCGCGATATCTTAACATAACAGAGACAACAAAGAAACCCCTGACAGGTCAGGGGTTTCAAGATTGTTTACGTTGAGCGGTCAGTCAGTGCTCTTGTTATCTAAAGATAAGGCTAGCACATTCTTGACAAATGCGCTAGCGCTTATCCACAGAAACATTCAACTTTAGAAAGCCTCTGTCTCACTTAAGAGTTTCTGACTTAGTCTCGTCCAAAGCGTCGAGCCCATACGTACTTGTGGGCAATGGCACCGGCTGCAGTAGTAGCGGTAAATATACCAACTATGCTGCCTGCACCAGTGTTTGGAAGTTCACTAGGACCTTCCGGCTGTTCAGGCCGTTCTGGGGTGCTGAACTTTACTTTTGCAACACACGCATCACTTGTAGCTTCTTTCATCTGACCGTCTACAGTAAATCGAACGGTAGCAGAAACGGTGTATTCACCGTCAGCAGAGTAGGTATGCATTGCGTCAGTTGTATTTGTGGTAGTAAGTGGAGTTGAGCTATCACCGAAGTTGTACACAACGTCCTTGAACGTTGCGCCGCCTTCAGCGGTGTAGTCAACAGCCACACTGACTTTGCGTCCACCCAGCTTGCGCAGTGTAAGAGCATCACAACTATAGGTTGGGACGTCTTCGCATTCTTTCTCTACCTTAGTGATTGCAGTGTTGTAGTACTCGTTCATGCCTTTAGGACGTACAACTCCGACATTACGGAATTCCGTAACACCACATTGAAGTTCGCTTTTAGCAGGCACTTTTACTTCAAAAAGAACATATGCAGCACCACCCGGGGCGTAGTTTCCTACAATTATTCCGGTGGTAGTTACTCCATCAGCAACACTCTTAACGCCGTTACTGTTCTTGAGCTTTGTGCTGCCCTTTACGTACTTCATCTTTGGAGGCAGGTTGTCTCGGATGAGCACTTCTTCCTGAACTGAATTACCAATATTCTTGTAGGCAATTTGGTATTCTAGCGTTTCGCCAGGCTTCGCGGTATTAGAGGTCTTCCATTCAGTCTGACCCTTTACACGTACCTGCTTGTCAATTGAAACACCAGGCACACGTATACGTGCGAGCACCGTTACAGTTGCTGCAAAGTTATAGCATGGCTTCGCATCTTCAACGACAAAACCACCAGCCTTAGTGACTACATCATCAGAGATTTTCTCTTCAACAATGTTTACGTTTTCATTGGTACCAGCATTGTGGCGCCAAACAGCAGAACCTGGAATGTATTCCAGATATGCATCCGCTCTATCGAGATTTACAGTTACGGTGTCCGTAATTGTATTCGTATTGTCACCCTTAATGGTAGTTTTAACCGATTGGTTTTTTCCAGGTGTCGTTGGAATGTCAATTTTTACATTAAGATTTTCAGCAATTTTACCTGAGCTCTCTAGCTCACGGTTGTGGTAAAAAGCTTGGATTTTTACTACTTGATCATAGCTTGCATTTACAGATTCTTTATATTCAGTGTCACCTGCAGTGACATTTGCTACACCGAGTGACCCTTCAAGTGTCACTTCAGTTGCAGCGATTGAGCTAACCGGTAGTGCAATTGCTAATGCAGTCACAACCAACGTCATTAAACGCTTCGGCAGCTTCTCTATAAAACGATTCTTGAATCGCTTCATGATATTCCTCCTAAATTATTATTTGGGATCAACTAATTACTATTTTCGTATGGGCTCTTATTTAAATTGTTAATGTCCGCTTTCTACCGGAGCTTCCTAAGTCAAATCATTGCAAAGCATTTCAGGTTTGGGTAAGTGTGCGAAGTGATGTTGTTTAGATGAAAAGCGAGGCGTGAGCCAGGCTAAACAAATACAACGAATCACTTCGCACGTGTGAACGCTGATGCGCCACCTTACCCGAAACTATTTCCTTTCTACTTGTTTGCGAACTTCTCCAGCACTAGCATTGCAATGCTTAAATGCAAAGCAATGCTTGCTTTTTACAGCTTGTGCTGAACCTAGAACCCGCCAGGGTCACCCTCAATCGGCTCCGGATCGTCTTCGACGACAGGGGGCGGACCGGGAGCGGCTGGCTGTGGACCTCCACCTTGAGTTGACCCATCCGGGTTGGTAATAGAACCAGCCGGGGTGCCGGAACCATCGCTCGATCCAGAGTTGTGTCCACCAGGGGTGGGGTCTGGAGCAGGCGTATCAGGCTCAGGCGGGGG
>CAZICT010000003.1:78296-110510 GCA_964537935.1 uncultured Candidatus Saccharibacteria bacterium | reverse complement strand
GGGTGGTGGAGGTGGAGGGGGTGTCCCTTCCGGCCTCGGTGTGGGCTGCGGCCTCGGCTGCTCCGGCTGCGGTTGCGGCGCGGGTTGCGGCGTCGGCTGCTCCACCTTTGGAACGTCGCGGAACTCCTCCGGGCGTCGTGGCTGGAAGCCACAGATCAACTGGAGGAGCTTACCGCCTACATTCAGTACCGTTCGCGGCTCCGAGTCGAGGTTCGACTGGAATAGCCACGGTACTCCGCCCCTGGAGATGTCCATGTAGAGAGTCCAGTACGGACCTTCTGACGTCTCCAACGACAGTGGCTGAGAGCGAACAAACTCCATGAGCTCATTCGCTTCGGTACGCCAGAGCTCGCGATCCTCTATGAAGGAGGTTGTGAGCTGAACCTGGTGTTCGGTCGAGTAGTTCTCCGGGGTAATGGTACCCAGGAAAGTTCCAACCGCAGCCAGAAGCGCGGGATCCGCGCATGTGCGGTGCTCGAGCTCAGCAACAGCTTCGTCCACGGTGGTCACGGTGACCTCCGGGCCGAAAAAGCCGTTCCCTACATCGTACGCATAGAAGTGCACCTCGTTGGCACACTCATCTTCCTCCTCCGGGGATGGATCGGCATGCACCGAAGGTGTGCCGAGAACCATACCTCCAAACGGAGAGAACAAGAGCAGAAGAAGAAGCAAAAGAGCTCCCCCTCCCGTCATGAACTTATTGGACTGGGTCATTTTTGACCCCTCCTTAGCTCGTAGGAATTAGGGTGAACCTGCAATCGACGATGACGGCTTGTCGATCAGTAGCCTACTGGTGCTTCCCCAGTATATTACGGGCGTTTTAGTGTGCGCCATGCACGTGGGACAGGTCCACCCTCAGCCGGAGCTTAGGAGTCCTGACCCTGGACGGCTGGAGCCGGCTGCTGAGCAGCGTCTTGGTCGTCTTCCGTCCTTGCGGGCTCGTCCGCCATCTGGGCGGGGAGCTGGACCGTGGTTGTCTGTGCGTCAGGTTGCTCGTAGAGGCCCCACAGCAGACGACCATTGAGGTCGAGTGTGAGCTTCTCCATCAGTCCAGCCGTGATGAACACGGTTGCGATTCCGAGGATGATGGCGAAGAGGACGGGCACACGTGTGACCGTGCCTGGCAGCAGGAAGCTGCCCAGCGCGAGCACCACGCCGATCACGATGGCGATACCCCACCGGGTAACCTTGCTGACCGAACCGTTCAGCTCGATCGTCGTGGTCTCCGGGTCCACGGAGTGAATCGGGTGAGCCTCGTGGTCGTCGAGACGCTGGTGCGCTTCGGCGGCTCGGGTACCTATGTGATCGACCCTGCCGGCCAACTCGGTGAGCTGGGCGTTCAGGTCGGTCCAGAGCGAATCGACGCGGGCGTCGATTCGCTTAGCCTCGTCGGTGAAGGCCATCGCCTGAGCGGCGGAGGCGTTGTCACCGAGCTTGGCAAGCCGGTCCTGGATGGCCGTGATCTGTTCGCGCAGAGCGGCCAGCTGGCGCTGGTGCTCGGCGACGAGCCGGTTGGCCCGAGTTGTGCCGCGCGACTTGCGCTGGAGGTCCGCGACGCGGAACTCCTGTTGCTTGACCTTGGCGGTCAAGACAGCGATCTGCTCCTGGAGAGTGTCGGTCTGGTTTGCAGCCATGATGTTACTCCTCATGTTGATGGGGCTGCGGACATATTTAATTTTGATGTTCTGATCAATGTGATCACACTAATGACTAAACAAATTAATCACTACAGCGATCACATCAATCAACTGTCAAAATTGAATAAGAAGGAGAACATTGGTTCACTCTAAAAGTAGATTAGAAAGTTTCAGGTAGGTGTATTGCATTTTTACGTTCAATACTCTGCTTCCGGGAGCTTTATGGTGATTATTCTTGGGAGCTAGAAAGCTCGACCACACTAAACACCAGCTACAACCAGTGCAGAATAGGCGGCTCCCGCGGTAAATAGTAATTGGCGGCTAGTGACTGGGGCTAGCAATCTACTGCTAGCATTACACTACTGTTATTACCTATTAAAGCGAAGCGTCCTATTCTGCCCTGGTTAACCCTTTAAACAGAGTCTAAAGTTGCTCTTGGGCATGGACTTGAGTGCTGAGACGTATTTCTTATTTAGGAAACGTAGAGGAGATGTACAGATAGTACTTCGACTGCGTACCGGAAAGAAAAATACGGCTTCAGCGCCAAGAGTGATAGCAAAGTTTGATGCTCAAACTATCACGGTCCATGGGTCAGAGAAAATGCACTACAATGATTTGACTTATTAACGTGCCCCTTGTCGCCTACGGGCTCCCGGGCATAAAAGCGATAAAAGCAGAGCCGGTTCGTCCGTTCTGCCTTAGATCCACCTCTATTAAAGTCCGGTTATAGGCTTACTGCCTCTCACCCATAAGCTAGGATGCTCTAATATTACTACAAAACACCTTATTTGTCAACGCTTATGTAATAATTTTTATTTTACGTAAGCTTTATGTTTTTGTAGGTTTCTGCTTATGCTTCTTAAGCCGATATATCACCTGTATCTATTTTTGATTTTGCGAAGCTAAAGCCGAAGGTACTTCCCTTACCCTCCTGACTCTTGAATATGATTGCACCACCCTGCGCAACAACAACCTTTTTGGCCATGAACAATCCCAGTCCCGTTCCGTCCGGTCTGGCTTTTTTGGCATTGACCGCCCTGTAGAATTTACTAAATAGATGAGGCTGCTCATGTTTAGGTACTCCAATACCGTTATCAGTTACAGTGAATTCGACTGTTTTGCCGGTATCTTTTAGTTCAACCTTTATATGGCCCCCTGAAGGCGTGTAATAAATCGCGTTATCGGTAAAGTTCATTACCACTTGCCGTATCTTGGTTTCATCAAGCTCCAAAACTGGAAAGTTTTCAGGCTTTTCATAGGTTAGCGTTAAGTCGCGGCTTGCAGCTACTTCTTTAAGCTGTTCAACTTCTCCCTCTACCGCCTCAGCAAGATTAGTGGGTTTGGTTTCGATAACAAATTTACCTGTCCGAAGCCGTGACACATTCAAGAGATCAGCAATCAAATACACCATGCGCTGAGAGCTTATAAAAGCTTGATTGAGTAGTTTGCTCTGCATTTCTGTGACCTGGCCAGCATCACCTTCCAGCACCATACTCAGATACCCTTTTACGGACGTAAGCGGTGTGCGCAGCTGATGAGAGGCCATGCTTATAAATTCATCCTTGGTCTCATCCATGGCCTTCAGTTTTTCGTTAGTGTGTCGTAGCTTCCGCGTCGCGTCATCGACCTTTTCCTGCAATGTAATGTTGAATTTTTCGATTTCTTCAAAACGAAGCGCATTTTGAATGGCAATCACTAATTCATTGGCTATAATCTCAATGACTTTAATGTCCTGCCGATTAAACGGATTACCGCTCTTTTTAGCGCCAAGCATCATATAGCCCAAACCTTCAATTTCATATTGAGTAGTAGTTGCTAGCCGCACCAAAATCGCTATGTCATATTTTTGCATCCGCTCTTTTACTTCCGAATACTCTTCTGTAA
The DNA here is from genome assembly GCA_964537935.1 of uncultured Candidatus Saccharibacteria bacterium. GTDB lineage: Bacteria > Patescibacteriota > Saccharimonadia > Saccharimonadales > CAZICT01 > CAZICT01. The sequence goes on along the minus strand of CAZICT010000003.1, from coordinate 106,989 downwards.
GTTCGTCGGCGATGATAACCTGCCGCCCCATATGAGGAGTAACTTTGCGCACTGCTTCGATATCTTTATCATCTATATCTAGTTGTGCAGACCCTAAAATTCGTTGCGGCAAGTAAGCCGTTTCGCGCAAACCGAAATCGCAAAATTCTGTTTTTAGATATTTGATGATTACTTCAGAGCTATCGTGCAACAGCGGCTCAACGCTAGTATTAGAAACTACAATTTTGTTATGTTCGTCTATAAATTCCTGAGGATCATACGCATCCTGATAAAAAATACTGTTCGTAGCTTTATCAAAGAACCGCTTCACCGGCTGGAATGTAAAGCCAATCAACACCGCCAAACTGGTATAAAGCAGCTGTTGTGAGATAGTAATATCAAATTCATCACCTAAAAAGGCAGAGATAACGCCAAATCCTCCTAGCCCAAAAATAATCGATACTGAAAAAATCGAGAGTACATACCCTAGCGATCGTGCCACAACCATACGCACATCAAACAGTCGATGCTTAACGATAGCGTATCCTACCATTCCAATAAAGAATCCTCCGTACAGAGGATTGAGCGTTACATAGTCTACATTATGAAATAGAACCGGGAGGACAAAACCAGTAACTGGCATTAGGAGAAGAGGCGCAGCACCAATAAGCACATGAATATACTGAGTTCTCTTTATTCCTTTAGAGTTAATAATTTTATTTATCAACGTATAATAGATAGCCGTTAAGAATACTGCTAAGTGTAGTAGAAACAAAATAGCCCCTGGCTCAGGCGTTGGTGATGGGTTTTTACCGCTTGTTAATCCAGAGAACACATATGGTGTAAGCGTTAATAATGCGATGACAACCGTGAGATATACCCCCGCCTTGTTTATGAGGGAGTTTTTACGCTTGCTATCATCAATGTGCAAGATGAGGTAATACAAAAGAGAAACAGAAATTACAGCCAGGAATATTACTGCCCTTATTAGAAAGAGTCTATCGTCAGTCTTAAGAGAGAAGAAGTTTGCAACTGTATATGCAGCAATCGCTAATGTAAGTAGCGAGAATAGAATATTAGTCCTGTCACGATGATTACGAAAGAGTACGAAAAGCCCCGTAAATATAACAAACGCGACACCTATAACTAGCATGGCGATTTCTAGCATTAGCGCTATTATAGTTGACTTTTGCTTTTCTTACACCAGAAAACTAATCAGTTTTCTTTCTAGAATCAATAAGGCGTTTAAATATCCTGACGGATTCTAACTTTCCTTCTTGCGGAGAGAGTTGCATGATTTTCTTCGGCGAAAACGTATACCTTCCAGATGGAAGAGGGCGACCTAAAATTATTTCTCTACTTGCAATTGTTGCCAACACACCTCCGGCAGTAGCAGTAGACCCTAGTTGCGGTAAACCTGAGACTGATTTATCAATCTCTAACACAGAATCAATAAGTCGAGGAGTTATATTTCTAAGTCCAACTATTTTCATCATCAAGTCTTTGCGTTGCTTATCACTTAAATCGTTACCTGCAAGATCAGCGAGCTCTGTATACTTAAGTTTGCCATGGAACGGCTTTGTGTCACTGTCTACATCGTATCTTTCTACGTCTAACACAGATCTATCGCCTACATCCGTTGCCATTATTAGTGGGACTTTATTTTCATGCGCAAAAAATCTTAGCAAAGCTTTCATTGCAAGGTCATCAACTTCGTCTACTATAATTGCGGGGGTTTGCTCCTGAGTTAATGCGGTCAGTTCGTCTGCGGCAATTCCCTCTCTCAGGTGGGTTTGCTCTAAATAGGGGTCAACTCCACTAATCTTTTTTGCTAGTCTATCTACTTTCATTGACCCAACATCAGTAAATTCACCGTTGATTCGGTTAAGGTTTGAAGGCTCAATAGTATCCATGTCGGCCAAAGTAAACTTACCTCCAACACCCGTAAGCACCATCTGCTCGACAACGCTACTTCCCACGCTTAGTCCACATACTAATACTGATGCGTCGTAGAGCCTTTGTTGTTCGTCAGTTGTTATAAGATTACGATTCCTTGATGTACGAAGTGCGCGATGATCATCTTTTTCAGGGAATCTTACGAGCTCCCCTGACCATGGGAACAAAAACCATTTTCCAAATTTTGCACCTTTAGCAAGAATATCTGACACAAACTCTTGTTTTAGGGTTTGATCTTGTCTTTGATCAGGATGATGAAGCTCAAATAAATCTGCTGCAATGGCTTCAGCATTATCAATTACCTTAGCGATACGGCCTGAACTTAAATCTTCAGTAAGAGAACGCACGTCTGCTTCTTCTGAGGCATCATAAGCAACCGGCTCTTCCCAAGGGCGGATAGAAGCAACCCTTTCTTTAAGCAGTGTCTCGACTTCAAGAGTTTCAGTTTGTGCCATATTCATTTTTACGCTTTTCTATTAATTTAGTCATTTCTCGGCGCGCGGCATAGGCCTCTTGACTCATGTGTCTTTGATTAAGACCATCTGTAAAAAAAAGAAAACTTCTTTGTAGGCGTCTTTTTTGCTTACCTTCGCTTGCTGCGTAAGCAGCATAAAGATTGTCTATAAACCTATCCGGCACCATGATGCCCGGTTTCAGTGTGATATCCTTATTAACCCTCGGATCATCAATGCGAACATCCTCGCCGATAATAATAAAGTTCGAGTCTCCAAAACTTTCAACCAGTGAAGCATAGGTTGATGAAACTATGGTGAAAATCCATGCTTCTTTTTTTTCAATTGCTTCATGTAATATCACCCGAAACAGCTCATGAATCCCCATGGGGTTACCATGCTCTGTTTTGGCTAATGCAGCAATTTCTCTGAATGAATATCCTTCACCTATTAGTTCACCGATTACTGTACGACCTGTTTCGTTCAGATTATTAGAGCTAAGTCGAAACGCTGGAAGTTCAGAAATAGTACCATCCTCGGGTGTATTAATCATGCGTAAAGTAGCAATATTTCTTTCATCACTTTTATGTAAAGCAAGGTAATAGTCGGTATGCTCACCTCTCGATTTATCTATTTCATGAGATAAGCGCCCATCACTATCAATGGCTTCTACTGTTACGAATCCCGTGGTCACATATCCTTCAGCATGAACTCGCTGCGCTTCAAGAGCGGCAAGTGGATTTTCGTGCTCTGTAAATTTAGCATGCTCAAAAGTATTAGGCGTTAAAACTATTAATGGTTCGACAGTTTCGAATTGCTCAGCAACCTGGGGGCTATAATCTTCAAAAGAACTAGGCGATAAGCTTAGTTCTTGCTCAATACTTTCTGGAATAGCGGATTTTATCTTCATAATTGCTCTCTGAAAAAAAACACACGAGCATTAGTTCACTTGGACTTGGCTCGTGCGTTTATGTCTTCTAATGTACTACTGGTGAGTTTAGCAAAAGCAATGTATAATGTCAATAAGAAAATTTAAATCACAAAAAGTCAAGTTGGCAAAAATATTCTATGATAAAGAAAAAAATCGCAGTCATCGAAGATGACAAAGCTATTTCATCAATGTATGAATTCAAGCTAAAAAACAGCGGCTACGTCGTTCGTGTGGCGAATAACGGCTTGGAAGGCTTAGAGTTAGTTAAGGATTTAGTGCCTGACTTGATACTGCTGGACATTAAGATGCCGAAAATGTCAGGTGATGAAATGCTGGAAAAATTGCGGCAAACCGACTGGGGTGCTGACGCAAGGGTCATAATATTAACCAATATCAGCAAAGATGAAGCACCGATGACTCTCCGTTTTTTGGGAGTAGACAGGTATATCGTTAAAGCCCACCATACTCCTGGCCAAGTAGTCGATATGGTCAGAGAGGTCTTAGAAAAAGGCTAGATAATGGTTGCAGCTAGAGTGAAAAGATTGAGTTTAAAGCACAGTTCTTTTAGGATTAGTACATATGGCAGCAAAAATCACGATCATTGAAGATGACCTGGCGATCAGCCAAATGTACCGAATCAAATTCGAGGCGGAAGGATTCAAAGTAGAGACGGCTGAAAACGGCAAGCTCGGGCTTGAGTTAGTGGAGAAATTTCGTCCAGACATTATTTTACTCGACCTCATGATGCCCGAAATGTCCGGAGATGAAATGCTGCAACAATTGCGAAGCACTGATTGGGGTAAAGATATTAAGGTCATTATCTTAACGAATATGGGCGAGCAAGAGGCTCCGGAAATAGTCAAGCAGTTAGATGTAAGGCGTTTCATAGTTAAGGCAGAGATGACTCCTCGCCAAGTAGCCGAAATGGTCAAGGCCGAATTAGCGGCTTAATACTGCTACAATAACACTTATGAAGATTGCTATTTTAGGCTTTGCAGGACAGGGCAGGTCGGCATATGATTACTGGGTTAAAGAGCCTAATGAGATAACCATTTGTGACCGAGATGAGAAGCTTGAGTTACCATCTGGTGCCAAAGCTCAGCTTGGACCAGATTATTTGACCAATCTGGAACAATTCGATTTGCTTGTTCGTACTCCTGGCCTGCATCCATCGGATATAGTTGCTGCTAACCCCGATGCTCCGAATATACTAAACAAAGTAACTACCGTTACCAATGAATTTTTCCGGGTATGTCCGAGTCGGAATATTATCGGCGTCACTGGTACTAAAGGCAAAGGCACTACTAGCACGCTGATAGCTAAAATTCTGGAGGCCGCCGGTAATCGTGTTCATCTGGGCGGCAATATCGGCATTCCGCCACTCGACATGCTTAAAAGCGATATCCAGCCGGACGACTGGGTAGTCCTGGAGCTCGCTAATTTCCAACTGATAGACCTCAAGTACTCTCCAACGGTAGCGGTATGTCTGATGATAGCCCCTGAGCATATGGACTGGCATCCGGATATGGCTGAATATGTCATGGCCAAACAGCAGCTGTTTCGCTTTCAACAGTTTGAAGACCGAGCCGTTTATCACCGTTTAAACGAATACTCCCGACAAATCGTCAATATATCTACGGGCCAAAAAATAGCTTACGAAGTGCCTAAAGCCGGTCTGCCTCCCCAAGTTAAGACCGGAGTTTATGTAGAAGGGGAAACAATCTATGCCGAAGGGACGGCCATTGGCCAGACTGCCGGTGTCGCTCTGCTGGGACGACACAATCTGGAAAATATTTGTGCCGCCATCGGTGCCACCTGGGAGATTATTAAGCATGATAGTGAAGCTGTAACCCGTGTTATAACCAGCTTTACCGGCTTGGAGCACCGCCTGGAGCTAGTCCGCGAACTGGAAGGTGTCAGATACTACGATGATTCTTTCGGAACCACGCCGGAAACTGCCATAGTTGCCGTTCAAGCTTTCGAGTCTCCAAAAATACTCATCTTGGGAGGTTCGGATAAAGGCGCCGATTACGGCGAGCTGGCTCATGTAGTATCCACCAGTAATGTTCGCCGCGTAGTATTGATCGGTAAAACTGGCCCCGATATCGAAACCGCCCTTAGAGCCGCTGGCTTTAACGACATAGTCGACGGTGGCAGCGATATGACCGCTATCGTCAATACCGCCCGCGACCAAGCCAAGTCAGGCGACGTCGTCTTACTGTCCACTGCTTGCGCTAGTTTTGATATGTTTAATAACTACAAAGACCGCGGCATGCAGTTTAAACAGGCAGTCCAAGCACTCGCTTAAGCTGATTGATTACTGGCCGCTCGGGTTGTATCACTGATGTTTTATAATGATCGGCTATTGCCTTGATCTCTTCTTCTATCCAATGATAGTGAGTACAGCCCAACACGATTACATCGGCACCAGCCTGGCAAACTTCTTCAATGCGACTCCGTAACTTATTATGATCAATCTGACGATTTTCAATCATATAGGCCCAATCGCTGCAGTCCGGTTCCAGTACTTTGACATCTTTGGCGTAGGTTTCTTTTAGCCAGGCGTAGCGGGCGCTTTTAAGCGTAGCCGGGGTAGCGCAAACGGCAATTATCCGATTCTTAGACTGCTCAGCAGCCGGCTTAACCATCGGCTCCATTCCGACTAAAGGCACGGCAATCTCCTGACGCAACCGCTCAATCAGTGTAGTTGTTACGGTGTTACAAGCCACAACTATGGCGTCAACCCGGTTAGCTAAGTCCTGCAAAATCGGCGCAACTAGAACGTAAAGTTCTTCTGGCGACTTGGAGCCATAGGGTACATTAGCCTTATCATCAACATAGATTATTTTGGCTTCTGGTAGAGCTTTTTGTACGGCGTTTACTACTGATTGACCGCCAACACCCGAATCAAATACACCAATTTTCAATCGCTTTCCAAAGTGCCTATTAAGCCGCATGTTACTCAATCCTGGAGCGGGCTGCTCGGATTACGTTATCAAACAACGCACAGACAGTTAAAGGGCCGACCCCGCCTTTAGCAGGAGTTATCGTCAGATCATCCCGTTCGTAAACTTCCGGGGCAACGTCGCCGATGGTTTTGCCGTCTTCGCTGGCTACGCCGGCGTCTACCACCACGGCACCTTGTTTAATCATATCCGGATAGATAATCGCCGGACTGCCGGTGGCGGTAATGATTACGTCGGCCTCGCGGGTATATGTGGCTAGTTCGGTAGCGTTGCGATCAACGACCTCAACGCTATACCCGGAACTTACCAGCAGCCTTTCCAGCGGCGCGCCAACCAGTTTGCCGTGGCCGATTAACAAAATATGTTTTCCTTCCAGGTTTATGTTATATCCAGCCAGCAACCACATAATAGCCATCGGCGTGGCCGGATCAAACTGCGCATTCACACCAAGCGCGTCCACATCCTTATCCGCCGCCACCAGATTTACTATTTCCTCAGTCTGGCTTGGATGCTCAAGCGGTAGCTGAACAATAATACCGTGCACGCTGGAGTCATCGTTTAGGGTTTGTAATTTATTTGCAGCTTCTTCCTGGGGTATGAAATGAACATCCACATCGATAAGAATATCGGCACCATATTGCTTTTTAAGTCGCACATAAGTGTTAATAACCGGATCTTCCTTGCATTGAACAATTGCTAGTTTCGGCGCTATACCGTGTGCTTGTCGCAAACCACGCACCTGACGTGCCTGCCTCTCTTTGATATATTCCGCTAGTTCCTTGCCGTTTAACAATTTCATACTCAACCATTCTATCAGTTATATAGAGGCTAGTGAGGTTTTTTATATATTCAAGTACCAATAATAGGCTACTCTTGTTTCTGCTATAAAACGAGGAGGAATCTATGGCAGACAATAAGAAGAACGATATGTTAGCCAAGGGAAAAGAAAAGATGAAGGAAGCTGAGAGAAAGATTAAAAACATGAAAAAAGATAAGTAAGATTAGTTTCTGCTTATGTAAAATACCGGGACTGTCCCGGTATTTTAGCTATAGGACTGTTTTAGGTGAATTATCTTACAGTCGCTTGAAGTAGCTTAGTATACGATTGAACCCGTGAAGCAAAACCACAAAGGAGATAATGTGAAAATAGACGATAAAAACAAGTTTGCTATTCTTGACAAAAAATCATTACAAGATTTCTTAAAAGAGAATAAACAAGTAAACACTTCTAAGAAAAAAGAAGACACCAACAAATAATTCTTTTAAATTAACGTATTATTTTATTCAGGAAATTTTTGCTGGTAGCTGGTGATTGTCCAGGTGCGCTCACCGGACGACAGGGTTGTGCCAAAGGTAATTGTCCCAGCACCACTTAAGTCTACGGTTTGTCCGACTGCAGAGCCGACATTTCCGCTTCCGGTAAGCCTGACTTTACCCCAGTAGGCATGGAATATCATACCCGCCATATTTCCTGCGCCACCAACTGTAACGGTCTGGAGGTTTTGAGAATTTTTAAGTTCGTTACCGCTTAAAGAGGTACAGTTCGGACTACAGCTGGCACTCGACTTAAAGCTTATAAAATGTACGCCGGTTCCGCTACTGTTGGCAATAACCTGCGAAGATCCGCCCACTGTTATTGTTCCGTCTACCATAACCACCGGCCTATCTGTGCCGACACTATCATCCACATATATACGTGCTGCTCCTCCAAGACTCAGATCGCCTGTTATGTAGGTATCACCACGAATTACAAGACTGCAACTGCTGGCAATATTCACATTACCGTTGAGCTTGAGATTGGCTGGCCAAACTCTGTCGAACGGCCAACTATTACATACATAAGAATTACTGTTGCCAGATCCTTCTATGACTACATTATTTATATGAGCTTGCCTGTCGTATGATGGCGGGGTTACCGGCGCGGCAACACAATCATCAATCAGCCCAAGTCCGCCGTTGCCCGGTAGGATATTGCCGCTTGGGTTGGGACCGGTACTGGTTTGGTGTGTCGCGCAGACTGTACCGTAAATATGCGTGCTCCACTGGAGAGAAATCGGGTCACCGGAAGTACAAACTTGCGGGAAGGTAGGGCCGGGATTATTACCGGTCGGACACGCCATATTAGCAACGTTCACGTTGAGTGGTTGAGAATGTGTTCCTATCTTTGATGCGCCTGACATGATAATCCTGCCATTTACGTAGACATCTGAATTGGTTATGTTAGCGCTACCGCTTAGAATTAATCCGCCCGGACCAGTATGAACTGAGAAGCCTTCTGAGTTAGTTCCTACAGTTGTTACCTCAACAATCCGCGTGCTTACAAGATCATCAGTTCCGTAACGATAGATTTTTCCGGTCGCGGTTATTGTTTTTGCATTGGTTTCAGGGATCTCAGCTACTACTGAAGTGTATACTCCTCTTCCTTGTGTTTCATCATTAAAATATTCTTGCTCGGTATTAAAGCCAGCAAAGGTGTCACTTTGGTTAAGCTCATATAGCGACTGCTCAACTCCTGCTTCGGCTACTAGTATGGCATTAGCCCGGAAAACGTTTTCAGTTGTTACCCGGTACTGGGCCGAAGTAAAACTTGAAAGTGACAAGCCCATCACAATGAGAGCCGAGGTAATTATAATTACTCCGACAAGTATCATGCCGCGTTGATCTTCGTATTTTTTATCCGAAATTGAAATAAGCTTTTTAATCATTTCTAAATACCGTCCTCGTCGTGTAATCAACTTCCACATCCCGGCTGAATTTACGGTCTTTTAATCGGATATAGAGTTCGATTGAACGAGCATCTGTTGGCGCCACTTCGTTATTTTCAGCATCAAAATAGCTTATATTAAATGCATCAACTTTTTTTAACAGCTCTCTGTCTGGGGGACATTCAGCGGTTGCCTGCTCTTTTGGGCACAGCGTAGTGGCACTATTCTCGGCTTCTGGTGCAGCAAGTGTCCGCTTATATAAAACCCCGTCTTCCACATAATAAATCGTGTTGTTTTTTAAGGAAACATACTGAGACGGGTCAGAAAAGATAATATTGCCATCTGAATCCTCGGCTGCCGTGGCAAGCACCAAAGTATCGGCATCTGATTGCCAGCTGTACTCATTAATAGGCGCATTCGGCGCATATTCGTCTAACCAACGATTGTTAAGATCTGCTGACGATGAAAGGCGTATATCATTACTTATCGCATCCATTGCCGTCTGAGCCCGAGACAGCATATCGGCTCTTGATGAAGCAATTGCATATGTTGCCAGGTTATTGAGAGTAAACACGAAGGCCAAAGTTATTAAAATACTGGTGATTGTGAGCGCCACAACTACTTCTGTTACCGTAAAACCGCTGTTTTCACTACGTATTTTCATTGCGTAATCCCGATAATTCCAATCGTTGAGGATAATTTAATCTCTTTAGTATTGTCGCCTTCCGGATAGGCCACCGTTACATCAACTCGTCGCAATCCTGGTACAGGTTCGCTGACCGTAACAGTGCCTGTTTTGCCGGCAGGAAGCGAATCCGGCAGCTCATCCGTAAAGTCAATGGGCTCACCTGGCGTGAGCATATTGTAATTACGATTTCTGAGCACCTCTACCTGTCTGTGTGCAGCCCTTGTGGCTGCTTCAAGTCGGCTGGTTCGTGCTTGAATACGCTGGGTGCTTATAAATAACATGCTGATACTACCGCCGATAATCCCAATCACCACTATCGTGACGACTAACTCGACTATCGTGAAGCCTACTTCTCTTTGTTGGCTGCTCATTTGAGTATGTATTGTACCGAAACATCGTAAAACAGTTAAGCTTAATTAATTACTTTGATAGTAAATAAGAAAAGTCACTGCACGACTGCTACCCTATGTTTACACTAGATTAAGACTAAAATAAGGAGGTTTATGGTTAATATCAAAATTATTCTTGGTTCTACGCGCCCAGGACGGTTTGGCGAGCAACCTGCAAACTGGCTATTAGATACGTCAGCAAATGTCGAAGGAGGAAGCTTTGAGCTTATAGACCTCAAAGAGGTTAATTTGCCTTTCCTCGATGAATCGACCCCACCGTCTCAGAATAAGTACGCCAATGAGCACACCAAGAAGTGGTCCCGGACAATAGGGGAAGCTGACGGATTCATAATAGTGACGGCTGAGTATAACCACTCTGTACCGGCGGCGCTCAAAAACGCTATTGATTTCCTGTTTAAGGAATGGCACTACAAACCGGTCTCGTTTGTAAGCTATGGTAGTTTGGCCGGAGGCGCACGGGCAGTCGAACACCTGCGTGGTGTAGCCGGCGAGGTAAGGCTATATGATCTCCGTGAGCAGCTTTTGTTACCAAATTACTGGGATGAATTGGATACAAGTGGACAATACAAGTTTACGGACGCACAGACTGCAGAAGCTAAAGCCATTCTGGAGCAGACGATATTCTGGGCTGAAAAACTTAAGCCAATTCGAGAAGAATTGCTTGGTTAAAGACCTTATTGTATTTAATTAACTAATGACATAGGCAGGTTTTTCATATTAGCAATTGCGCTAAAATGGTTGCCTCACGTCCTTTAACTAGTGCTATAGTAATGCTTAAGCTTAAAACAAGGAGCCTACCAATGGACCAACAACCAGAAGGGCGACAAAACCCCGAATCTCAAACACAAACTGAAACAAACGCTACTCCATCTGAACAAACTACTGTAGAAACAACTCCGCCAGGAACCGGTCAAGTTGATTTGCCGCCAGAGAAGCCGCGTCGTAACCGTAAGTGGCAGGTTTGGACTTTCGTAACCATTATTGCAACTGTGGCCATCGGTTTTGCAAGCTGGTGGTTTTTAATTAGAGATTCAGACAACAAGGACACCACTGCAGAGACTGCTGAAAAACAGTCAGTAGAATTAGTGCGTGTTGGCGGATTCGGTGCAGAATTCAATCTGTTTTATCCTGCAGATGAAGTAACGTTCGGAACAACTTTGGACATGAATCTGCAGATTTATGAAGGCCTTGTTCAGTACGAAGATGAGACAAAAATCGTACCGGCAGTAGCCAGCGATTGGTTCAACCCTGATGATACAACATGGGTATTTAATCTGAAGCAGGATGTTAAGTTCCATTCCGGCCGAACCGTAACAGCTGCTGACGTTGCTGCCAGTATCGATCTTCTCAAGCAAACAGATGGATATTTGCGTGATCTTTATACATCAACCATTGAAAGTGCGACCGTAGTAGATGAAGACACTGTTCGCATAATAACTAATGGTCCTGATCCGCTCCTACTTAATCGGCTGGCATTTATTTTTATCGTAGATACTGCAACAGAGAAGACTGGCGAGTTTTATCCTGGTACAGGGCCGTTTATAGTCAATCCCGAAGTTGAGCCAGAGCCCACTCACACAGAATTGGTTGCCTTTGACGACTTCCATGGTGGACAACCACTTACCCGTGCCATACATTTCTACGGATACGAAGACGAGGATGAAATGGTAGCTGATCTAAAATCAGATGAGCTTGATATTGCCGGTCCACTGACCCAAGAAAATATTTCCCAATTGCAGGGTAACGGCCTTAATGCCCTCGAATTTAACGCGGGAAATGTTTACCACTTTGGACTTAATAGCCGAGTAGCTGACTCTCCTCTAAGTAAAAAAGAAGTGCGTGAGGCATTGTACCTAGCTATAGATCCACAGCCTTTTATCGAGATTCGTGGATTGAAAGCCGAAGTATTCGACCAGATTGTGACCGAAAATATTCCGGGCCACAACCCGACTATTACGCGACCTCAGCGCAACGTTGAGCGAGCCAAGCAATTGCTTGCAAGTGCCGGTTATCCTGATGGCTTTGACTTGGAATTTACCTACTTCGTACCGCCAGCCAAAGCATTCGGTGATGAGCTTACACGTCAGCTTGAGCCGATTGGCGTAAGAGTCACTTCGGTGGAAAAATCTCCAACCGAACAACTAGCTGACACAACTCAAATGTATCTGCTTAGCCTTGGATCTGATCTACTCGATGGACGTGACGTATTTGCTGCAGCCTTCCAGACAAATCACTATCAAAACAATGAATTAGATACTGTACTAGCTGAAGTCGACACAACCCTTGACCAAGCAAAGCGCTTGGAACTGCTCCAGCAGGCATCAAAAATTGCTATGGATGATGTGGGATGGCTTCCACTCTTCATCGCGCTTAACCAGTGGGCAGTATCCGATAATCTGGTTCTGAATCGAGACATCAACTCATCAGGCTTCGGTGTGTACTTCTGGCAAGCGTATCAGTAGTGGTGGCATATGAAACATTTCGGCCTACAAGCCAAAGCAATTATAGCCGTAGGTTTGCTTATGCTGCTTACGACAAGTGTAGTTGTGGCAGTCGTCGCTCGAAGCTATGGGTCTACATTACGCAGCAAATTGACCGATGATGTCCAAACTTTCGCGAACCTTGCGACAGAACCGATTGGTGAAACTTATTTGCTCTATAAAGACTCCGGGCGTGTACGCATACAACAGCAGCTTACTGAGTTCGTAGAACTTAACCCCGCATTGACGAATATTGCGGTTATTTCGCCCAGTGGTGAAATAATGTTTGCTCTACATGATGAACCTGCAAATGAAGAGCTTCGCCAGCACGCCGCCACTTTCGAGGTAGTCAGCTACACCGATGAATCAACTAACTCATTAGTGTTCGTGGCGCCTTACTTCGAAGACTTCGGCTTGAGACAAATTGCCGTGGTTTACACGGCTTCGGAAGCAGAAATTAACCGATCAATAAACCAGATTTTCCTGGCAGTCACGGCCATCGGGCTGTCGGTATTCCTAGCGGTAAGCACACTTACTTATCTTATTATCGACCGGTTCTTCCTGCGACGCATCAAACACATACAGACCGCAGCAATCAATATAAGCAACGGCAAATATGATGAAATCGTTAATGTAAGTGGCAACGACGAGCTCAGCGAGCTTGCCGGTGCAGTATCGAAAATGGCAGACACCCTCCAAGCCGATATTAAAGAACTTAAAGAAGTTGATGACCTAAAGACCGAATTCATGATAATTGCCGCCCATAACTTGCGATCACCCGTAACCGTTATCAAAGGAGCACTTGAAGGGTTACAGGAAATTGAGCTACCTCAAGAAGCCCAAGATAATCTTAAATTTTTGCGAAACGGTACAGAAAATCTTGGTGAATTTGTAGGCGATATCTTAACTACTGCTGAAATCGAAACATCCGATCAGCTTATAAAACTTCAGAAGGGCGATCTAATTCCTATGCTATCTTCTTTGTCCGAGCAATACTCTCGCCAGGCACAGCAAAAAAACATTACCTTTAATACAGTTCTACCGAGCAGCATGACCGATGTGGCATTCCATGACAAATACCTATCGACCGCCCTTGGAAATGTTCTGAATAATGCTATAAAGTTTTCAGCCGCGAATGGGGTTGTGAACTTTAGGCTAGAAAACCACGAAAATGAAGTAGCGATTATTGTCAGTGATAACGGCAAAGGCATAGCTAAGGAAGAGCTGGACAAGCTGTTTACTAAGTTTCACCGTGGTGTTGATATTATGCGGTATGACTATGAGGGTATCGGTCTCGGCCTTTACATGACAAAGCTGATTGTTGATCACCATCATGGCACGATTGATATCCAAAGCACTGAAAGCCTTGGCACGACAGTAACGATAAATCTGCCTAAGACTAGTCAGCCTTCTCGTGATACTACGGGAGAGCTATAAAATATAAATCCTATTCAATTTCTAACTCATAAGAGGCTATGTGTTTGATTTTGGCATCCTTGGCATGGCTGCTGAATCTATAAACATTACAGAATGCGAGCTTTCTTGACTCGGATATCAATATACCGTTAGCAGCACAGCGGTCACCGTGGCTTATGACATTATCAAGTCTGAGCTCTAACACGTTCAAGCCAGCAAAACTTTTCAAATACTCTTCTATTTCTGTTCTACCGGTATGAGTGTCACCTCCGATTATCTTCCATACGGCTTCATCAGTAATCATCTGCAGTGCGCCTTCTATGTCACCTTGAACACAAGCAATATTGAAGTCTTTAACAAACAACTTCTTGGGCGCATTGCCGCAATCTTCTTCAACTACTATTTTTACCATTGCCCTATCATAGCAAATAATATCCGTTATTTTTCTGGATCAGATTGTATAAAGTTATACAAATTAGCGGTGCTCAGTTAATCTTTGCCTATTTTAATATTTTTTGGGCGTCAATATTCACAAGCTGAGCTGCACTCTTGCCTATTTTGGCTGCATAGTCTTTACAAATATTATACCCGTATGTATATCCAAACCATCTAGCAATATCGCTTGACCCAAAGAACCATTTACTATGATCGTAATCTTTTGAATCAAGCTTCTTCATAGCTTCTTCTACTTCTTCGTTAGATAATTGTACCGTTGCATATATCGGAGGCTTCCCGCTATGCTCTTCTTCATAAAGACAGGCAAGGCCCTCGCTTATCATCGCCTCGCCTAACGTTTCTCCATAACCTGGATCTCTCCAGCGCATGCAGTGATGGGCTTCATGCAATAAAGATTCCACAAGACCCTGCTTGGTTACTTTGTCCGAATCTGGATCGAATGAAATATAAATATGGTTTGGTCCGGGTGAATTACCGCCAAGTCCGTACTCAGGAATAGCTTGATTTGACGCCGAAATAAATATGATATCTATCTCTCTGGCCCTCAATTCAGTCTCGATGACAGGAACTACTTCTTTCAGCGATTCATATATGAGCGAAATGTACTTGGTCAGTTCATTGGCTGAATTGGCAATATAGTGATTGATTGATGGCATACATACAGCATACCAAAAGCTACCCTGTTATAACGAAGTCGTTAGTTAGAAAAGTATATTACATAACAGGCCAGGAGGGGCTCGGTCACTTCCAGCGACCCCGCAACTTCCTGGCATGCAACAAGTTGCATCCAGAAGATTGCCTTGCAGACCGCCACTGGCGGTCTGCACCCTCTCCACCCTTTCGGCGTGTCGAAGACTTGAGCCCGCTATCCAAGTAAAATACCGACCACAAAGGTCGGCACTTTACTTGGAGGGACATAGTAGATGCAGTCGCAACTATTTTTAGGTCAGCTCAACACACAACGACTCGCAATTTTTGATTGCCCGATAGCTATTGTTGAGTTCTAAGATGTCAAAAATTCTGTTAATCGTACCGCCGTGTGTCACGATTAAAACATTTTCATTAATACTATGTTTTTCTTTTAAGAAGTCTAGAAATTCTCTCACCCTGTTTGTATACTCATCTAGTGTTTCTGCATTCGGAATTGAAACTTTATCGTTTGATGCCCAGAAAACCTCCCAATCGTGCAAATCTTTGTGTGTCCCCTGAGCATCTCCAAAATTACGTTCTCTTAGTCTTTTGTCTTCGTGAAATGGAGTATCTGAGTATTTATTCTTAAAGAACTCTGCTGTCTGCAGACATCTCTGCAGGTCTGATGAGTATATTGAATCTATGTCATCAATAAATTTGTTAGCAGCAGCTTTAGCTTGGCGTTTTCCGGTATCATTTAATCTTGAGTCAAACCAGCCTTGAACAATTCCATCTGCATTTTCTTGTGTTTCACCGTGCCTAATCAGAATTAGTTTCATTATATTTATTTTATCAAAAAACAGAGACTCTCATCCCTGTTTTTAAGCATAAGCACAATGGAGGGCCAGGAGGGGCTCGGTCACTTCCAGCGACCCCGCAACTTCCTGGCATGCAACAAGTTGCATCCAGAAGATTGCCTTGCAGACCGCCACTGGCGGTCTGCACCCTCTCCACCCTTTCGGCGTGTCGAAGACTTGAGCCCGCTATCCAAGTAAAATACCGACCACAAAGGTCGGCACTTTACTTGGAGGGCCAGGAGGGGCTCGAACCCTCGACACCCTGCTTAAGAGGCAGGTGCTCTAACCAGCTGAGCTACTGGCCCGCTTTGGGTCACAACTTGGACAACTTTAGCAGATTACCCCTGTTTTATCAAGTAAAAAAGTGCTTAGGCTATAATTTTTACAGTGAAAATACTACCCTTATTTGGCTCGGATTCTACTTTGATACTGCCGCCATGAAGGCTCACAATCTCCTTTGCCCAATAAAGCCCCAGGCCTGATCCGCCGCCCATAACTGAAAGTGGACTTTCCAGTCTGGAAAACTTCTGGAAAAGCTTTTTTATATCTTTTTCTGACAAGCCTACTCCTTCGTCTTTTACACTCACCGCTATGTATCTTTTGTCATGCTTTATATACACATCTATCTGCTTGCCTTCTTGCGAATACTTACTGGCATTATCTATAAGATTTTCAAACACCATACGCAATCGATTTACATCTACATTGCCTATATAACTCCCCTTCTTAATGTGTAGTCGTATGCTTTGTGAACGAGCACGCACGTTCTTTCGCTGCTCCTTTACAACCGCTTTTAGCAAACTGGCAATATCATGCTTTTCACGAAACAGCTCAACCTTACCGGCGTCAACTTGTGCAACTTTTAATAAATCACTAATCACCTGTAATTGTCGCTCATTGCTGTCCAAAGCATACGTTAGAAGCTCCCGTTGGCTCTTTTTTAGTGGCCCGACATAACCATCAAGCACCATTCCGACAAATTGCTTGACGGCAGTAGCCGGAGTTCTAAGCTGATGAGATGCAAGGGAAATAAACTCATCTTTGACTTTATTTAGCGCAAGCAGCTCTTCGCGCTCGCGAAGTATGCGCTTTTCCTTGGTGACGTCACGCAGCAATAAAATCGCCAGGATCGGCTTTTTATTTTTACTAATTATTAACTGGCCCCGGTAATTGATAATCCGTTCTTTTTTATCTTTCTGATTTGGTTTTAGAACAACAGTAGTATTCAGATGCTTATCTTTTAGCAGTCTGGCTAACGGACGAAGAGATTGAGAAAGTCTACGGCGGCCGGGAAACGATAAGATAGTGTATTGTGCTTGGTATTCAGTTTGGTTCTTCTGATAATCAGCAGGTTTTTTAAAGCCGTACATACGCATTGCGGCTTTATTCATGGAAATAATATTTCCCTGTAAATCAGCAGTGACAACACCGTCCTTTAATTGATCTATCACCGCTGTGAGAGTCAACATCGAAAGTTTCGCTTTTGTCGGTGGCGTAGTCACTTTGCCCTCCGCTTTTATTGTATAGTAAGTCGCTTATGTTTCGCTAATTATTGGACGAATATGATTAAGTAGAAAGACTGAACCAGTCACGATTCTAGGACCGGGCAAACCCATTAACCGCTTAAGCGCCAAGCTTGGCTTAGGCTCAACGATCACCTTGCCATAACTAAGCTTTTGACAGGCAAAGGCAATTACCTGCGGATCCAAAGATGCTACTTCATTACCGGCCGTAACAAACGATGTTGCAATCAAGTTACTGCAATTGGGCAGCAATATTTCTAGAAGCTCATCTAACTGCGACTTTTTTGCTTTCTTTAGCCCAATCACAATCGAATATTTCTGGCCCGGATACATCTCTTGCAGGCTTTCTATCAGCGCCTTCATTTTTTGCACGTTGTGTGCAACGTCCAGTAAAAGCAGTCGGTCATTTTTTGTTACAAACTCTAATCTGCCAGGTATATAAGTGTTAACCGCTTTGGCTAATATGCTTTCGTTTAATTCTTTCAGTTCGTAACGTTCCGATAGTAGTTGGTAGACTTCTGTAGACAACAATAGGTTTCGTCGCTGAAACAACGGAAGTTCTGTTGCCGATATTTTGACATCTTTTGAAGTTATTTCTATAAATTTTGCCTGTTTTTGAGCCGCTGACCTATGTAGCGCAGCACTTATTTCCGACTTTTGTTTATATGCGACTACCGTGTTTCCATCATGAATAATACCGGCTTTTTGGGCTGCTATTTCCTCGATGGTTTTACCTAGTACATGTGTATGATCCAAGCCTATGTCGGTAATAACACATAATTTGTCGGGTGTATCTATAACATTGGACGGATCAAGCAATCCGCCCAGACCAACTTCAATAACCGCATATTCCACTTTTTGACGTTTAAATTCCCACATGGCAAAGGCAATAAGAAGCTCGAAATAAATCGGCCTGATTCCTGACTTCTCAACTAGATTCATAAACTCAGCAAACTCATTACAGAACGTTTTTTCATCAAGCGGCACCATGTTTATTTGAGTTCGCTCATTGATCTCATCAATGTGTGGCGACACGGTTAAACCGACTCTCTTGCCTGACGCACTTAGCAAGCTTGCGATGTAATAGCACGTTGATGTCTTGCCTGATGTGCCCGCAACGTGAATTACTTTGTAATCGTTTTGAGGACTTCCCAAATAGCTCATTAGCTTCCGCATGCGGTTTAGGGTATATTCACTCCGGCTTGAACTAGAACTAGGAATAAAATCCCTAAGCACCTGACGAACTTCGGAAAAATTAGCAAATTTATACATCACTCAACCTCTGTCTGATAAGATAATACATTACCTTATGTCTAATCTGATATAATCTCTAGGTACTTCGCACCGGTAGCTCAGCGGATTAGAGCATCTGTCTTCGGAACAGAGGGTCGGGGGTTCGAATCCCTCCCGGTGTACCAAGCAAAGACCGTCCTTTTGGGCGGTTTTTGCTTGGTTTATTGTGATGGCTTGAACACTCGACGCCAAGGGTCGGGGTGAGAACTGCCAGTGGCAGTTCGCAAGGGAGTCAACTCTTGCAAACTGGTTTGCAAAGATATTGTGACGGGCTCGCTGGAAGTGAGTCGAATCCCCCCCGGTGTACCAGAGTAATTTAAAAGTCTCTGATTAGGATTTTTTGTTTTGAGCTGCACTGGATTGGATCTGCCTTGAAAGAATAGATGGACAAACAGGCCCTTATTCCTTAGGAATTACTACCGTGAATTCAGCGCCCTTGCCGGGGGATGACTTTACACGCACTCGCCCACCGTGCAGTTCGACAATCTGCCTTACAAGGTATAGGCCAATTCCTGAGCCCCCGACTTCGGCGGACAAAGGATTATCTATCCGTGAAAACTTCTTAAAAAGCTTATCGCGCTGCTGATGGTTTATTCCAACACCCGTATCAGCCACCACAATTTTGAACGCTTTTGGAGAATGATTTAGCGAAACAAATATTTTACCATCCTGCGGCGTGTATTTACTGGCGTTACTCATAAGATTCTCTACTACCATCTTCATGTATGACGGATCGACTTGAGCAACTACGCCTTCTGCAAGTTGGGCTTCAAGCTTTTGGTTACGCTCACGAATTGTTTCCTCCAGCACTTCAATAACGTCCTTAACCAGCTCTGCAATGTCGATTTTCTCAGTCTTTAGAATAAGAGAGCTCGATTCGGTGTTGGCCACAAACAGCAGATCATTCACGATATCAAGCTGTCGCTCGTTATTTTCATAAGCCATTTTTGCAAAAGCTTTCTGCTTTTCGTTCAATTCACCGGCATAGCCTTCTAGCAGCATGGCAATATAATTTTTGACGGCCGTAGCCGGAGTGCGCAGTTGATGTGAAGCGATAGAAATAAATTCGGACTTCATGCGGTCAATTTCCATTTCTTCGGTAATATCTCTAAAAACCTCTATCGCACCGACAGGCCGGCCGTCAATTATGATTGGCGAAACAGTAATTGCAACCGGTAATAAAGACCCGTCTTTACACTGATAAAAACTTCGTGTCGATATAGCATGCCCGGCTATAAATGATTGTGTAATTGGTCGATTAATTATAGGAGTTTTTTTACCGTTTTCGTCAGTCGCGACTATCACGCGGGGGAAAGATTTGCCTAACAACTCTGATTCTTTAAAGCCAAGCAGGTCAAGCGCAGCTTGGTTAACCCTTTCAATCCTGCCAGTCTCATCAGCTGCTATAGCACCGTCACCGATGCTATGAAACAGAGCTATAGAACGTGCCCTTTCTTGAGCAACTTCTTTGGTCATTTTTTTAGGCCTTAGCCGCCTTGAATCGTCATTGCTCATTTGGAATTTTTGTTCCTTTTTGCAAGCTTTCTCAGATCGGCAGCGTAGTCATTAACCAACGTGTCGCCTTCTGTAAGCAGTGCTACAACGGCTTTAAGCCAATCAATAAGCTTTTCCAGGTCTTTGTGCGTTAAGTCATCGGGTTGTTTGCCAAGGTGCGTTTGAATTTGTCGATTAACAAACCGCTCTGCAGTCGGCCCTAAATAATGTTCAGTCGTCTTAACAACACGGCTATACAAAGAAGTGCTTCGCTGCATCATAGGCTCACACTTCCTCGATTTTCTTTAGTTTTTTGGCTCCGAGTGCAATCAAAATGAAGCCAACAGCATATACTACCAACAGCAAGTAAATCGTCGCCAGCAAAGGCTGGAGTGATAAGGCATCAAAAACCGATGTGAAAGCTGTTAGGTATTGCAAAACGATAGATATAACAACCACACCGCCTAGGCCAAATGACAATTGTTTAAGGCTTTTCTTGTAAAGCTCCCCTTTTACTCTTCTTTGGTAATATTTGATATACAAAAATGCCCTAAGCCCGATAAGCCAGATGATTATGTAAGGAATTACCACCGTAAATAAAATGAGCCAATCAGGTAAATAATAAATTGCTTCCTGATTCTCTTTATTCGGTTGATGGCGGATAGGATTGGTAAACGTTAGGTAAATATAGAGTAATGATAGAGCAGCCAAAAAAACATAATATCTTATATATCTGGGGAACTTTGCCTTGCGTGCGGAAACTACACGGCTAAGACTTTTTGCACCGCGATAGATAATCATAAAGGCCACAAACGCAAATCCGATTGCAAAATAGTTGGAAATAATAGTGAAGGAAGGTATAAGATCAGGATTTTTGTCGCCAAAATAATTAAATATTGATGAAACTATTGAGGTTACAGGAAGGCTTAGCGCTAATACGCCCAGACCGTTGGCAATGTAACTGAAAGCGTCGCCATCTCTAGTACCGTGAATATGTTCAGCATAATCCTTAAATCTTGCATAACCGTAAAACGCCGCCAGCCAAATCGAAAGTAACGGTGCAATAATAGTTATTAGCAGCAGATTTGCCTGCAGTCGGGTAATTTGAAGCCGTGCAAGCTGGGATTGTTCTATCGGATCTAATAAAGCTAGCCCGATATAAATAAGCGCGAATATTCCGTATGAAATTAATACATTCTGTGTCCTCGACATAGCAAAGCCATACCTTTCCTATCAAGAAAGTATAAAGCTATCTGTGTTTTATTAAAATCATGAAATTTTACAGACGTCAAAAATACTAAACAACACTAAAGAATCTGCAACTAGCTAGCTGACTGATCGGTCTCCGGGCTGGGCAGTGATTTTTGGTTGTGTTGACTTAGGGTTTTTTGCAGTACCTCTAATACGCTTTGGGCATGCTCTTTGCTCATACCGATTCGTGCGACTGCAAGCGGCTGATCGTTTGGCCCCGCACCCTGCATAAAATTCATAACAACACCGTAATTATTGACCATCACGTGCACCATATCGGTGTAGACTATCCTTGCGTCCATCGGCATCACCATAACTGCTGGCTTAGTATTGCCTTGATCATCATTAGTCATGTGGTTGCTGGGAATATTATTTTGACTATAGCCGGCTTGTTCCCAAAGTTTGGTTGCTTCATCCTCCTTAGCACCGAAGTGGCTAATCAACAGAAGCAAAATATCTTCACTCGGGCGCTTGATTCCCTGCTCTATGTTAGTTAATTCATCAATATCAATCTCAACGGCACCTGATACTTCCGCCAGGCTCTCTCTTCGCTTAAGGCGCATTTTCTTCAGGGATTTACCCAAATGCTCAAATGGATTACTGGATGTATGTTTCTCACTCATCGTCTACACATGGTACGCCCAGAAACGCCCACAATCAAGACAAAATGCGTATAATGTTTGGTATATGTTTATACTCGAAAACGTTCCGCTAACCGCATATTCTACGATGCGTCTTGGCGGCAACGCTGCCTATTTGACTGAAATAAATAACCGCTCAGAAATAAGCGAAGCATTAAACTGGGCAGCAAACCGAAATCTACCGGTAATTATGATTGGGAGCGGCAGCAACATAGTTTGGCGCGATGAGGGCTATCCGGGGCTTGTTATGGTTAACAAAATTATGCGCTTTGAAACCTATCAAGAAGATTCCGAAAATTTATATATAACAGTTGGCGCCGGTGAAGATTGGGACAGCGTCGTTGCTCGTACGGTAAGCATGGGCTATAGCGGTATTGAAGAATTATCACTTATTCCTGGTACTGCCGGAGCTACGCCGGTACAAAATGTAGGCGCATATGGACGAGAAATTTCTGATGTATTGGTGGCCGTTGAAGCTTACGACACTGTGGCACAGCAATTAGTTAACGTACCAAACCCTGACTGTAACTTCAGCTACCGTTCCAGTCGTTTTAAGACCACGGACAAACACCGTTTTTATATTAGTGCCATCATGCTACATGTCACAAAAACATTACCGCAGCCGCCCTTCTATGAAAGTCTGCAAAGATACCTAAAAGCAAATGATATAACTTCCTACACGCCACAAACGATTCGGGATGCAGTCATCGCAATTCGTACCAGTAAACTACCGGATCCCAGTCGTGTCGCCAACAACGGTTCATTTTTTCAAAATCCAATCATAGAGCGCCAACAGTTGATTAACCTGTTGCAGCAGTATCCGAAAATGGTTTATTGGGAGCTTGATGATGGAAGGGCCAAACTTTCAGCCGCCTGGCTGCTCGATAGTGCCGGCTTCAAAGATTATCATGATTCAGAGACCGGAATGGCCACATGGCCAACCCAACCGCTTGTGTTTATAAATGAACGCGCGACCACTACTGCACAGCTTCTTCGATTCAAACAAAAAATTATTGAGGTCATTCAGAGTAAATTCGGTATCACGCTTCAGCAAGAGCCAGAAATATTGCCAAATATCCCATAAAGTTATATTATTAATATCCAAAGATTAATAAATTATAATGAGCCACCGAGAAGACTTAAGAATATTTGAAGACCTTACTGCAGACATTGAAGCTGTAGATGGCTTGGTGTATCATTCATCACTTCTTTATGAACAGCAGTACGCTTTAGAAGACGCACTGTTGTCACACATCGCCAAACCGTCTGCTATTAATTCCAATAATATACGCGAATCTATTGAGCACGGAAGCAAACTTGTAGGGGATTTTGCACTCGCAGTACTCGGTGATGACAGTATGTCAAAAGATGAAAAAAACCTCACTCTGCAGGCGATTCTCTCTGACCATGAGACAGTATTAGTCACATTCTTAGAACAGCAAGGGGTTAACTCCGCATTGATTAAGAGAGGCTTTCCGGAAGGAGAAATTCTTCCGCCTCAATTTAGTAGTATGTTGGATCAAGATGACCCTAAGATATTGGCGCGTAAGATGGCACTTGCATATTCCCTCTTTACCAATTACAACACAACTTTTGTTTGGCCCAATGTTACCCTTAGGTCAGGAACGGCTTATTTACCAACTCTTGAGTCGCAACGACGCCAAAATCGTATAAATAAAATCGTACTGGGATTAGCTGCTACCGGTATTTTGGCAGTCATGGCAGACAAAGTATATTCACGATACAAGCATTAGCCAAACACATAGCTTTAACTATCGCTTGGTAACGGGAATTGTAGCGCTAGGGCCCGCACTTCTTCCTTCAGTGATAAGAGTGATTTATTGTCGGTGCGGGCATCAATTGCACGCCGCATCCACTCAGCAATAAGCTTCATATGGCCTTCAGTCAAGCCGCGTGTCGTGACCGCCGGTGTACCCAAACGTATACCGCTTGGCCTATAAGGCGGCAAAGGATCATCTGCGATAGCGTTTTTATTGAGTGTCAGTCCGATTGCATCGAGAGCTTCTTCTGCTTCCTTACCGTTTACACCGAATGCCTTATAAACGTCTGTCAGCAGTAAATGATTATCCGTTCCCCCTGTCACAAGTGTAAATTCCTGGTCAAGCATCGAATCGGCTAGTGCCTTAGCATTGGCAACTATTTGCCGTGAGTAGACCTTAAATTCGGGAGCAAGCGCTTCGCCGAAAGCTACCGCCTTTGCAGCTATTACGTGCATGTGCGGCCCGCCCTGAACCCCGGGAAACACAGTTCTATCAATCAGTGTCGGCAGGTTCTCGAGTGTTTTTTCGACTTTTTTTAATGGATTACCTACTACGCCACGGCTTAAAATCATACCCCCGCGAGGACCCCGTAATGTTTTATGGGTAGTGGTTGTAACTACATGAAATCCGTAATCAAAAGGATTTTTAGCCACCCCGCCAGCAATCAATCCGGCAATATGGGCCATGTCCGCCATCAGCATCGCTCCGACCTCGTTACCGATTTCAGCAAATTTCTTATAATCAAGTTCTCGCGGATAAGCACTGAAGCCAGCCAGGATTATCTTTGGTTTATGCTTATGTGCCAGCTCCCTAAGCTGCTCATAATCGATTTCTCCCGTGCTTACATCCTTCATGCCGTAACGGATAAAGTTGTATTGTTTGGCCAGCACCGTTACCGGATGGCCATGCGTCAAATGTCCGCCGTGACTAAGGTCCATCGCAAGCACCGTATCACCTGGCTCCAACCAGGCATGATAAACGGCTTCGTTTGCCTGAGCACCGGAGTGCGGTTGTACATTGGCATGATCGCAATTGAAGAGCTTCTTTGCCCTGTCAATTGCCAGCTGTTCAACCTGATCGGTATTTTCTTGTCCGCCATAATATCGCTTGCCAGGATAGCCTTCTGAATACTTGTTAGTAAACACACTGCCCATAGCCTCCAATACATCGCGGCTGACATAGTTTTCGCTTGGTATCAGCTCCAGCCCTGCCCGCTGTCGTTGCTCTTCTGCCTGAATCAGGTCGTAAATTGCCGTGTCGTTCATCTTATTTCTCCAAACTTAAAAATAGTCTCTTTATTCGTTAGTACCTGAGGTATAATGACAGTAGCTAGATCATACTTTTAATTGTAGCAATAAAAATTCAATAAAATAATGTTTGTGTTTAACGTCATATGCGGTATACTTATGGCGTTATGTCTAGTACAAATCAGAAAATTGGCCAATTAATATATCAGTTAAGACAAGATAGAGGAATGACTCAAGCCGAATTTGCCAGACGGCTTAAAACCTCGCAATCAGCCGTTAACCGTATTGAGCACGGTAAACAAAATTTAAGCCTTGAAACCCTTGGCCGAATAAGCGACGTACTAAAAAAACCGCTTATAAGCCTTAGTGGCAGCGCTGTAAATTTGCGCATTGAGGGCGGCCACGAACTAAGCGGCAGTATAGCTACAAAAGTATCAAAGAATGCCGCAGTCTGCTTACTGTTTGCTTCACTTCTCAACAAGGGTACGACGCGCCTTAAACACATGCCGCGTATTGAAGAGGTCAACCGTATTATCGAAGTACTCAACAGTATAGGAGTACATACTAAATGGTTAGCTGGAAATGACCTTGAGATTAAGCCGCCGGCACAGCTTAACCTCGATAAAATGGATAAAAATGCCGCTCGAAAAACTCGTTCGGTACTGATGATGCTCGGCCCTTTGATGCATATGTACGATTCGTTCAAAATACCCTACGCCGGAGGCTGTAAGCTTGGCACTCGTACGGTTCAACCGCATCTATACGCTCTGGAAGAGATGGGAGTAGATATTCTAGCAAAATCAGGACATTATCAGGTTACGGTTAACAAAAAGCCGGCACGTAAGATTGTGCTTTATGAATCAGGCGACACCACTACCGAAAACGTATTAATGGCAGCAGCCCGGTTTGAAAATGAAACTGTTATCAAAATGGCAAGCGCTAATTATATGGTGCAGGACCTCTGCTTCTTCCTTAAAAAGCTTGGTGTCCGTATCGAGGGTATTGGTACAAGCACGTTGCGTGTTCGTGGAGTATCTGAAATTAAGAAGAATATTACCTACTACCCGAGCGAAGACCCTATTGAATCGATGACATTCATTGCTGCTGCTGTAAGCACTAATTCAGAAATTACGGTTGAACGCGCACCTATAGAATTTTTGGAGCTTGAGCTTCTAAAACTCAAAAAAATGGGTTTAGAGGTTACTGTCTCCGAACATTATAAGGCTAATAATAACCACACTGATCTCGCTGATATTACTGTTCATAAACACAACGGTAATCTGGTTGCACTTGAGGAGAAGATTTATGCCCGCCCCTTCCCTGGGCTCAACATTGATAACCTACCCCTGTTCGTACCGATAGCAGCTGTATCCAAAGGCCGAACACTGATTCACGACTGGGTATACGAAGAGCGCGCCCTGTACTATACCGAGATGCGCAAGCTCGGCGTTAATGTAACTCTTGCCGACCCGCACCGCGCATACATAGACGGCCCCACAAAATTCAGCGCCGCCGATGTGGTGTGTCCTCCCGCCCTAAGGCCCGCCATGCTATTACTTATCGGCATGTTGGCTGCTAATGGAACCTCTGTGCTTCGCAATGTTTATTCCATAAACCGCGGTTACGAAGATTTTGCAGAGCGACTCAATAGCTTAGGCGCCCGTATCACTGTAATGCACGAAATATAGAAAAAATCTAGCGCCTCTTCTTAGCCGGAGCGGTCACCGCATTAATTACCGCGATAACCACAAGGCCAAACAGCGCGTACATCAGCATCGCGAACAGAGTTGAAAACTCCAGTACAAATTGATTTTCAAACACTGTAGTCGGGAATATCCCGCGGAACGGTGCGAGCAGTGCCGCGCTCATATCATATATCCAGCTCACAAAACCATTGTCGGCATTTGCTCCGAACAGCCTTAGGATAAACCGAAGGCCGAGGAAGAATTCCACAATCCCCACAAATACATTTACTAAGTTTTCTGCTAATAACCTTAAACGCATAACACCTCCTTTTATGTGTTATTTTGGTGCTTAATTTATATTGTGAAGCACTACATATAGCGTAACTCTAACTATATGAAAAGCGCAAGCTCTTCATTATATAAAGTATGCTAATACACCTGCTTAAAGCGGCTTAACCGCCTTTTTATGCTCTTGGGCTTTGGAAGAAAAGTGGTACAGTGCATCAACAACCGTTAACGACTGAATACCTAGTGAGGTTAGTGAATACGACACTGAAATCTTATCAACGGCTTCTTTATGCCGAGCAACTAGAGAGGCATCTTCCAGCTTTTTTAATCGTGTCGATAAAGTAACCGGATTTAAGTTATCGAGCAGTCGCTGCAACTCGCAAAATCGCATCTCTCCGGCCTTCAGCGTATCAATAATCCTAAGCGTCCAATAATCCCCAAGGAGCCTCATGGTTGCAGTACATGCCTTGGGTGTTTCATGTTCATATAATTTATTCATAAATAATTGCTATAAAAATTATAGTACTTTATAATAATTAGTACTATACAAATTATAGCATTAATAGTGGAGGATAATACTATGAAAGCCGCACAATTGAACGAATACGGTGATCCGTCAGTGATACAGATCAACGAAGTAGACACGCCAACCCTCAAACAAGGTCAGGTGCTTGTAGAAGTTCACGCCTCAAGTCTTAACCCATTCGATTCAGCAATACGCGCCGGATATATGAAAGATGCAATTCCTCTGGAGTTTCCAGCCACACTCGGGGGTGATATCGCGGGAGTCGTAACTGAAGTAAGCGAGGATGTAAGCGATATATCCGTAGGAGATAAGGTATATGGCCAAGCGAATGTCGTAGCTGGTAACAGTGGTGCATTTGCGGAATTTGCAGCCACCAGTGCCGGGCAGATCGCTAAAGCACCCGAGGGCTTAGACTTTAAGCAGGCCGCTTCATTGCCTTTGGTTGGGGTTAGCGCTTGGCAGGCGCTGGTTAGACACATAAATCTACAATCAGGCCAAAAATTATTCATTCACGGCGGTGCTGGCGGCATCGGTACTGTAGCTATACAAATAGCAAAACATATTGGTGCTTATGTTGCTGTCAGTGCTACGGGCGAAAGTATCGATTATGTAAAGCAGCTCGGCGCCGATGAGGTGATTGATTATAAGGCCAAAGATTTTGCAGACATACTGAAAGACTACGATGCAGTATTCGACACCACAACCGGTGCGGACTTTAATAAAAGCCTTGCCATCCTAAAGAGTGGCGGTACGGCTGTTTCTATGCTGGTCCAGGCAGACGAAGCCAAAGCCAAAGACCTTGGAGTTACAGCACTGACACAAAGCACTAAAGTTACAACCGAAGCTCTTGATGCGCTCCGGCAACTAGTAGAAGAAGGTGTAGTCACGCCTCATGTCGACAAAGTATTTACGTTAGAACAGATTCGTGAAGCCTTCGAAGCCAAAGAAAATGGTACCGTCAACGGCAAGATAGTTATTGAGATCCGATGATACAACTCCACTTAAATAGGACTGAATAAAGTGTCCTTGCGAACAGCC
>CAZICT010000003.1:0-78196 GCA_964537935.1 uncultured Candidatus Saccharibacteria bacterium | reverse complement strand
ACCGGCTGTTCTCCCCCACGGCCTTTAGGCGTGGGTTAAAACTCCATCAACCAAAATCAAAAACCCGACAAACAGTCGTGTCCATGATTTGGGGCGAATGATGGGATTTGGTCACTTCTGGCGACCCCACAAAAACATCTATGAAAACAAGTTTTCAAGAGTTTATTGCCGTCCGAACAGCCACCGGCTGTTCTCCCCCACGGCCTTTAGGCGTGGGTTAAAACTCCATCAACCAAATCAAAAACCCGACAAACAGTCGGGTCCATGATTTGGGGCGAATGATGGGATTTGAACCCACGGCCTCCTGAGCCACAATCAGGCGCTCTAACCAACTGAGCTACATCCGCCATATTAACAACATAGAATATTAAAGTATATTTTGGACTTACCATCTAACGTATTTTTGGTTAGAGCGCCACAAGCGCATATTTATTTTTGCAGCTTCGCTTGCGCCAACTGAGCTACATCCGCCATATTAACAACATAGAATATTAAAGTATATTTTGGACTTACCATCTAACGTATTTTTGGTTAGAGCGCCACAAGCGCATATTTATTTTTGCAGCTTCGCTTGCGCCAACATGCCAACAAAACAAACTTGCGAACCTTATCACGAATTTGGATTAAGTACAGCTAAAACAGGGGTGATTATATCGTAAAAAAGCTCTGTTTACAACCATAGGATTATAGAATCATATTCGTATAAATCAACTTCGAGAGTTCTGCCAGCTGCGAAGTGGAGGCCTCGGCAGAGAAAATCGTAAGCACATAGGGGCCTGTCGGAGCGTATACGATGGCAGTGTCGTTTTCGATTCCGTCCAGCCAGCCCGGCTTATCCGCTACTACGATGTTATCTGAAATTCCTGCAGGGATTCTTTCACGATGCACCTGATTCCTCATGAATCCCAGCATAAGATTACTCAACTCACCATTGAGGAGTGTGCCTGACTGCAGGCGGACAAGCAGCTCAACCTCATCATCGACTGATGACTTTTTGTCTCCTATAAACTGTCCTTCCTTAGAATAATTATTTAGCTTTGTACTTGTAAAGCCCTTGTCGGCCAAAGTCTTATCAACTTCATCCCATCCAACCATATTACCAAGCTGCCATGCGCACTCATCAGAAGAAATTACCAACAACGATTCTATACACTCTTCTATGCTCACTTCTGTCCCAGGGACCTTATCAGCAAGCTCAAAGTTACCCTCCTCTACTTCTAATAAAATCACATAGCTCAAGAAAAGCTTGTAAGTGCTCGCCGGAATCATCTGCTTAGCTGAATTAACCGAAGCTGACCGTTTAAGCCCGTCTATTTCCTGCACCTTAACCGCAAAAGTAGTGTTCTGACTTTCTATCCACTCTTCAATCAAAGCTTGCAGTTTGGTGCTATCGACTGCCGAGGGCTCATTTTTAATTTTTGTATCTTTCTGAAGCACAGTTTTATCTGATTTATTTTCATTATCATATGGGCTTAAAAGCGCTAGGCCAAGCATTACCGCCACCACAAAAACTACGATACCGATAATCAGTGGAAAGTACTTGGCTTTGCCGATTTTTTTAAGCATATGAATAATGTAACAGATACCGAAAGACTGTCCTATCTACCGATGTGTTTCTATAAACGTTTTTGAAACAAAAAAATTCCCCGCGGCTGAATTTTTTATGAATCAGCGACGGAGAATGGCGCCCCGGGCAGGATTCGAACCTGCGACCTTAGGCTTAGAAGTCCTCTGCTCTATCCAGCTGAGCTACCAGGGCGTACTAAATAATGGTGCGGGTGGGGGGAATCGAACCCCCGTCTCAAGTTTGGAAAACTTGCATACTGGCCGTTGTACTACACCCGCAAGGATGCCATGAAGACTTGGTTAATTATACCAGACTATCTCTGTTATTCTATTATTTGACAATGATACTTTCTAATATATATCCAAGCACATATGCCAATCCGGCAGCAATAATACCAAGTAGCAAGGTTTCCAGTACCGCCCGAAGAAGCGGCGAATGTGCGACCCTGCTCTTCAAATAGCCGATACCGCAAAAAGCGATTGCCGTTAAGCCAGCCGATGCGGCGAAGAGATTACTTGCCTCAAGTTCAAAAAGATAATCGATTAAATAGGCCAGCAGAGGCACCAGACCCACCAGGATAAAGGAAACATACGTACTTACACCATTGATAACTGGGGACGGCTCATCAGAAACATCTTCGCCCTTCTTTACTGCCAGCTCTTGCTCTGACTTAGTCGAAAGATACGAGCCGACTCCCATAGAAAACCCGTCAGCAATCAAGTTAGCGAAGCCAAGAACCAGTATCACTTGCGTGCTGAACTGGGCACCCGTGGCACCGGCCACCACCGCAAATGTCGTGACCGCGCCGTCAATACCGCCGTAAACAAATTCGCTTAAATAATCTTCTGTATGCTGTTTTAAGCGTGTAACTATACCGCCCTTTGCCATTACTAATCCTCTTTATGCTCTTATAGTTTGGTTGCTATACTACAGAATAGCAGGAGTCCGGAAATGAAGAAAATCAAAGACCTTATTACGAACTACAGCAGACTAACGCTCCTTGTTAGCACTGCCCTAATCAGCGCGCTGTTAACCGCCGCAAATTATGATTCTACGGCAACCTTTGTATTAGCTCTAACGCTGCTTATAACTGCCGGGATTCTGGCATGGGAAGCAATAAGAAACTTTCAAAGCGGTAACCTTGATGCCGATATTATCGGGCTCGGCGCTTTAACCACCGCTTTTGTACTGGACCTCTATTGGGTGGGGGTCGCCATTGCTTTTATTACTATCATCAGGCCAGTAGTAATTGACAAACTTATAAAACGGTCTAAAAATCATCTGGAATCCTTACTGCCGCAAATTCCTAAGCATGCACTGCAGATAAAAGGAAAAAAGCAGACCGATATAGCGGTAGGTTCGATCAAAAAAGGCGACAAACTCCTAATTGGAAGTGGCCAGGTTATACCTGTTGATTGTCAAATTATAAGCGGCCAGTCAACGGTGGATATCTCTACATTTCTTAATCAGGAAATTATCATAAACAGACATCCTGGCGAAGTGCTCTTGAGCGGTATGACTAATTATGGAGACGAGTTGACGGTTCAAGCTCTTCGAAATGCAACAAGCAGTCACCTGGCAATACTAAAACGTCGTGTTCGTTCAGTATTTAACGCCGATTCGCCTTTTATAAAACTGGCGGCGCGCATTAACCTGCTGTTTGCTGCCGCGATATATATCATCGCTGCCTCACTATGGGTAATTTCCGGCGAATCTGTACGCTTTTTGGAGGTGATTATAGTCGCCTCGCCATTTGTTCTTATTGGTGCTATCCCACTAGCAATCAAGCTCGGTATCAAACAAATCATCCTTGATGGCAATATCCTAAGTAATGGTGCTTCGTTTGAACGTCTGGCAGAAATAGAATCTATAGCATTCAATAAGTCCGGCGTACTGACAGAGGGTAATCCGCTCGTTAAAAACATAAAGACTTTCAAGGGTTTCAACAAACAAACTGTTCTCTCTGATGCGGCTGCTATTGCTCAATCTTCCAGTCACATCTTGGCGCGCGCAATCACCGCTAGGGTAGGTTCGGAAAAGATTCGCTTTCCTAAAGCTAAACGCGTTACTGAACACGCTGGCCAGGGGTTAGTCGGAATCGTTCAAGGACGATCGGTTGTCATCGGCACTCTGCGACTTATGGCCGAATACGGTATTGATGTGGTGGCAGCCAAGAAACAACTGCCAAACTCCACTGTCGCTTACGTTGCAATCAACGGAACGCTGGCCGGCATGATTTCATTCGACGATGATGTTCGTACGGATGCCAAACCGGCTATCAAATTACTTAAGAAATTAGGAATTAAAAATTTGGCGATTTTAAGCGGCGACAGCCAGTTGGCAACTGCCAACACGGCTAAATTGTTGTCAATCAAAGATGTTTATGCGGAGTGTGGACTGGCCGATAAAATGAGAATAGTAGAAACTTTTGAACATAAGCCAGTGGCATTCGTCGGTAATCCAGAAACAGATGCACCGGTATTTACTCATGCCGATGCCACTATTGCCCTGGGCGGTGAAAACCTTGAAAACTCAATACAGATAGCTGACGTTATTGTTTTACAAGACAACCTGCTTGATGTAGCAGAAATTATCAGCTCAGCTAAACACACGCTTAAAACCACACGTATACTTTTACTCTTAGGTATTTTGACAAGCCTGGGGTTGATTGCGATTTTTGGCGTACTTCAACTTAATGTATATTACGCGCTAGCAGTACGCGCGCTATTTGATATCTTAGTTTTATTTATTGTGCTTAGAACCGTAGGGCGGACAGCAAAATCCGATCGGCGCAAAGTCAAGGTACGTACGGCAGCAAGTTAAGCACAAAAGCGACTATAACCGGCACGAACAAATCGTCAGACCCGTAAGGAGCAACATTTTCTATTACCGTAGCAGTGACAGGTAACCATACCAAAATCAGCCAGGTATCGGACCTAAAATACTCCGGGTTAAATATTGCCGCAAAAATCATAATTAGAACCGATGCTACGAAAAAAGTAGTTGTTCCGGCATACGACTTTACATAGCCGAAAACTTTGTATTTTCTAGACTTGTTAGCTGAAGTCCCAACAATCGCCGCAAAGCCGTCTGCTAAACTCATGTGCAATATCGCCACTGTGAATATCCAAGTTTCATTAGCAATCAGCGCTGCGGCAGCTATACCAATCGGAAAAAATAATTCGCCTATTGTTCGTCTAGATACCGAATGTATGGCCGTAAAAATGCCAAGCCGCATTGATGCCAGAACCGTCAAAAACATCAGCCCCGCCAAAGCAACTATAATGTTAGTGTCAATGTAGTATGGCCAGGTTGCAATAATTACACCTGATAAAATGTGGACTAACTTTCTGGACGATTCCGGCTTAAGTCTTTTTGTCCTACGCAAACCCTCAGCAGAAAACAATATCAAGAGTATGCCAAATAAGCTAATCGCAGCGAAAATCATACCTTTATTCTAATCCAACTCGGCTTGGTTTAAGCGCCTAATCAATTGCGCCTCAAAACGTAAACCGCTCCAACAAGTGATGCCCCTGCAAGGACAAACAAAGCCAAGGCAGCATATTTGGCAATAAGCCCGATTACCCAATAAGCATATCCGGTACCCAGCAGTATGCCGCGCAATGTTTCGCCCATAAACAGCGATTGACGTTGTTCCTGTAATTCTTGATTATCAGGATTAGCTCGTGCTTCATTGCTAATTTCAGAGTATGTTTTGCCGCCGGCCGTCTTTTTAAGATGGTTCTCTATATAACTTGCGTATCCCTTTGCCTTAAAGCCGTCATCCACTAATTGACCGCCGTATTTCTGCAAGTGAGGAAACTCTTCTTCACTCAAAGCCGGACTTCCAGCTGGTGGAAAGTAAATTTTCTGAGCCGTTAACTCATCCCTTACCATCCCACTGGCGAAGCTATAACCCCACCACGCTAGCCCGCCAATAAACAAAAATACAACTGCAACCGCAGTAAAAATGCCTGATATAACTTTGTTCTGTTTTTGTGACTTTTTTGATTTCGCCATACTTAAAAACCTTTCAATGCTTATGTTTAACTAACATTGTATAGCAAAATCCACAGCACAATGTGATTCAAGTCACTTAATTGTTAATGAAACGTCCCGCAGTTTAAACTTTGGTATCTAAAAGTTCATCATAAAACCTTAGGAATGGTCGGGGATACTGGATTTGAACCAGCGACCTCACCGTCCCGAACGGTGCGCGCTACCAGGCTGCGCCAATCCCCGAAAAAACTGTGGTCATTATAGCAAAACAATGCCGTCATAATACGGAATACAGCAGTACAAATTATTGTCACGGCTCACGCCAGCTGCTTTTAGTTCTTTCGGGCAGCCATCGTCCAACAACGTGTCGGTCCGCTTGATGTTTCGGTCGCTACCTTTATCTCCACGCGAAATACGCCTGAGTCCCTGCTCTAATACGGACTGAATTTTGTCGCTTTTAACCTCATGATACAAAATTGCCATAAGTCTCCCAACCCTAAGAGCATATTACTTAAATCAGTGATTGTAAGTAAAAAATCTGCCAGTTTTTAATTTAAGTTTATTTGGATTGTTTAGCTCGTTCAGATATGAAAACTACAAGACAAATAACGCCTCGGATATAAAAACCTAGTTGCACCTGCTTGCTTTCAGTCGTGCTATGCGCTCCGCCTCATACGTATCGACATCATCCTGCATATCCTGTGTTGCTTCATAGGTGCCTACAAGCTGATGCACATAATCGACAAACTCCTCAATATTCGTGATTGTCTCCCTATCATGCTCTATTATTCTGTCGCTGCCTTTTATGAATAACTTAGGTAAATTTTGTATGACAATTACTTCATCAAGCTCTTTCGGATACATGCAAATCTTACCTTCGTGTACGTCATCAGTAGTAAACGCCTCGTCCATACTAGGCGTATAAGATTCAAGATACAAAATTGGATCAGTCTCAGAGGTATCAACTAGTAAATAATGGGCTTGAAGGTCGAATATCACATCATCGAATACTCTCCGCGCCTCGATAAGACTAAAGTAAGTACAACTACCTTGCTGCCATACGATGACATCACAATCTAGTGCGATTGGCTTTTTCGTAATCGAATCAAAGCCCATTACATTTTCAAATGAAGTACTAATCCATGTAAAGTCTATATCTTCCTGCACCTCACTACCTATACGAACCGTTTCTTGGTCTGAAAACTCCTCCATTATTGGAGCGATACTTTCTGTACAAATTTGTGCATACAGTGCTATATCAGCTGTTTCTAAGTTGTAATTAACCGGTATGTCTTCAGATTCTACCAAAGCATCAATACCTTCAATTGCCTCGTTCTCCCTCATCACCTTCAACTCATCAACATCTATAAGTCTGAAGTGATCACTTTTAAACATTTCCGACATTAACTAAATTATTGCACGAAATTTTTATTTCCACTATGGTTAGCAAGATTAAATAACCTATTACCACCGCGTATTGGTAGTATCATAAAAAATTGATAAAAGTATTTACCACAGAGAAGACAGTGACGCTTAGCGATATACTATTCATTTCCTCCCTCTGATAGGCTGAAGCTCCAAACTCTAGTTCAAACCAAAACAAAAACCCGCTTTTCGAGCGGGCCCTTGTTTTGGTCGAGATAAACTACTTCTTCTCGAACTTTATGAGTACATTATTCAAAAACAAGAGTCCGCGCAAGAACTATTAGAAAGTTTTGATAAGATTAAAACCCATAAATCAAAAGCATGGAGTGCTAATCCTTAGAAAAAACTTCGAAAAACTCCTGACGATCTACCAAAGGAATTGAGTGAAGCCCCATTAACTGAGCAAGCACTGCACCTGCACCTTGAGTTCGCATACCTCCAGGGTTAACATCACCTACACTAATCCATGCGGAGCCGTTAGCATCATGTATTAGCCCCCTTTGATATAACTCATAAAGTTCGGTAACAAGGCTTACTCCATTTAGTCCTAATCTATCTTTTGCTTCTTGATCGTTGCGAAAATCCCCTTCTCTAAGAACTGGTCCCGACACACCCTGCTCTCGAGCAAAAGCAATACCAATGAGCTGTCTATACGTAAGTTGTCCGGCTAATGAAATCATATGATTTGCTTGAGCAGGAGTTATCTCTTTATGGAACGCAATGTTAGCATACAAGGTACCTAATAAGCGTAATTTTTTCTCTTCATAAGCATCTCTTGCTTTAATCAAAACACCTTCAAGCAATTCGTCTGCCGACGACCTGTTGCCAGTTTTGCTATCAAAGAAACCATCCCCTCGCGGTTCACGACCGGCAGCTAGGTACTGAGTAATGGTTTCACCTGCAAAGGCAAGAGCAGCCCCTATGCGAACCTCCTCGCGAGGCCCCAGCAACCTTTTACTTACTTCTGAGCCGATCTTACTGAGGACTCGGCCAAACAAGGCACCGGTAGCTGCTCCTCCAACCACACTTACAGGTCCACCGATTAGACCAATTGCTGCACCAGTAGCAGCCCCAGCAACCTCACTGCCGCTCTCAATTATTGTGATTGCTCTTTTTTGCTCTTCAGTTCGGGTTTTTTTAGCCACTACTAGCTTGCCCCAGTTCTCGATAGTAATCTAGAATTGCGACCACCACTGGGCCATCATCGCGCAACTTTTCCCAAAAAGTAATGTGGTCAACGTTTATATTCATCACATCGTGAGGTCCGTGAAGCTCTTGACCAAGTTTGATAAGGCTTACTGCAACTTGTCCAGCCTCAACTTGCTCATCTCCTGTACGAATATAAAAAATGTCTTTCAGCTTTACGAAATGAGTATCCTTAATAATCTCTAGTTTTCCAAAATAAACCTGTCCATCATCAAGAAAAACAGCATGATACCCTTGCTTAAAGGTTTCGTGATATTTCTTACCTATATTTTCGGCATCGATAATAGTTTTTATTGTTTTTCCATCGACGTGCATATGAATTGCAAGCTGATTTATTTGTGTGCTGTTACGAAGCCTGCTCCCTGCGCCCGGAGATGAGGTGGCATCTCTTGATAAGTTTACGTTCGGACTGATATTGAGGTTCCCTACCAGAGACTCAAGGATATTTAATTTTGGCTCCATCTATTCTTTGCTCTCTTGTGACACCATTTATGGAGTAAGTATAGCAACTATTACTTAGTGACCAGAAAGAGTTTTGACGAGATTATTATTGCAGCCATAACTTGCTTAAACTAAGAAAAGATACGATAGCGGTACCTTAACCGCAGACTTGTCCTTGTTAATTTCAAGTGGTCCATTATGCAGTACGAGGCCGTAGCTACACGCACACTTTTTCATTGTTTCTTCAACCTGCTTGTAGTCTTTATTGCCCATCCCAACCTCAATGACCACTTGACTTGAATTACCGATTCTCAGAATAAAGTCAGCCTGACCTCCTTTTTTGGAATACGGATGAGTTAGGCTACCTGTACCCTTTGCCTTAAACTCTCTGTATATCTGAAGCCCAACATAATCTTCTAATAACAATCCTTGTCTTGTCTGATTGGTAGCACTACTTCCAACGATATCAAAAAGAGATGCTCTTATTGATGGCAGCATAAAGAGATATCGAGAGGGGAGGTTTACCGCATCTAGGTGTGACCCATATGCTGGCACCTTGTTTATTAATTCAGCGGCTTGAAATGCATCAAGCATGTTATTAATTTGCGCACGGCTTTTTTCTCCGATAGCTTCACCAAGTTTCTGTAAAGATATAGAGTCATTTTCAGCCAATACATAAATCATTCGTTTTAAAGTTGTTATAGACTCAGGCTTAAATCGGCCAATTGCTTGTATATCCTTTTCGATAATTCGATCCACCATATTCCTGATTGAGTGGTAGATTACCGCATTGTCCGACTCTTCCAGCATGTGAGGAAAACCGCCCGTCAGAAGATAGGGCCTAATGGCGGACAGTGGGTACATTTGCCACATTGCCGCGACGCTAGGCCTTAATTCTTGTAAAGTCTGGTACACATCGACCGCGTTGCTACTACGATAAATCGCATCAACTAGCTTGGCTTTTACACCTGGTAGCGGTTTATCTCGGCCAGCTAGTATTTGCTGCTCAACAAAGTTCATCGGAAAAAGCTTTTCAGTAAACGCCCTGCGACCCTCAAGATCTGCATCACCGATTAGCTGGATCTGTGTCGCTGATGATCCGGAACAAATCACAAAAACCTTCTTTGACCGACCAATTAGGTACTTAATTTGTTGAGGCCATGTGGGGTCCGCTTGAACTTCGTCAATAAAGATGAAAGTTGGCTTTGACAGAGACTCAATTGAGCCACCTAAAAGCTCTTCATATGCCTCAAAAATAACTGGTAGCCCTGACTTGACCCTACTTTGAGCTTCATCGAGCGGAAAGTATAAAAGGTTCACTTGCCGACCGTGGATCTTTTTAAGTGTCATATAAACTTGGGCCAGAGTTGTTGTCTTACCAAGCCCACGAAGGCCAGGTACGATTACTACCTGCTTCGATACCATGCCCTTCATAAAGTTGTTTACATGCATCATCAACTTCACGTATAGTCGTCTTTCACGCCTCGGATTATTGGTAATCGGGTTTATAACTAGCGACTCAATCAAATCTTCACCAGTACTCAGCTGTCTGTTTACATAATTTAAAGCTGTTTCTCTTTCGTTCTCTTGAGTCATTGTTTGGACTGGTCCAGTAATTAGTTTCTACTGGACCATTGTAATGGTCTAGTAGAAAAAAATAAAGGTTTTCCACGGTTTTTCATGGGGTAGGTTTTGTTAGGTTGTTGTATATCCACAGGCCAAAATTGTGAAGTTACTTGCGATGAGACATGCGCATGGCAACTTAGTAGCTAAAGGGCGCGGGACGTATCTTTTGTAGCTCATGGATATTTCTAACCCTAGCTTCAAACAGTGGTTTATTCCATACGGCTTTAATCGGGGTGACCATGAACTCGGCCCTACCTTCTCCTGTTGTGTCAAAGCTCGTTTTTCGGGAAATTATATGGATTTCTTTAAACACAGAAGCAGCATGTTCATTTGCTAAAAATGGCTGCGCTTTATCAATGTCATTCCGATCATAGTCAAGAAGTCTGTCGTCAAGAAGCAATATCATATTTTTTTGACTGAACTCCCCATAGTTCTTTGCCTCCTTTGCTCTGACTGCATCTTGAACAATTTCACGCAAATACCGACTTTTGTTAGCTGACGTATGAACTTGAAAATGGTCATTCGTACAAACTCTAATGTAGGGCTTACCTGCTTGGACTAGAGGCTTAACAAAGGTGGATAAAGCCTCGTGGTCATCCTTACCGGGTATTTCTTCAACATCGAGTCTTGAAGCATCTTCAAAAAGCATTCTGAGATCTCTTGCACGCGTTGAGAACGGAAGAAATGCAAAGAAAAACACACCCTCCTCCGCGTACTCATTTGCAATCTCAAGCGCAGTCCTACGAAGCTCGTGAGACATAAACACTTCTTCAGACTCACCAATTCTCGTGATTTCAACTTCAAGTGTTTTTCGAGGTTCCGCAAGCTGAACTGTGAAGTCGTGCATATGGCCCCGTTCTGTGTCATCTGCAACAATGCTGTAATCAAGACTTTCAACGTCATATCTTTGCTTGGCGTACGATCTGCAAAAAAGGTCAAGAACGTGCTTTTCCTGTTCACGGGTATCGCCATCGTCAGCCATAGGTTTAGCGAAGTGTAGCCTACCATTTCTATAAACAACCACATCTGAGTAATCCAACTCCATCTCTGAGAATAAATCATTATAGTCGTCCATGCAGTAATCATATCTCTTGGAGTAAACCAACCAAAATAGTTACTGGCTGTACTCTCGATCACAATCCTCCTTATGATTTTCTCTTAGGTCTTCAAAAGACTGACGCGCCACGCCATACTCTTCGATAGTCAGGTTTTTAGGTATCTTTGCAACGTAGTCGTTGAAAAGCTTGTTTGCGGTATCAATACACTGCTGGTATGCCTTTTGATTGGCTTCTTGCGTGCTTTGCTCCATGCGTGTCTGATACTGGTCCTGCATAGATGTATCTGGTGTAGTTGAAGTGTTTTGATTGGCTTGATTACTTTGAACTGCGACTATACCTAAGCCCAGTAAGCAGACTCCGAAGAAAATGACAGTACCAAGTATTAAGTAGAACTTTTTATTCGAGTTAAGTTTAAGCATTTGAGCATCCTTTCTCAATTAACTGATGCCCTAATAAAAAGGACACCACGCTGGTGTCTAAACCAACAATAGAGTGATTAAGCCCTACTGCTTGCGTGATGCCCATTTCAAGGCTTAATCACGCACTTAATTGATGCGTTCACTCGCTTGTTGGTTTAGACCTCTACATTGTACAAGTTTTTGTACTCTGTTTTCTACTCACTCGCTCCGCTTGCCACGAAAGCAAAAAGAAAAGTCGCTTGCACCCTTAACAAGTTGTACGCTTAAACTCCTGTTTATCGTGGTACTATCGGCGCACTTTATGTGTACGGATAGTGGCGCTTTAGCTATGCCTTTCCAATAAAAATAATTTTGAGGGGGATGATGGTTTATGGGGGTGTGTTTGTATTCTTATTTTTCGTTCCAACTCTTCAATATCAAAAATGATATACCGGCCCCAGGCACCCTTAGCTACAATCATCGACGGCGCCCGACGACCTGACTAACTACCGTCCTTCTATATACAGAAAAAATTATTGTCGGGGATGACCAGAAAAGCTACTCTATATCTATGCCTAAAAAGAAAACCAAGCAATCTACTACTGAAGAAATGTATGTCTTCGACTCTTCTGGTAGAAAAGTTTTCCTTTAATTTCTTTTACGTAAAAGCTCTCGAACTTTGGTAAGCTGGACTCATGCTACCCAGCAACCCTAAAGAGCTTCACGAACTACTTCAAGGTAGTCTTCAAGATGATAGTCCTTCTGAAATTGACGTCACTAACCTCCGATACATTTTATACGCTAGGAAATCTACCTATGACGAGGAGCGTCAAGAGAGGTCCATACCTGATCAAATTAAGGAGTGTATGGAACGGATAGCAAATCCTCGATCTCTTAACATCGTAAAAGTCGTTAAAGAAAAGGCCTCCGCAAAACAATCGGAGACGCGTCCTGAGTTTAGGAGCGTCATTAAAGAAATCATTGATGGTAAAGCTGACGCAATCCTCTCCTGGCATCCTGATAGACTCTCTCGAAATATGAAAGAGGCCGGAGAGATCATTGACCTTCTGGATAAAGGCATTATCAAGGATCTCCAGTTTGCTACAAGTTCTTTCGAAAATACACCTACTGGAAAAATGACATTAGGCATATCCTTCGTTCTCTCTAAGCAATACTCTGAGCATTTGAGCGAGTCTGTAACAAGAGGCAATAAAAGGATCACTGAAAGCGGTCAATTCCTAGGTAAAAAGAAACATGGATACTATATTGATGAACAACGGAGGCTGCAACCTGATGGTGAGAACTTCATTTTAATAAAACGTGTTTTCGAAGAACGGCTTAATAAGGAGACACAAGCTGATATAGCAAAATGGCTAAACACAACTACTTACACGGTGAAGCCATATAGAAAAGAACACATACGGTTCAAATGGGATAAAGATGCTATTTCAAAACTCTTGAAGGACCCTACCTACGCCGGAGTACTAAAGTACGGGAAACATACGGTCAATTTGCACGATTATTATGATTTTGAGCCTGCTGTGACCGTTGAAGACTTCATGAAGATAAATAGGGTGTCTAGCTTCAAATCAGGTCGCCTGGAGTCCTCTATGCTGGTTAAAAACCCAAGAACCACGAGAGCCATGCTTTTAAGAGGTATGATTGACTGTGGTCACTGCGGAAAACCATTTGCTTCAGGGATAACATCTAAGAAACTGAAGCCCGGAACTAAGTATTACTACTATTACAAATGCGAGACATTCACTTGTCCGTTCAAAAACAAGAGCATTCGTGCAAAGGTGGTCCTGAATGAAGTAATAGACTTCTTTAACAAGTACCGCTTTACAACTCGGTCAAACTACAAGGAACATGTTAAGCGTGTTGAAGAGAC
The DNA here is from genome assembly GCA_964537935.1 of uncultured Candidatus Saccharibacteria bacterium. Taxonomy (GTDB): domain Bacteria; phylum Patescibacteriota; class Saccharimonadia; order Saccharimonadales; family CAZICT01; genus CAZICT01. Next base: position 64,585 of record CAZICT010000003.1, on the reverse strand, counting down.
TAACAAGAAACGCGCACGAAAACTCTCTTCACAGATTGCTGAACTCATGAAGGTTATCGCCACTAAAGAGGAAAAATATGAAAATGCTAAGAACTTAGTGGCCAATGATCCTAGCATGAAGCAACACTATGATCTGGATGCAATGCAGAAAGAGCTGAAGAAGTTAGAAAACCAATTCAAGAAAGCAACTGACCGGAGGAAAGCACTAAAAGGCTCGGTAATAACTTATGAGAAATATCTCGAACTTATTGGAAATGCATCTGTTACAATCCCGCAAATACATGATATTGAGCTAATGAACAACGTATTAAAAAACTTTTTCTCGAACTTCACTATTACTGCCCCGCTCAAGGACAAAAAACAGGGGTACAAAGTTGATTTCAAATTAAAAGAACCCTGGAAAGGGTTCTTAATATCGAATGATTTCGATCGTGGTCGGGGATAGAGGACTCGAACCTCCGACCTCGCGGTCCCAAACCGCGCGCGCTAGCCAACTGCGCCAATCCCCGATATCAACATTCTACTATAAAGGTTCGACTCCTACGGACTCGGTCACGTTCCGCGACCCCGAAGCTTCACAATTGCCAACCAGTTGGCATCGGAAGGCTTCCTTGCAAACAGCCACAGGCTGTTTTCACCTCCGACCTCGCGGTCCAAAGACCTAAGCGCGCTAGCCAACTGCGCCAATCCCCGGTAAATTAATCTGTACGACAGAGGAACATTATACATAATTCCCTGTTTTTTCGCTACAAATAATGGCCCGTGTACTGATTTCATGTTATAATAAGCATATGAAATATGTGTCAATCTTCTTTACGATCCTATTGATATGGGTCGCAATTATCCTGATTGCATTGACACGTACAGACGCCACTGAAGTGTTTCAACTTTACCTGGTGGTCATGGTTTCTACAATCGTTCTGTTCTTAATCGGATTTGGCAGGAAATAATGCGGCCGCAGAGTGTGGCAGCCATCAAACGCAAGCGCACAGCCAGGTTAGCCCGCATGATCACCAGGGCTTATTATTTAAATCGTAAATACAACGATGGCCGGATGTACGGCTACGTTTGTGAAGAGTTTATGAAAATGGGTGGTGTGTACATAAAATTTCTTCAGGGTGTGTTGCTTAAAAGTGAAATAATGCGTCGCTGGCACAATCCAGAGCGTCTGAAGATTTTTGAAAACTTAGACAGCGAACCCTTAGATGTGGTCGCAATTTTGCGCCACGAGCTACCGCCAGAAAAGTTAAGTGAAATCACTGGCATAAACCCTGAGCCATTTGCGGCTGGCAGTTTTGGCCAGGTCTATTACGGCACCCATGTAAGCGGCAAGCCGATAGTCGTCAAAGTGTTACGTCCTATGGTGCGCGAACTGCTGCGTTATGACCTGAAGTTACTCAGCGCGTTCACTAAACGATTTTACGGACACATGATGTCGAATATGGACATGGACATCAATCAGGCCATAAGAGAATTTGTTTCGTCCACATTACGAGAGACTGACTACGTAGCCGAAGCCGAATTCGCTAACGAGCTATATCAATACTACAAAAACAACCCGAAACTCGTTATTCCGGAAACTTTTATAGACCTGTGCACTCCTAACATCATTGTTCAGGAATACATCGAAGGCATTTCGGTGGCTCAGATAGTTAAATTGCAGGAGCAGGGCATTGAACCGGTGGCCTATGTGGCTGAAAAACTTGGTTCTGACCTCGACACGCAACTAGAAACTCTCGGGTTTGAGGCTATCAACGGTATTTTTAATTTGCCAAGGATTCAGGGCGATCCGCACCCAGGGAACATCAGGCTTATGACAGAAAACCGCGTGGGTGTAATTGACTTTGGCATATCCGCGTCCACTCCATATAACAAAGCAGCTTTTTTCGGACTACTGGAAGGGTGGAGCGAATTCTACCAGGACAGTAACAGTATTGTTCGTATTTTCGAACAATTTATGCGCTTTTTTGCAAGCGACCTTTACCGGGCTCTTCGTAAGCTAAGTAATTTTGTGCCGGGCGAAAGGAGTATGCAGACTAATTTTACAGCTGAAATCGGGCAAATTGCCCAGGCGGCACTAAGCGAGGCTGTGGGGACACGAAATATTAATTCGCTGGTTAAAGACGGACGAATCCTGCAAGTCATAAATCGCATGGTCAATAAAGATAATCGTTTCGGGTTGGTTATGAAGCTTGAGGCTTCGGAAATTATAAGAGCCGCCCAAACCTACATGACGCTGGTAGAAGCGTTGGGCCGTCAAAGTGTCGTACTACCTAAAGTGTTACGACGTGTTGTCGAGCAGGTACGCCAGGAACACCCGGAGCTTATGCACGGCAATAGTGAAGATTCCATGAGCATATCGGACGCGATTGACACCGTCAGCAACTGGCTGGAGCGGGTAGCCGAACGTGACCCGAAGCTATTCCAACAGTTGCTCAATAAGGCCAGAGGTAATAAAGTAATGGATATTAAGGGAGCCAACGATGCTTAAGGAATTTTTGCTGTTTATTAAATATCCTTACACAGCTGGAGTGATTGTGACGGTTTGGCTTGGTAGCGCGGCGCTGCTGGCAATAGAAAGTGAACTGCCAGTAATAAAAATTGTCATCTTCAATATGGTCGCGAGCGTATTTATCGCCTTTGTAGGATTCCGTGGCCGTCAGGATATATAAACTTATCAGCCACATATCATAAACAAGCTTTAAAACCTCTGTCCGGGTTAATTTATAATCCTGGGATGTCAGTCCATAATTATATGCCTATTATCACAAGACTCGGAGTCGACTCCGATTCAACTCCGAGTCTGCTGCTGGATTGGTACTTGTGGCAGACTGAAGCGCAGCTTAAAAATAACTAACTTATTATTTTTTGAATATGAGTAATATTGCTGGCTAGGCCGCTAGTTTTGTCTATTTCGACCAGCACTGCATTAAATTGATAAGGTTTTGCGTCTTCAATGACGTTTCTGGTCGTCTTTCCCTTTTGCCACCTGGGAATTACGCTCTCAAGCTTCACTCCCAAGCTTGAGTGCAAGCTGCCACACATTCCTACATCTGTAATATGAGCCGTACCCTTTGGCAGAACCATGGCATCAGCTGTTGGCACATGCCAATGATCGCCGATTACCGCAGACACCCTGCCGTCCAGATAGTAGCCGATTATTCGCTTTTCACTACTGTAGTCACCGTGAAAATTAACCACGGTAGCAATTTTTTTACGGTCGTTCTCTTTTTCCAGAATCTCATCGATAGTTTGCAGCGGATTTTTAATAATCTTATCCGCATCTTTGCCAACGATCTTTCCAAGCAAACTGATTACCAGCACCTCTCCTAGGGACGTTCCGATATAACGGTAACCTTTCCCGGGAGTTTCAGTCGTATAATTGGCCGGACGCGTTACCGGATCGGTATCGTTCAATACGCCGTCCCGGAACGTGCTCCAGTTGCCGCCGGTAAAGCAATCAATCCCAAGACTCTGCAGCTCTTGCATATCTTCACCTGACATACCCCTACCCTCGGTTACGTTTTCGGCTTGGGCAATTATCAAGTCAGGTTCGTGAAGCGACCGCATTTCCGGTAAAATCTGAGCGACGGTATCAATTCCCGGCCGCCCCATAATATCGCCGACATAAAGAATTCTCATATATCTATCTTAGCAGTTCTAGTGGCTAAGAAGACAAAGCAATTATTTTCGTAACAGTAAAGCCAGCCACTTGCTGCGGGTGAACCATAGCGCACCGGAAACACTTACTAGCGCCAGGCTGAATATGCCGACTCGCAAAGCAGGGCTAAAATCGCTTTTACTAAGCTCGTTTCGAACATTGATACTGAATACACGCTCCGCACTGCAAGCTCTGGTGGTAGCTGTCGAATATTGCCGGTATGTAATTTTTCCCTGGTATAAGCCGGGAAAGTCGTAGCGGCCCCTAAAGACACGGGGTAACTTTCCATCATGTGAATATGTTTCAGTGCTGTCGTTGCCCCAATCTATGGTGAACTCGCCGTTGCCTGAGGCCCTGATAACCTCCAGCTCTATTTGGCTGCCGGCTGCAATATCCCAAAACCTAAGCGCACTCAGCTCAAGCTCTACTGAGCATGAATCGGGAACAGCGAAAGAAACTGTGATGCTTCTTGTAATAATGCTACATCGGCTTTCGATGCACGCTGAGAAAGAGAAAGAGACCTTAGGAGTATTGGCGGTGTAGTTGTAGTTCCACGAACCGTCTTCGCCGGTCAGGACCGAGGCTATCAGATTGTCATCGGTATAAATATTAACTTGCGAACCGGGAGAGGAACGTCCATAAATCGTGACGCTTTTACCCTCAATCGTCTCTCCGTCCTGAGGTGAAGAAACTGTTGGCGGCGGCAGTTGTTCCGGCTGGACAGTCACATCGTCTGTCGGATCGGCATCAGTACTGTTGCTGGCATGAACCGTAAAAGAAACCGGTGACGTTCGGTCGCTTGATAGCCCATCTTTGGTTGCGGTTATTTTGAAATGGTACCGTCCGGTATTCAAGTTTTTGGTATCAATCAAAAACTCATAGAACCCGCTTGAATCGGCAGTCGCTGACAGCTCCTGCTTGTTTTCGTCTATAGTTAAAACGACTTTTCCACCAGCCGCAGTGTGACCGCGCACTTGTAAAATGCCGCCCTGAACGACTTCGTCGTCCAAAAGAGGTAAAACAAGCGGTCGCAAATAAATCCTGATGTCGGTGGTTTGTTTGTTTTGTACGCTTACCGACATCGTTTCTTCAACTGAACGCAAACCATTAAGGTGCTCATAAAAAACACTGTAGTTGTAGATTCCGGGTGTTTGCGAACCGAACACGAACTCAAAACCTCCCTGGCTATTGGCGGTAACAGAACCGACTACCGTTCCATCACGCTTGGCGGTCACAAGCGCCTTAGGAGCCGCAAAACCACTGATGCGTACGGCTGTATCCGGCACTGTCAGTCTAACTGGCGTCTGAGCCGTAAGGCTACCATTCCAAAATAAATTCGCCATAACCGCGGCACACGCCACGACACAAAGAGCTTTACTGTTGTTTCGCAATAATCGAAACACTACGAATTGTCTTTGCCTCTAAGTACTCTTAGGGCCAACTTTATGCGCTGTCGATATCTGACAATCCCAAACACAACCAACGCAATCACGAGTATTACCGGTACGATAACTTGGTACGGGAAGAACGTTATGGTTGTTTCGTCTGTTTCTATAATATTGCCGTCACCTAGAACCAGCGTGAGTGTCGCTTTATACCGACCAATCTTAAAACCGCTGCTATCCCATGTAGTTGGTATTTGTCTGACTGACCCCGGAAGCACATTCCTTTTATCAAGTTCGATTTCTGTGACTTTTTTACCGAACATGTTTTTTATTTCGATTTTTCCGGCCGGCTTGAAGTGAACACTGCCGGTATTTTCTATGCGTGACGTGAGCGTAACGCTATCTTCGTTGCTATAAAAAGATTTATCGGCCTTAAAATCGACTATGCGAGCCGACTCTTCCACTTCGCCAGCTACACGCACCAGGATAACCGGAGCAATTTCCTGAGAAACTGCTGCTGCCGTACCTTCCCTTTCCTGTGGCACCGTACTGAATACCACCGATCCAAAGTGACTGCCCGGTTCTGCTTCGTCCGGGACTGAGATATCAACCTTAAAATCTTCTGTCTTCCCCGCACCGAGGTTTACGGTTTGCGGCTGAACCTCCATCCATTCCGCCAACGAAAATCCGGTCGTATCGGTCGTAAGATCAACTGCTCCTTCTTCGCCCCTCGGGACAAAGTTTTTTGTAGCTACTGCGATTTCGACCGCTTCATTCGAAGCATTAGTAAGACGGAATGTGTTGGTAAGCTTTTCGCCCGGATTAGCGGTCAGATCCAGGCTCTGGGGTGAAACAGCCAATGTAATCTGATTTTCAGTTTCTTGGGCATGAATTAGGTTGATACCAAATACAGCAGTTGCTCCCGAGACTACGAAAGCAACTGCCGCATAAAAGATTTGTCGTTTCCTCACTCAAACACCGTATTTTTTAACTGTTGAATATATTGTAGACCGGACACACCGATATGCAAAGCACTACTAGTATGTGGAGGTAACCGTGTAGACTATGGTGGTTTGGTATGAGCCTGCCGGGGTGGTAGCAGCAATACCTACTTGGTGACCGACGCGAGTCGTGTCGGTACCGACCGTAGCTGAGGTGTTGTCCATTACCGGTTGGTTGGTTTCGCTAAAGCCAGCCCAGTTATTGCCTGTCGTAAAGCGATTAGCCGTGCCGCCTGCGAGCGAGCTGTCTTCAGTCGCATATCCCCAAGCCTCGGTACCTACACCCGGAAAACTAGTTGGTGACGCATTGGTACCACTATGATTGTCAATGTCATGCGAACCGTTTGAAAGATTACCGGTGTGGCGAATATATACGGTGTAGCCGCCGACCGCGTTGGTGGTCACAACAAGATCGTGTGCTGAAATCCCGTTTGCGGCTTGAGTTACATTATTGCCGAAATCTATACCACTGGCAGAAGAAGCCGCAGTGGTTTGAACAGAATTTACGTCTTCTCCTGATCCAACGCTGTTAACGCTGAAGGTCAATGTTGGTTCTACGGTAAGTTCAACCAATTCACCATCGGTGTAAACGAAAGCTACCGATACTTCGTCAACTTCGCTGCCACCGGTACACCCGGAAGTTGAGTACGAGGTAAATACCGCGTAATAAGTGGTTCCGGTGTTCGAGCCGTTATTTATACCCGTAAATACAAAGTTGCCGTTTGCGCTGGGCGTTTCACCTGCACTCGTGATGCGAAGCCGGCCGTTTACCGATGTGTTCTCAGTCCATGAACCCACTGTAAGAGCGGTTGAACTGCTAAGGTCAAATGAGGACGTATCGATACCAGGCACCGCCGAGCCGGAGCCATCGGCAGCTGTGTTTAAAAAGATATCAATACATTGTATTGATGAGCCGGCCAAGCCGTTTACGCTCAACGTATAACTGACGTTTGTTTGATTGGTACGCGGATCGGACAGAGCAAGAGAGCTATTCGTCAAAGCAATAACCCGAGCTGCCGGAATAAGCGTCGCCATTAATAAAGCAGCCAACACCACAAGCGCCGTTGGCCTACCAGTCATAGTCTTCATTGTTTCCCCCATTTAGTGTTGCTCTTCATAGTCTGAAGTTAAATATACTTTACATAAACATTTTAAAAAGCACAAGAAGATTAAGTTATTTTTTTATCCGGATTAATAAGTACCTTTACTGCCTTTATAAACCTGTTTTTATTAACTAAAATATAAGCGCCCAAGCATATGAGAATTATAAATATCAGCATGCTAAGCGGGCTGGGCATAACGATAACCCTTTCCTTAGGAGTATCAATCGTAAACCCTTCACCGCCAAGCTGCATACTGATAGACGCTTCGTATACCCCATAGTCCTGCGGCACCTGCCAACTTATATCAACCTGCTTCCGGGAATTAGGCAACAGTACAAACGGTTGCGCGGTAAAGCTTTCAACCTCTTGTCCATTTCTGGTAATAATCACCTGTGGAGTCATAAGATTATGAATGTTGCCGGTGTTTTCGAGCTCGAATGTGGCAACTCTGGTTTGATTTGGTGCTGACTGCCAGGGAAATATATTTTTGGTTGGAATCTGTGCGTCATTAATAACTTCCTGGTTAGTTGAAAGCAATATCGGCACGCTCACTTCCGGAAATACTCTGGCGCTACTAGGTGAGCTGGGCGTATCCTCAATATACAGGCTCCTTACGTTCAGCTGGGCGTAGTAACCGCCACTCGAATCTTCCGGCGGAGTGATCTTGAGCCTTATTTTGGCAGGTTTTCCAGGATTAACAATAAAATCGGTATTGTCTATCGAAATGTGTTTTTTGAAGTCGTATCTCGAGGTGTCTAAAGGGTCAAGTAATTCGCTGTTCACGTACAAAGGATGGACTTGGACACTGATTGGCAGGCTATTTTCTCCATCCACACGAATTGTCACGAACCGCTCGATCTCCTCTCCCGGCTTAACAGTAGTTTCAATCACGGCCGGTGCGACATTTATGGTTGGCGCCACGGTTTGCTGGGCATTCAAGCTATGGTTTTTTAGCGGCAAAAACAACAAAAAACCTACAAAGACCAGCCAAAACCTAAAACGAAACCGAAGCATTGAACACCAGAGTAGTTGTATATTTACCCGTCTCTTGCACGTTGTTTGTAGTAACTCTATGCGTGATAGTGAATATCTCATTTAATATTGCTGTTCCGGAAACCGGGCCAGGATTATCGGCAACAATGTCACCTGGTGACGTTAAGGAATAAGGTGCAAAACAAGAATTGGTACCGCCGTCAAAACACATAGGTGCATGAAATTTGTTGACACCTTGCACAAGGGTGTCGCTGGAAGTGTAGCCAAACCCCTTGTCATTTGGATTCCATCTATCGGGATTTGCATATGTACCGCCATCAAACATATCGATTGTTTCCCCATTCGAAGAAGTAAGTAAGCCGGTTGCGTATGCTCTGATAACATAGCCGTTTTTGGCGTTGGTGGTCGTTTGTAGTGTTGTGGTTTGCGTATCGGTGTAGCCATTACCAGGGTTAAGTCCGTTAAAGGTTATGCTGCCGGTGCTTGCCGAGAATGATATTGACGGAGCTACCAGCTGGCCGTCCGATGAAATAACGTTTTCGTTGCCAGCGTTATCGACAGCTCGAATACTGAAATAATAAACCTGCGTGGTGGTAAGCGCCAAGGAAGGCGCTGTCACACTGTCATTCAGTCCAACGCTGGTATACGGTTTGATATCCGTGGATGAAGGCGCTGTTCCAATCGCATATTCATAACCCATTAACCCAGAGCCGCTATCTGTAAATTCCCAGTTTGCCGATAAATTATCCAGTGCCCCGTCGTTATATTCCTGATCGGAACCAGTGATGTCACCATCATAAACCGAGCCGGTCGGCGCCGAACTGTCCATTATAAAATCAGCCTGATTTTCCGGATTACCTCCAAAAGCTGTCCACGAAGAGATCGCGCCGCCGCCGTCCTTAACTCGTGCCTGCCAGTGGTAGCTTGCCCCATCGCTCAGGCCATTGATCGTCATTTCAGCCTCTACCGGTTCTCCTGTGTAGTCCACGCTGGCACCACACTGCGTGGGATTGTTATCAAAATTTGTCCCGATTAGCTCAATCTCTATACACAACTGTAGACTGTCTACCGGATCAGGATCCTCGACTTCAGCTCTGAAAGTAACCTGTGAACCGTTTGAGTAGGCGCCTACCGTAATTGGGCTATTATCGCTCGAACGTAACTGCTGGCTGTTAGCCGGTGAATAAGGTGCTGTGTTTAGTGCGCCCTGCTTGGCATAAATTACATCCGTATACGGCGGAAGATTGTCTTCAGACGATATGTTCGACACCGTAACAGTGTGCGTATGAGAACCGCTTGAGTTAGTGCCGTTATTGGCAACATTGGTAGTTATGCTCGGACCCGAAGTGTTGATGTTTACATTGGCATGGGAGTGACTGGCGTTGCCACCGGTTCCACCGTAGGTAGCCGCTGCTTTGGTAAATCGTTCGTATAAAGGACCTCCTTCGTCGGACATACGAGTCCAGGAAAGCGGCGGAGTCTCATCCCACATCGCAATGATATTTAGGGGAGCCGGGCTGGCAGAATTCAATCTGGCCAGTATGACCGCTCGATATAACGGTTCATGATTAACCGAGTTGGTAGATCCGTTGACGTTATGAGTGTGTCCATGCACGGCCGCCGAAACTAATCCAAATATGCCGCCGCCTGACCCAGCTTCACCTACTGCCGCCCCTGTGGTTCCGGTTATGGAGTGGCTGTGAGTATTGCTTCCGCCTGTTGTTCCTACGGTATTTTCACCCCTTATGTAATACCCGTCTTGAGCTGAATAACGCGTCCATCCAGTCGGCAATGTGCCGTCAAAAATCGCAATAACTCCAGCAGGCAGCTGGTTGGGTACTCCGCTAACTTCGGCTCGAATGATTTTTAACTGTCGGTACTGGGGCAATAAATTAGTATTGCTGATTATTGGATTGAATGTGTGGGTGTGACTATTGGTTGATATTCCATTATTGGCATTGGTGCTGACAGTATTAGTGCTTGATCCACCGACACTTCCGTCAGCGCTGTGGCTATGAGTTGCCGATCCGCCTTTGGCGCCATAAGCATCTGAACCGCGTGCGAAACGCTGGTAGAGATCATCCTCTGGCAAACATGAAACACACTCCCAACCGGAGGGTACGGTTGTTCCGGCATAGTACAGCAGCATGTGTCCGCTTCCATCATCGGTAATTATTTGAGGAATGACACTATAGTCATCCAGCAGCGTACCGTCACCATACACAACTCTGAGGCAATAGCTGGTGGATGCGTTTGATGCATAATCAACAAGTGCAAAGTCCCACATACCATCTTGGCCGATTGCGATTTCGGCATTATTGGTAAAGGTATTATCCTCTTCGTAGGTTTGAGCAATTATTGGGTTGCTGCTGGTTGGATCGGCAGCATTGACTGTGAGACTGGCGCCGTCTGCAGCGTTTGTATTATCAGCAAATCTAATATTACCTTCAGATGAAGTAATGTCGCTATACGTCTCACCAATAAAACCGGTATCACACGTGCCGGAGCGCTCGGCTACTTGAAGCTTGAATACCTTATTGGCTATACCAAGATTGGCGCTGGTAACTGTTATGAGCATACGCACCCGAAAAGTGCGGCCTTTTTTAGGGGTCGTGCCAATCGTGTTTTGATTGGCTAATGGCTCACCTATATCAGTTGAATTATGGTTTTTATAGACCCTATAAGCCGCTAGATTGGTTTCTGATTGCGGTACGCGCTTGGCAATTATTACATCACGATAAGGCGGTATATTATCTTCGGTTGAATAATTAGTTAAATGCACTTGATGAGTATGAGAGCCTGAAGCTGTTTGACTTCCACCTAAACTACTTAGCGAACCGCCGGAAGGACCGCTAGAAACTACACTATGGTCATTATGTGTATGACTTAACGTGCCACCAATACTTCCGTAGGTAGCCGATCCCTTAATAAACCGTTGGTAAAAACTGCCTGAACTGCCGGATTGTATCGTCCAATTGCTTGGCGCATCATCATCCCACATGGCTAACATGCCATCGGGAGACGTCGACACTGAGTTGAGCTTTCCGAATATGGCTGTAATGTATGGCGGTTCATGATTGACCGAGTTGTTGGTTCCACTGAAAGTATGAGTGTGGTTGGAGCGCGCCGAAGGAGATCCAAAAAAGTTAACCTGTCCTTGAGTGATGCCGCTAGCTGTATCCAGGCTTCCGTTTACGGTATGGTTGTGATTGTTATTGCCGCCGGTGGATCCAGCGCTGGAGCCCCCATAAGGATAATATCCGTCTTGAGCAGCGTACCTCGTCCAACCGCTTGGCACCGCTTCGTCAAATAAAGCGATAGCTCCTGCTGGCAGTGTGCCGGGCTCCCCTGGATTATCACGTCGAATTATGTTGAGTTGTCGATAGCCAGGCAGACTGGAAACTGTGCTAACTGTCGCGCTAGCAGAGTGGCTATGGGTGCGGTCGGCTATGGCAGTTCCACTTGTAGCAAATGAGGCGGTCGCAGTTGAGGCATCTGCTACTGCAGTTACCGTATGACTGTGAGATGCACTACCACCGACAGCTCCGTAAGTTTGATTTGCTCTTGGGAAACGTTGATAAAACGGATCGCCAGGACTACAAGAAACACAAGACCAGCCACTTGGAGCCGATCCGCCATCCCAAAATAACAGCATATGCCCATCACCAGGCGCTGCACCCACCTTGGTCGTGCTCATAATCAGAAAACTAAATTGACTGACTAGTAGTGTTGCAATGATTCCGAATAATCTGACTGACCTTGACTTACGCCAGACCGCACCACTGCTATGCAGAATCCCCATGCACCTTGTCATATTACTTATGTTTAAGTATAACCGGTGACGGAAATTGTTCAAATACTTAGCTAAATTTAATTAATCTACTTTACCTGTCGGCCGCCTTCTAGATAAAACGGGCCGCCCTGACTTATGGCAAACCGTATCTGTCGAGCTGTCCAGTCACTACTCAGTTCTATAACTTCATCAAGCGTTACAAAACGGTATTCGTCCAATTCTTCTTCTTGTAATTTGATTTGGTCGATTTGCTCTGGGTTCAATGTACCGCCGTCAAAGTAAAAATTAAGTTTGTCGCTAAAACCGTCATGTGTTGGTCGGTAATCCACTAAGCGGAAAGACAATTGCCTAGGCCTAATCTCTAGACCAATTTCTTCTTTTACTTCACGGACCGCACAGTTAAGCGGCGATTCGTTTTCATCGATATTACCGCCAGGAACAATCCAAAAGTCGCGGTAATTCGGCTTAACCAGCATAATCTTGCCGGACTCGTCCCTAAAAACCACGCCGGCTGACATCGGCTTGGCTGGCAGGCTGTTATGATGGCGTCTGTTTTCTTCGTGGCTAAAGAACGGCATGTCTACTTGGCGAATTCTATAGCACGGGTTTCGCGGATAACGTTAACCTTGATGGTACCGGGGTACTGCATCGTTGACTCGATCTTGGTGGCAATATCGCGGGCCAGCTTGATAGCGGTCAGGTCATCAACATCTCCAGGACGGACAAAGACCCGTACCTCACGGCCGGCACTTATGGCATAAGATTTCTCAATGCCCTCAAAGCTGTTGGCGACGTTCTCAAGGTCGCGCATGCGTTCCGCAAAGTTTTCAGCAGAAATATTACGAGCACCGGGACGGGCTGCGCTGATGGCATCAACTACACGGATAACCAAAGCTTCAACCGTAGTAGCCTCTATGTCGTCGTGGTGAGCTTCTACAGCGTGAACAATCGGATCCGGCACACCATATTTACGGGCAATTTCAGCACCGATATGGTGATGCTTACCTTCGACTTTATGAGTCAATGCTTTGCCGATATCGTGTATTAGGGCTGCATATTTGGCGGTCTTCACGTCCGCGCCTATCTGTTCGGCAATTACTCCGGCCATGTGCGCCATTTCAGTACTATGCTTGAGTACATTCTGACCGTAACTGGTGCGGAACTTAAGTTCTCCAAGCAGCTGTAAAATTTCTTTTGGAATACCGATGATGCCGACTTCACGGGCAGCATCTTCTCCGGCGCGGATAACATCTTTGTTGACTTCTTTTTGAGCTTTTTCAACGACTTCTTCGATTCGGCCAGGATGTACACGACCGTCTTTGAGCAGCATTTCAAGCGCCCGACGAGCTACCTCACGCCGTACCGGATCAAAGGAGCTTAAGATTATCATGCCCGGAGTATCGTCCACCATGATATCTACGCCTGTGGCACGTTGTAATGCCTGGATATTTCGCCCCTCTTTACCGATGATACGGCCCTTCATATCCTCATCATCAAGCTTGACCGCTGTTACTGTTCGCTCGGCAGTCACTTCGCTTGCCATACGCTCCATGGCCTCAACGATAATCGTCGACGCCTTTTCCTCAGCAAGCTCTTTGGCTTCGTTTTGCAGTTTATTGATAAGCCCGGTCAGATCATTGCGTATATCGCGTTCTGTCATCTGCATAAGCTTTTCTGCAGCTTCTTTTTTGGTAAGCTTAGCGATTTTTTCCAGCTTGTCCTGCTGACGAACTCTAATTTCACGAATTTCATTTTTAAGCTGTTCAACTTCATCCTCACCCTTGCGCAAAGATTCAGTCCGCTTATCAAGATCATCGAGTTTTTTATCAAGGTTTTCCTCACGGTCCAATAACCGCTGCTCGATTGTCTTCAATTCCTTACGCCGTGCACTTTCATCCTTACGGGCTGTTTCAGCGATTTCCGCGGCTTCGGTTCTTGCTTCTTCTAATAATTTTTCTGCTTCCTTACGAGCTTTCTTCAGTTCTTTTTCAACTTGTGCTTCCGCAGAGCCCAGCTTCTTTTTGGTCGCGTACGTGCTCGCGCCAAACCCTGCCGCTGCTCCAACCGCTACCAGCAGAAGAGTGATAGGTTCCATATTTTCCCTTTCTATCGGCACTAAAGATGTCTAGCGAGCAATCACTTTCACTTCATTAGCTCTTTGACAATATCTTTAGATAATCAAACATTAAATATAACAAAGTGGACTTTGCTTTTGGCTTTTTCTCCCAGCATCAAATCCTGACTACAAATATACGCTCATAGAACAGGCTTGGTCAACAATAGCTATTGCTGTACGGTGTAGAGGATTAAATGTGGTTCAAATTTGTTGGTTCGTACGTCGAATCTAACCGAGGCCGTCACTATATTCAGGCCAGGTTTGCTCGGGTCTTTTGATTCGACCAAAGTATCTAACTTAAGCTTTCCTCGTTCAACGCTATCAAAACCGACGACTTTATAATTGACAATTTTTCCGTCGCCGCGCTCAATCTTAAGTACATCATTCTCTTTCAGTGAACCGAGCCTGTCAAACACTCCCGGCCTTGATGCGCCGGTGATATGCCCGTTAAGTACAACCGCGCCTTTTTCACCTGGCTTGACGCTGCCATCATACCAACCGACATCGTTGATGTTGCTCGGCGTCAGCATGGCTCCTGCAGGACCGACACCGACCCGTTTCACGCGCGCTTTTACACCGATCTTGTCAATAATAAGCAGTCGCGGTAGATCATGGGCTACTTCGTAATTTGATATGACCTCGCCAAGTACTTCAGTTTCATCTGCATGGCCACTGTTTTGAATGTCCGCCGAATCCGTCGTTATAGTATTGACGGCTACTACATCCATTGGGTCTTCACTATGCTCACCTCTTAAGTGGGGCACTACATATACAGCGCTTAGCACAGCGTTAACTATTACCATAAAAAGTAGAACCGCATGTTTAAGGCCTACTTTTGGACGCCTGAGACTTTTTTTACGAATTTTTTTCTTTTTTGGTTTTAGGGATGGTCGAGCAAGCACCATAGACCGCGATTGACGTGGTAATGCCGGTTTAGACTTTGTTTTGGGCGCCGTAGTGGTATTTTTTGACTTGGGTTTTTGGTCGTTTTTTTCTGATTTACCCGTAACTGTTTTGCTTTTGTCGCTAGGCTGAAGGCGCGCCGAATTTTGCGAGTGACGGTGCGTGTCATATTGTCCGCGTCTGATAGTTCGATTATGCGTTTGACTTCTTTGGCTAGACATATAGGTTATTTATTTTCGATTATTCTTACGGTTTATTGTAGCAAAAAACCAATCAATGCAACAGGAGTCTACAATTATCAACGCTTGGGCTGTGTGATGTGAGCCGTTTGACCGTAGTTAGGAATTGCCGTAGGATGCGCGTTTCCTTGCAGAAGTTCATCGATTGCAGATTCTTCCCAATCATTACCACCTTTAGCAATAACTGGAATATTCAAGCCGTACGCAAGCGCATTTGCTGTACTAACTCCAATTCTAAGACCGGTAAAGCTGCCTGGCCCTTCGTAGACAGCTATAGCTTTGATATCAGGAAAAGTTTTTTGCTGGTCGGCTAAAAGATCTTCTATCTTGCCAAGCAACTGCTCTGCCAGTTTTCTGTGCGCAACCCAAACCAGACTCTTAAGTTTGTTTTTGCCTTCATAGAGGCCCAGTTCGGCTTCAGGTTTATCGGTTCGTATTGTTAGTATCAGCATAGTCTTGTAATAAATAGTCTAGTTCTTCCGGGTATGTTATTTCAATAATCCGTTCGCTCTCGTTTGTACGCGTAATATGTATTGTAACCCGTGATTCCGGTAAAACACCCCGTACTATCTTTCCCCATTCTACGACCACCACGCCAGAAGGATCGTCAAAAGCATCACTTAGTTCGAACTGCATAAGGCCGGCTTCACTTAATCGATAGAAATCATAATGATAAATAGTGAGCTGGTCAGCGTAATATTGTCTGCTAATCGTGAACGTAGGACTGGCAACATGATCACTACTGCCTGCGCCACGCGCCAGACCTCTGGCAAAGGTAGTTTTGCCTCCCCCGAGGTCGCTGTTGAGTTCAAAAACCTCCCTACCCCTGAGCCGACGTCCTATGGCTTCGCCGATCTGCTCGGTATTGTCTGAATTGATTGATTCGATGCGCAATGTCTTGACGATACTCATACAAGGCATATCCTAGCGCGAGCATACCCACGCCAGCAAGCACTATCGGGTGAAGCGAATCATTGTTGTTTTCTTCCGGAAGCGGATCAGGTGCGATTGATCCGGCGCCTGAGCCATTCGTTGTGCTGCCTCCAGAAGAAGTAGCTGATACGGCCTTAGCCTTAGATGTTGAGGCTGCTTTTACTGTGGCGGCCGGTTCGCTTATAACATTCGCCGCGCCCGGTGTAACGGTTGTAGTCCAATACCATTTACCGCTAGCTAGCGCCCAAGCCAGATTATCCTTGGCTTTTTCATAAACCTCAGCTTCACTAATCATATTACCGAATGGATCAAGTAGCCTGACTTGGCTTTTGGTGTTAGCCAAACTCACGCTTATATCAGTCGAGTAAAACGCCGTGAATGATTTTGGCTTTAGAAGTGTTCCTTGCGGAAAGGTATAAGTCCGTTTTGAGGTTGATCCTACTTCTAATTTAAAGCCGC
This sequence comes from uncultured Candidatus Saccharibacteria bacterium, assembly GCA_964537935.1. Classification (GTDB taxonomy): domain Bacteria; phylum Patescibacteriota; class Saccharimonadia; order Saccharimonadales; family CAZICT01; genus CAZICT01. Next base: position 47,999 of record CAZICT010000003.1, on the reverse strand, counting down.
TCAGCTCAAATATTTTGTCATTCGAGTTATAAAGTTCGATAAATTCATCGTCGGCATCGGTTAATGGCGGACCCGGGTTAGGCAGCAGCTCGGTGATCTGCGGCGCAGTCAACCCTATGCTCCTGGCCGGATAAACCGGCTTCTTGGCAGTTGTTTTTGCGGCAACCACTTGTGTAGTTTTTGGCAAAATGGTTGCAGGCGGTTCAACTTTTGGCGCCAAAGTAAGCGGTGGTAATGCTGCTTCTGTTTGCTCATCTTCATTAATCGGACTGTTGTCTACAAGTGTTATGTCGCACACATTTTCTTCATCTGTTTTTGCGATTTGCCATGACCATTCACTAAATGGCAACGGGGCCGTTTCCAGATCGCTATCTAACTCTTCAGTAATCTTTCGCCAAAAGAACTGATCTTTACTTTCAGGAGTCTTCTCGACTTCCTCTGGTGGCTCAGCTTCGTCTGACCAGCCAATCGCATCCTCCACTTCCACAGAAACCGGCCCGCCGGGAACTAGCTGTGTTTCGCGCACGACTTGGACTAGCCCCTTTTTATCGGCAAAGCCCAAGCTGGCACTGCCTACCACCATTCCTTCACACACAAATGTCGGCTCGGTAAGCAATAACAAAGTTGCTTCGGCTGGCAAAATAATTTCTGACAGATCAATCAATTTACTACTTGATGCGGCGGCCACGTCATAGTCGTTGAAATACTGGATACGATAATTACCGAGCGAAAGTTCTTCTTCGCTGTTGTTTTTAAGTGCCACAAACTCTTTGCCGCTAACCTGAATGGCTTGGATAAAAATTCTCGGCGAAAAAGGCGCTTCTTCAGGCAAGTCTTCTACGATTTGGGCGTGGGCCGTACCAGGCAACAGCATCACCACAAGGATTAAGGCACCACATCTTAATCGTTTCATAGTATGAAGTATTCTATGATACTTAATTGTGTGCAAGCATTTATCCACACGTTTGAATTGTCTATACTGGAACCGTAATGCTTAAGCTTCGCACGACACTCGTCAATACTCCTATCCTGTCACTTCGGACCGGTGGTTCGGTCGCGACAAGTACCGGTGAGATTATTAATCCCAATAATCTTAAGATTGAGGGGTTATTTTGCCAGGACAGGTTTGAAAAAAAGCAGCTTATCCTTGTGGCGCTGGAAATACGTGAAATCCTTGCCAATGGAATAGTGGTTAACGACCATGAAGTGTTAAGCGAAGAAGAAGACCTTATACGCCTTAAAGAGTTGATTGAGCTGAGATTTGAGCTGGTCGGAAAAGCCGTCTATACCGAAAGTAAGCAGCGAATCGGTAAAGTAGTTGATTACGCCTTTGATGACCAATCTCTTTATATACAAAAACTATATGTCGCTCGCAGCATACTAAAAAGCCTCAATACCGGTCAGTTAAGTGTTGATCGTAACGAAATTATTGAGATAACCAATAAGAAAATTATCGTCAAAGATATCTTGCGTCCTGCGAAGGCCGTGCCAATCCCTTCACTCCTGGGAAGCTAATTCGCTCAAAACACTTTTTATATCTTCATAATTATATCCTTGGCGCATGAGGTATTGCACCAACTTCTGTTCGTCATGATAGCGTGTCTGCCGGCGTTTTTTTTCGATTAATTCCTTCAGTACCGCTCGCTCATCAGTCTCGTCACTTGCTAAAGTGTTAGAAATAATTTCATCACTGACTCGTTTCTGCTTGAGTTCTTGTGTTAATCGACGTTTACTAATCGGCTTAAGCAGGCGACGATTCTCTACCCAGCGCTGCGCAAAGTCGGCATCGTCTATATAACCGCGGTCCCTTAAGCGGTCGATTACCGTCTCGATTATCTCTGGTTGATACTCTTTTCGTCGTAGATAGTCCCTTAACTCCCATTCACTGCGCGGCCGGCGGGCCAGTTGGTTTAAGGCACGATCATAAGCTTTATCTATTAGGGCAGTATCCTGGAGTTCGGCAATTTCGGTTTCTGAATACTCCCTTCCCACGCGAAGGCCGGAATTCACCAGCTCAAGCTCAGACAGCGAAAAGGCATACTTACCGTCGATGTAAATCGAGTAGCGGTCGCTTCGCTTAACTTGCTGCTTGATATCAGTAACCTTCATAACAGTGTCGAAAATATCCTCTTTGCGGTATAGCATATACCATAATAGCGAACGATATAGTCATGACAGTTATAAAATCAAATTGTCCTCAACACGGTGAACAATCTGTAACAGAGGGAGATGTACGTGCCATCACCGATGCAGAGCACACTCGTGCTGAATACTCTTTTGTATGCCCAGCAGGGAAAGTGCTCGTTACAAAAGAAGCAGATGAGAGACACCTGCGCTTACTGGAACAGACTGATGTTGTGATCGAATACGTGACTGAAGAAGAACCTGCCAAACCTTTCCAGGCCGATGAAGCTATAGACTTTGTCGAGCTACTCGGAAATGATTCTGACGAAGAGCTGTGGCGACAATTCAATGCCGCGCAAGATTTAATTACTTTAGAGCAAATTTGGCCCAACCATAACTACGCAGACCGTACCTACGACCCTCCTTCTTAGATAATTTAATATAGATACCGTCTACGCCCTTTCTTCGACCGCTTGGTGATTCATTCTTGCTAGCTTATGCTATGTAAGTCTACGTGCTATTATCCGGCTAATTTATATTCATCTTCATTATTGCCATAAATTGTCTCAATCCCTACCAGATCACCGGATTCCAGGAATCGAGTCGGGAAAATCACCCCCCGATACTCTCCGTCTCTTACAATAATCAATGTCGCTCCTCCGCAATCATCACAGGCATATATTCCGTCCTCCATGTTGGTGCGTGCGCGCTCAGCTACAAATTCTTCGTATACGCACCGACTGTTTCTGTTATCTGTTATTTGTTCCATGATTCTTAAGATCAGTTATACGCCTAATCTGCGATTTTGACCATATGGAAAAACATAATTGAGAGGTGCTTAAGAAGACCTAAAAAATCAGTGTTAATTTTCTATTCTTTTTCGGCCGAAGTCCGTACTTTTTTGGCGATTTCATCCAAAATTTTCGGATTTTCTTCCAGATAGCTCTTCGCCGCTTCCCGACCTTGGCCGATTTTCTGGTCATTATATGCGAACCAGGCACCGGACTTTTCGACTATATTATGGGTTACGGCCAGATCAAGAACATCACCGGAGGTACTGATGCCCTTGTTGTACATGATATCGAATTCAGCCTGACGGAACGGAGGTGCGATCTTGTTCTTGACTACCTTTACGCGCGTGCGGTTGCCGATAACCTCATCCCCTACTTTTATCTGAGAGGTACGACGAATATCCATACGAACTGAAGCGTAGAACTTCAGGGCGTTTCCACCGGTGGTTGTTTCTGGGTTGCCAAACATCACACCAATCTTCATACGTATCTGGTTTACAAAAATGACAGTAGCTTTGCTACGAGAAATAACTCCGGTCAATTTACGCAAAGCCTGGCTCATTAAGCGGGCCTGAAGCCCCATATGACTGTCACCCATGTCGCCCTCGATCTCAGCTCTTGGGACCAAAGCGGCAACCGAGTCGACTACTATTAGGTCAACCGCATTGCTACGAACTAAAGTTTCTGTAATTTCAAGAGCCTGTTCACCGTTATCAGGCTGGCTTAATAGTAAATTCTCAACATCAACGCCAATCCGCTTAGCATACGAAGGGTCAAGAGCATGCTCGGCGTCAATAAACGCTGCGGTGCCGCCCTGTCTTTGGACTTCAGCAATAGCATGCAAGGTAAGTGTGGTCTTACCGGAACTTTCCGGACCATAGATTTCAATAATTCGTCCTTTCGGCAAGCCACCGCCAAGGGCTATATCCAGGCTCAGGCTGCCGGTTGGTATACATTCGACGTTCACTCTCTGGGACTCGCCCAATTTCATTATCGAACCTTTACCAAACTGTTTCTCAATCGTCTCTAATGCCAAACCAAGGGCCTTAGTTTTGCCTTCGCTTTGAGCGTCAGATTTCTTCGCGCTATTATCTTTATTCGCGGCCATGTGCAGACTCCCTCACTTTCCCTTTTCATAATTTATTATAACAAAACCGGCTCCTATATATTCAATAATTAATTTATGACATTAAGTAAGTTGTCTGTTTAAGAAAGGTCTTATCGCTTACGCTTAATTGAACTATAATGGCTTCAAGCAATGAGAATTTCAGACGTACTAGTAGAAAAGCTGTTAAGTGACGCTGGTAAGTTGTCACCAGAACAACTTGCCGGCTTGCGCGAACAGGAAATAGCCGAAAAGAAGCCCTTGCAGGATTTGGTTATTCAAAATAATCTGATTACCGAAAAGGAGCTGACAGAGCTCTATGCCGAAAAAATCGACGTACCGTATATCGAACTTAACCCCAAGGAGATCAAGCACGAAATTCTCAAGCTGATACCTGAGCGAATTGCCCGTCAATATAACGTGGTGCTGTTCGGCGTAGAAGAGGATGGCACCAAGCTTCTGGCTATGGAAGATCCGGACGATATCCAAGCGGTAAGCTTTCTAAAAAAGCAGCTGGGTACCAACACCAAGGTGCACATCACCGCCAATAGCACTATCCAGGCCGCACTTGACCAATATCGCGGCAGCATCGGCAACGAACTCACCAAAGTAGTTTCCGCTGAAGACGATGACTTTGATGTAATTGATGAAATTGACGAAGAAGATCTGGCCGAAGATTCGCCTATTGCTCAAACAGTTAATCTTATTATTGAGTATGCCATCAGAAGTAATGCAAGTGATATTCATATTGAGCCGCGTGAAAATTATGTTATCGTTCGTTACCGCGTTGACGGAGTATTGCGGGAAGCCAATAAATTACCTAAAAAGGTCCATGGTGCACTGGTGTCGCGCATAAAAATATTATCCAGCTTAAAGATTGACGAACGACGGGCGCCGCAAGATGGCCGGTTCAAGATCCAAATCGGCAACTCGTTGTATGCGCTGCGTGTTTCGACTCTGCCGGTGAGCGACGGAGAAAAGGTTGTGATGCGTATTTTAGATGAATCGTCTAAAGCATCTTCGCTTGAGGAGCTTGGTTACTGGGGCGTCTCGTTAGAATCGATAAATAGAACCATTAAACAACCTCATGGAATGATACTGGTTACCGGACCGACCGGTTCGGGAAAATCAACCAGTCTATTTAGTATATTAAGCCTGCTTAACAAGCCGACTGTTAACATTTCAACTATTGAAGATCCGGTAGAGTACAGAATTCCCGGCGCTAATCAAACTCAAGTAAATCCAAAAGCCGGCATGACATTTGCAGCCGGGTTGCGCGCACTCCTTAGACAAGATCCGAATATTATCATGGTAGGTGAGATTCGCGATTCCGAAACTTCGGGACTTGGCGTACAGGCCGCCCTTACGGGTCACCTGGTTTTTGCGACACTTCACACCAATAATGCTGCTACTTGTTTGCCGCGGTTACTAGATATGGGAATTGAGCCTTTTTTGATAGCCAGCACCGTTAGAGCAGTGGTTGGTCAGCGTCTTGTTCGACGCTTATGCGTTGACTGCCGTGAGGAAGTCACGCCCGATGCTGCCACCTTAAAACAGCTTGCCAATATCTTTAATACTGATGACAATTCAGTAATGAAACGCATACATGACCTCGAAAAACAGGCCTTAGAAGGAGGTATCGGAAAGACTAACACCGGTAAAAGCAAAACCGATACCTCCAGCCTATCTACTACCGAGTCAAAAATTACCCGTTTGTTCAAGGTCCATGAAGGCGGCTGTGAAAGTTGCGGACACATCGGTTACAAAGGACGTATGGGTGTGTATGAAGTTCTTTCTAATACCCAGGAAGTTCAAAAACTTATAGTCGCCAATGGAACCAGCGAACAGATACAGAATATTGCGATCCAGCAAGGCATGATAACGATGCAACTGGACGGATTTATTAAAGCACTTAGAGGACAGACTTCTGTTGAGGAAATATTGCGCGTAACCGCGGAGCGTTAGCTATGAAATTTGCTTACACTGCTGTTAGTAAAGAAGGTAAAACTGTAAAGGGACTTGCTGACGCAGTTAACCGCGAGGCACTAGCTGCCACGCTCGCAAACCAAGGCTTAAAGCCGGTTGTTATTAAGGCCAATGACGGCGGCAAAGCAAAGCGCGGCGGCAAGGTTAAGCTTAAAGACCTCGTCATCTTTACCAGGCAGCTTTCAACCATGACTTCGGCCGGTGTGCCATTGACCCGCGGACTTAACACCATGCAAACCCAAACCGAAAACAAATATTTTCAATCGGTCTTGGCAGCGGTTACCAAAGATGTCGAAGGCGGTCAATCACTGGCCGAGGCGTTTGCAAAACACCCGAGTGTATTTTCAGACGTCTATGTAAACATGGTTCGCGCCGGTGAAGCCGGCGGTATCTTGGATGAAATCCTAAAACGCCTGGCTTCCCAGGTGGAACAAGACGCCGGAATGCGGAAGAAAGTAAAAAGTGCCATGACCTACCCTACCGTTCTGATAGTGATTACTATCGTTGCGTTCTTTGGAATTATGTTTTTCGTTATCCCGAAGCTTGGAGCCATACTGAAAGATCTTGGTGGAGCAGACGCGGAATTGCCTGTCTATACTCAAGCATTATTGAATTTTAGTGACTTCATGCAGTCGAATGCAATTCTTATATTTGCAGCCCTTGGATTAGCAGTTTTCAGTTTTCGGCGTTATATTAAATCGCCAGCCGGCAAATATAAGTTTCATGCTTTCCTATTGAAGGCGCCCATCGTTAAAACAATTATCGTAAAAATCGCAATTGCACGGTTTTCCCGCACATTTGCTTCTCTTATGTCTGCAGGCGTTGGCGTGCTTGACGCCTTGGAGGTTACAGGTGCGGCTGTCAGTAACAAAGTTATAGAAGAAGAACTAAAAGAAGCAGCCAAGGCTATAAAGAGCGGAAAACAACTTAGCGAACCACTTTCGCATAGTAAGCACTTCCCGCCAATTGTCGCCCAGATGTTAGCGGTCGGAGAAGAAACCGGTCAGATAGATACCATCCTGATTAAAGTTGCCGATTTTTATGAAGAAGATGTGGCTGCCACGCTGGACAGCCTTAGCTCAATTATAGAGCCGGTCATGATTGTATTTCTAGGGAGCATGGTGGGCGTTATAGCTATAAGCGTTATGGGTCCGATGGCTTCATTAAGCCAAAACACAGGCGGATAGCCCTGGTTTACTATTGACCTGATTGCGTTAATGGTTATACTTTACTGCAGATACTTACCTATTGGTAAGATCAAAAAGTATAAACACACTTAAGAAAGGGTGGGTCCTCACAATGACTCTACAACGTAAAGAACAGGGTTTCACTATCGTGGAGCTTCTGATAGTTATTGTCGTTATCGGTATATTGGCGGCAATCGTATTAACAACCGTAGGCGGTGCACAGCGCAAAGCACGCAATGCTGACCGTCAAGCAGACATTAATTCTCTACGCACACAACTAGAGGTGTATGAGACCGAGAATGGCACATATCCAACCCTGACTAACATAAATGATGGAGAGTGGCGTTCAAATAACGGCATGGGCGGACTTGAAGAAGATGCTCTCCGTGATCCAAATGGTGATACCAGCGCGCTTGTTGCTGCTCCAGCTGTCGGTGCATACAGCTACGAGGTTACGCCAGCAGACTGTGACGCTAGTGCTGAATCTCCGTGTACTGGCTACACACTAACAGCCGTATACGAAGGTGAAGTTGACGGTGCAACAGCAGGAACTGACGACCTAGCAGGCCGCTCACTGCTTGTAGAAACTTCTCTCGGCAACTAAGTAATTCTGCTTAATATAAAAACACCTCTGAAAAGAGGTGTTTTTTGTTAATTGAATTTCGCATAAGTTCAGCTAAGACGAGCCCCGGGTAATCTGCTATACTACAGGTTAAAGCTGTTATGCTTTGATGGGCAGCATGAACAATACTACTTATTTATATCACGACCGACCGTTGTTTGGACTGGATATTGGTTTCAGTAGTCTAAAAGCTATGCAAATCGAATCTGTGGGTCGCAAACAAAAAATCACCGGATATGGAGTAACTGCTTTTGAAGCAGGTGCAATTGAAGACGGTTTAATCAAAGACCCTGTCGCACTCGCCCAAAGTGCCAAAGAACTATTTGAAAAACATCTTATCGGTGAAATTACAACCCGCCGAGTCGCAGTCGCCATACCCGCCAGTAAAACTTTCAACCGGCTTATGAGCCTGCCAAAACTCAAAGAAAGTGAACTGGATGAGGCGGTAAAGCTTGAAGCCGAGCAATACATACCGATGCCGGTTGACGAATTATACATGGACTACACGGTGTTAAAACGAGACAGCAAATCAACTGAATTGTTAGCAGTTGCCGCACCTAAAAAAATCGTTGAATCATATCTTCAATTTACACGTCTTATCGGCGTTGAATCAGTGATGTTCGAAACCACCATCGCATCGGCTGGACGACTTTTTGAACACTCCGAACGCAGCAAAATCCCAACGGTATTAATCGACCTCGGCTCTCTTTCAAGTGATATAACCATCTACGACGACGGGATTGTTGTTACCGGAACCGTTCCCGGTGGAGGTGATAGCTTCAGCAGCCTTATCGCTGATAAGCTAAAGGTCAGCAAGCAAGAAGCACACATAATTAAAACCAAATACGGACTTGGGCTAAGCAAGAAACAAAAAGAAATCACTGAAGGATTGGCACCGGTTCTTGATGAGCTTATCAGTGAAGTAAGGCGTATGATTCGCTATTACGAAGAGCGCTCTGGAAGCGAAGAAAAAATTGCTCAAGTCGTAACCATGGGCGGTGGTGCAAACATGCCGGGACTATCCGAATATATGACCAATCTGCTCCGCTTGCCGGTTCGAATGTGTGACCCTTGGCAACACCTTGATTTCGGTAAACTTCAACCGCCAAATAGCGCCGAGAAATCAATGTATGTCACAGTGGCGGGTCTGGCTTTGACGAACTCCAAGGAGATTTTCGTATGATAAATTTGCTGCCACCCGATTATAAACAAACGTTGCTTTATGCTCGTAAAAATACGTTTTTACTCAAGTGGCTTATTTTTCTAGCAGCTGGCATACTCGGTTTAGGGCTTATTATTGCCGCCGGTTATATTTACCTGTCTCAGTCCGTCAACACTTATGCCCAAAGACTTGAAGAAACGAGATTACAGCTTGAGGTGCAAAACTTAGAAGAAACCCAGTCACAAGTAACCAACATAAGCGAGAGCGTTCAGCTCGTTACTCAAGTGCTGTCAAAGCAAGTGTTATTCTCTAAACTGCTGGCTCAAATAGGTTCATCAATTCCGTCTGGAGCAGTGCTTACCGGGATAAACTTAACTGAAGTAAATGGCGGTATCGACCTAATTTTCCAAGCCAGAGACCTACAGACCGGATCACAAATCATCGTTAACCTCCAAGACCCAAATAATCAGATTTTCGAAACGGCCGATATCGAAAATATTAGCTGCAACAATACAACTAACTCAGAATATCCCTGTGGTGTCACAGTTCGTGCCCTTTTTGGTGATAGCTCATCCTACCTCCTGATACCCAAACAAGGAGACAGCGATGACTAGCAAGAAGATGTTCTATCTGCTTTTGGGTTTATTCGTTGTATCGCTTGGCATTGGTGGTGCAGGAGGTTATTTTGGCAATCAACTGCTCACAGAGAAATCAAATGAGTTAATAAAACTTAAACTTGAGGATGAATTTCTCGTAGAGCAACAACTCGCACTCGCCCAAGGCAGACGTGACGTTGAAGAATTCAAATCTATTGATGGGTTAGCCAGGGCAATCGTGCCCCAAGATAAGGATCAGGCCGGAACAATCAGGGAAATCACCTTAATCGCCGAAGAATCCGGTGTATCGATTGCCGGTTTTAGCTTCCCGGCTTCTTCCCTTGGTGAAAAAAGTGCCAAATCAAACTCCAAGTCAGCGCCGATATCCCAACTTGCGCCAGTTGAAGGCATGAAAGATGTATATGAGATGACAATCGGCATCAGGAACAGCTCACCAGTTAGTTATGACCGATTACTGACCTTTCTTAAAAATCTTGAAAACAATCGACGTACCGCGCAAGTAGCATCAATTAATATCACCCCCAATACCAGTGACCGCACGATGGTTGATTTTAATTTAGATATCAGGGTGTATATAAGACCATGAATTTAGAAGTAAAAGACATACTGCCCCTAATAAAACAAAGCGCTAAATCGATCCAGCGTTATTTACCGATAATACTTATCGTCGGCTTATGCAGCGTCTACATACTATTCGTTTATCGGATTAATTCACTGGCCCAAGCCGACCCGGAAGAGTCAGCCCTGACTGAAAAGCTATTGGAGGTAAAACGCCCCAAAATAGATGAGTCGGCCATAGATACTATGCTCCGACTGGAAGAACGCAGCGTAGAAGTAAAGAGTATTTTCGAGCAGGCCCGTGAAAATCCGTTCGCCGAGTAACAGTGCTTAGTTGCCGTACTTTTTTAAATTTTCCTCATGCGCTCCGACGATTTTTTTGGACGTATTATACGGATCCGGCGTATAGGTAAACATGTAGTTCTGCTGTTCGCCGGCTGTCTCAATAACCAGTGTGCCGTAATTGAAGATGCGAGAAAATACACCTTTTTGTGACACAGTCACGTCTTGCACATCGCCAATGCTAAGCTGGGAAATCTTGCGGTCAAACAATGAAGTATATAAAAACTGGGCGATTTTTTCGCTTGTTAGAATCACGACATTATTTTTATATAAATAACCGGCTATTGCCGTACCGACAAGCACTAAACCGGCTAATACCGTACCGGCCACTACCAAAATCGTCTTAAGCACACCGATATCAAAACCAAAATCAGCTCGGTCGCCTTCAGCCAATAAGCCGCCACCAACAAGGGCCGCAAATACTATAACGGCGATGGTTAAGCCGGTAGTATAAATCAGAAAAAGGCCAAACGGATGCCTACGGATTTCAGCAATAACCTTTTCTTCTTCGTCAAACTCAATTAGGCTCAGACACTTCTTCCCGTGTTTTGATAAATTAGTTTGTTGCATACGGTTCCTATTTTAAAGCATTGACGACTGATTAGAGTTATCGCTTTTAGTCTTACCCAGATGGTCATAGGCTTTAAGTGTGGCTTTACGTCCTCTGGGTGTTCTCTCCAGCAAACCTATTTGCATTAGATACGGCTCAAAAAAATCTTCGATTGTTGATTTTTCATCGCCTGTAAGCGCGGCTATTGTTTCTAGACCTACCGGTCCACCGTTGTAGTGTTCGATAATTTTTTCAAGCACACGTCTGTCTGCCGGATCAAGGCCTAACTCATCAACTTCAAGCATACCAAGTGCCGAATAAGCAATATTTTCATCGATAATTCCGTCGCCGTTGACATCTGCGTAGTCGCGCACCCGCTTGAGTAAACGGTTTGCTATACGCGGCGTCAGGCGAGCTCGTTTTGCTAAATGCTCGGCGGCCGTTTCATCAATTTTCACCCCCAGAATCTGAGCCGCCCTTATGATTATCTGAGCAATTTCTTTAGGAGTATAAAACTCCAGCCTGTGTTGTAGGCCAAATCGATCACGAAGCGGAGCCGCTAATGCACCAGTACGTGTCGTGGCGCCGATGATAGTAAATCGAGGCAGGTCAAGCCGAAGCGAGCGGGCACTTGGTCCTTTGCCAAGCATAATATCCAGCTTGAAATCTTCCATAGCACTATATAAAACTTCTTCCACGCTGCGGTGCAATCGGTGGATTTCGTCAATGAACAAAACATCACCGTCTTGAAGATTGGTCAGCAAGCTCGCCAGATCACCGGCACGCTCAACAGCCGGGCCGGAAGTAACACGGATATTGGCACTCATTTCATTGGCTATCACACTTGCAAGAGTTGTCTTGCCGAGGCCCGGTGGCCCGTACAACAGCACATGATCAATCGGTTCGCCTCGTTTTTTGGCAGCAGCTATAGCCAGCATTAAATTCTCTTTTATTCTTTTTTGACCGATATAATTATCGAAATCTCTTGGACGCAACGTTACTTCGAATTCCACCTCTTGAACATCGTCGTCTATGACTGGTTGTACAATCCGCTCAATCGCCATTACTGCTTCCCTTTCAGTGCTATGGTAATGCGCTGTTCGGTCGGCAGCTCGGCGTCAATGCCGCTTAATGCCGCTTGAGCATCATACTCTGAATAACCAAGCGTTATCAAAGCCTGGACGGCTTCATCAGCCATATTTACTCCTCCGCGGCTCACTATGCCTTCTGCGGCGTCGGATGCAACCAGGCCGACTTTATCCCTGAGCTCAACGACCATTTGTTCGGCAGCTCTTTTGCCTACTCCCTTAGCACTTTGCAAAAGCTTTACGTCGCCATTTGCAATCGCTCCACGCACCGCCTCGCTCGAGCCTATACTCATTACTGCCAGTGCCACTTTTGGGCCAACATTTTTAACGCTTAACAGCTGTTCGAATAACTGTTTGTCTTCCTGGCGGACAAAGCCGTATAGGTCATGCATGTCTTCGCGGATATGTTCATGTATGTATAACCTTGCCGGCTCGCCAGCTGTTAACCGTGCATAGTCTCCTAGAGCCACCAGCACACCATAGCCCACACCGCGTACATTCAGTACTATACCTTCGTTCATTTTTTCGGCGACAATGCCGTCGAGCCAAACAATCATAACCTTATTATCTCATGCTTTGGGCATGGCATAAAGCCGCGGCAAGAGCGTCGGCACAGTCATCGGGCTTAGGTGGTTGCTTGAGATTTAAAATAATCCTGACCATTTCCTGAATCTGTTTTTTGTCCGCACGACCATATCCGGTAAGTGCCTGTTTGATCTGGAGTGGTGTGTATTCGTATAAATCTAATTGATTTTGCTTGCCACAGAGCAGAACGACGCCCCGCGCCTGGGCTACGCTCATGGCGGTCGTAACATTTTGAGCAAAAAAGAGCTTCTCAACCGCCATTACAGACGGGGTGAACTGTGTGATTATTTCACTAAGCTCATCAAAAATTGTAAGCAGCCGGTCGCTATCAGGTTGCTTAACTGGTGTCCGGATTACGCCGGCGTCTACCAACACTGCTTTATTCCTGGTATCTACATCAATAATCCCAAACCCCAAAATTCCTGTTCCGGGATCAATTCCTAATATTCTCATGTATCTAGCTTCTGTAATAATTCGTCCGAGATCTCAAAATTCGTATGTGTCTGGCTAACGTCATCAAGATCTTCCAGCGCGTTCATTAAGCGTAGAACTTTGCCGGCGGTGGCTTCGTCGGTTATTTCTATGGTATTTTGCGGAACGTACGTCAATTCAGCTTCAATTATATCAATACCTTGATCTTTTAACGCATCTCGTACTTTAGCCAGTTCTTTAGGGTCTGTGTAAACAATCGATTCTTCATCTTCTTCTTGGATATCTTCTGCGCCGGCGTCCATGAGTTGCAGCATCAGTTCGTCGCCAGTGCCCTTAACACGAATCATGCCCATTTGTGCGAACTGAAAAGCAACTGCGCCCTTTTCTGCGATGTTTCCGCCGTGCTTGCTAAACGCCAGACGCACTTCAGGGTATGTGCGATTAATATTATCCGTGGCCGCTTCAACCAAAATAGCCACTCCGCCCGGTCCATAGCCTTCATACAAGACTTCCTGAATTTGTTCACCGCCCAGTTTTCCGGCTCCCCGATCAATTGCCCGTTGGATATTGGCGGCAGGCATATTGGCGGCTTTTGCTCTATCAATCGCCAACCGAAGCGCAAAATTCATATCAGGATCTTCACCGGCACGAGCAGCGATTGCAATCGCATTGCCTAGTTTAGTGAATACTGCTCCGCGTTTTGCATCTTCAACTGCTTTGCCGCGATGGATTTTTGCCCATTTTGAATGTCCAGCCAAATTTAATCTACTCCTTAGTTAGTGCTTATCTTATCTGTTATTATAGCACGCTGACGAAGGTGGCGACGCCATAGTACGAACGTAATGAATACTACGATCAAATAAACGTACGTTAGCGTTTGCCAGGACATTGTTGCTTTAACAAGCGCATACGGTACTTCAGCTAAAATCTTAATTATATCCAGAACATAGGTAAGTATCGCTCTCGCCGGCCAAGCCAGCCAACCGCTTAACATCGGTATGACCATACCAGCCAGCCCGGCAATAAGCGATAAAAGCATGGCCAGAGGTATGATCGGCACAACTAACAAATTACTCAGTACAGCAATCAGTGAAGTTTCATTAAAAATATAGAGAATTATCGGTGCTGCCATAATTTGCGCACAAATCGTTTCAAGTAGTACCGAACTAATTAGGCGGGGTTCTTTATTTTTCCAAAAGCGCGCTGTAATTAATGGAGCCACTACCAAAACCCCGAAGAAAGCAGCAAATGATAAATACCAGCCAATATCAGACCAAATGTATGAAGGGTATATTCCGGCAGTAACAGCCGCCGCGATTAATAGCAGTAAGACCGGGCGCACTGTTCGTCCATAATACCAAGCCAAAAGGCTCAAACTGCTCACTACGGCTGCGCGAACAATTGAAGCACTGAAGCCGGTTATGAACAAGAAAGCAACCATCAGCACTCCAGAAAAAAGCAATTTTTGATATTTTGAGCGCTTTTTGCCGGCTCGTCGTACTGCTTCGATAATTATCGTTAGGTTATATCCTGAAACTGCAATAATATGCGTCAATCCTACCTTGCTCATACGATCATTTATACGCTCTGGCAAAGTTGTGCGTTGACCAATCAAAATCCCTAGCGCTAATGATGCGTGAGGTTCAGGTAGCGCCGTCGACATTCCGGCAACAAACTGTCTGCGCAAACGTTCGAATTTCGATGTTGTGGGTTTGATAACTTCAATCTGCGCAAAACTTATCCCGGCTTGTCGTGAGCCACGCGAAACATACAGTCTGCCTGTTGCTTGCACCTTATCGCCACGATAAACCGCTGGTACCCCAAAGCCACTGATTCTCATAACGCCCGGTGGAGATGCATCAACCGGCTCAGAAAACGATATGTTTCTGAGGTCAAATTCGAGCTGCTGGCGATCGTTATACACCGCATCACTATCTGAGATTCCGGTAACAGTAACCCGCTGATCATCCAAAGCGTGATATGGAGCAAGCAAGCCAAAGAAGTAACTGCCTCTAATGTACCCGAGCAAAAACCCTATGCTTGCCCATATGATAATCGCTCTAAGCTGCAGTTTTCGTAACATAAGAGCTATTACGCCCAGCATGAAAATTGCACTTATATAAAAACTGCCAAGTCCGGTTTTTCCTATTACCAATCCACACAAAAATGCGGCCAAGATCCACATTAATACAGTAGTACGGCGCAATTTGCGCATTTGTTTCATATTATGAAGTTAGTGTAGCAAATTGAATACTTAATAAAGCATAGGTCGAAACCTGACCTTAAAAATAAAAAAACCCATCTATTAGATGAATCATTTTATTTGGAGGGTCCAGTGGGACTCGCCCACATTCTGCGGGCCCAGAACTTCTGCCAAGACAGCACAGCTGTCAGGTGAAGGTTCTCTTGCAGATTGCCACCGGCAATCTTCACCCACGACACCCTTTTGGAGTGCCATGGGTTTGAGTCTCATTAAAGCAACCAAACTAAAAACTCCCAAAAGGGAGTTCTTGGTTTGGAGGGTCCAGTGGGACTCGAACCCACGACACCCTGCTTAAAAGGCAGGTGCTCTAACCGGCTGAGCTATGGACCCGTAACTAACGGAAGTGTATCAACGGTTATCAAATTATAAAAGTTCTGGCTTTTGCCGGTTAAAGCACCTAAAAGTGCTTATTGTCCTGCAGCAAGGCTCCGCCGGCTGAGCTATCCGCCCTTCTCACAAAACTTTAAACAGCAGACAAGCTGCTTGGTTTAAAATTCTGGAAGGCTGCATGGCTAAATAGAAAATTAACTCCTTATATTATCCGTATTTTATCTGTAAAGTCAACTCTTAGTTAAATATTAAAATTAAGTGCTATTATTACAATAATGCAACCCACTATGATGAAGCAGCGTAATCCTTTAGCCACTGCCCTTCTATATACGTTTGTACCTTTTTATTCTGTGTATTGGCTGTATATAACTTGCCGTGACCTCTACAGCCGAGGTATCAAAGCGCCAAGTCCAAAGTTTTTAGTGTGGTTTTTTCTTAGTCCTTTCTTAGCAGCCATAGTATTAATTGTAATGCTTGTTTCTATAACTTATACGGCAAATGACACGCTATTGGGCCTTTCTTTAGCGTTTTTTGCACTACTCTTATATTTTTTTGTTTATTTCGTTGTTGGTATATGGATTATAGTTAAGCTTTCACAGGCGATAAACACTTATACAAACGGACGAGCCGATGCTGTACTTTTAATAGTTTTTTTCCTACTATTATCTCCTGTTGCCGTATATATTGCACAACAATCTTTAAATTTCATTAATATTGCTCAAAATCCATTTCAACAAAATGGACAGTTCGCCCAACCATCCTTGCCACAACCACCAAAGGAGCCTGACACTTTTTAAGCAACAGCTTGTGATAACTCATCAAAGCAGGCTATATTTATAGGTAATAAGGAGGTTGTTATGGGAAATAAGACATTAAAAATTAGTGGAATTATCGTAATTGTCGTCGTAGCTGCGTTGCTTATTGCACTTGTGCTCGGTGCAGTGGAGTTTGAAGAGCTCAAAACAACACTTGGCAAGACTGTGCTTGTCGTTGGCATAGCCGCACTTGCAACGATTGGTGTAACTGCGCTTGCCGGTAATAACAAATCTTAATAGTTATTTGTGATGCTTGCCGTGTTTCTCACCCTTAACGCGGTAGCCTTGCCAGCCAGTTAGTAGTACGGTAACAGCCGCAAAGCCCACAACTATATCCTGGGCCTCATTGAACATGTTCCCAAAAGGAAGATCGAACACTTGTTGTTGAAACTCGCTTGGAAATAGCGGCACTGCCAAAACGGCAAGCAGCAGCCCACAGGCAAGTATTGGCAAGAATTGCAGTGCAAGCTTTTGGGCAGGCAGTGTTTTACGCATAAATAGAAGTGTAGCCATGACCGGAAGAAGCAAGAGTGTTAATTGTGCGGCAAGCGGTACGTATTGGTTGTTATAGAAAGCGTTGATCGCCAAAATCGCATCATCACTCAAAAATCTGACAATCAGCTCACCGGTTACGATACCGATAAACAAAAATAACACGTTCACGCGAAAAATTACTGACCACAGAACAGGCACAAACACAAAAAGTGCGATAACGATAATCGGAATCATAAATGTATGATAGCAACCGGTATAAATAAGCTAAAGCGCAATCTCTAATTTATCACCAAGCTTTATCTGGTTATTATCAGCCGCTCCAGCTGTCATTTCGACCACATACAGGGTGTCATCATCTGGACAGAACGATTGCGGAAAAGTATCAGGTGATATATAGCGTTTTTCGTAAACAAGTCTTTTCTGGTTATCAAACCACAGAATATCAATATTAAACTGCATATCCTTCATCCAAATACAATGCTTACCCGGCTCGTCGAATACGAATAGTAGCGCATCAGAAAGCGGTAGCGGCTGCCTGCCCGACAATCCCTGTTGGCGCTCAAATGGGCTATCAGCAACCTCAAAGTTAAAATAGCCATCACCTATGCGGCCGACGGTGGTTTTTTCTGCAGATTCTTGCGCTATAGGCTGGTTGTTTGAATCAGTCTGATTTTTACCATCATGATACAGCCAGAAAGAGGCTGCTCCAATTAATATCAAGCATATAAGGCCGGCATAAAACTTCTTATGCACCGACACGATCTTTGCGCCGCTTGCCTTTAGCGTTTTGCTCAACGTATTCTATGATTTTTTCGGCTACATTTCGGTTTGTGACCTGCTCTATTCCAAATCCAGGACTGGCGTTTACCTCAAGCACTAAAGGACCTTGGCTGGAGCGCATCATATCCACACCGCAGATTGGTAGCCCCATAGCTTTTGCTGCTTTAACCGCAGTTTTACGTTCGTCATCGGTCAATTTTATTGGCTTTCCTGTTCCGCCTTGATGTAGATTAGAGCGAAAATCGTCGTCCAGGCTCTGGCGTTGCATGCTGGCAACTACTTTGCCGCCCACTACGAAAGCACGAATATCCGTACCGGCAGACTCTTTAATAAATTCCTGGAGCAAAATATTTGTACCGTCATCATCCATCACATAAAAAGCCTGGAGTACTGACTTGGCAGCCTTTTTAGTCTCGGCTAATACAACACCGTTGCCATGAGTACCTCGAGCCAGCTTGATAATCACCGGCATACCGCCGAGATCTTCGATTAACCCGTCTACCTCAGTACTCATACCGCGCGAAAATACTGTTTTAGGTATACCTACACCGGCACGTGACAGTACTTGCAGGCTGCGAAGTTTATCACGCGATCGCACAAGTGCTATCGAGCTGGTAGTAGTATAGACACCTTGCATCTCAAACTGACGAACGATAGCCGATCCGTAGCGAGTAAAGCTGCTGCCGATACGCGGTATGATAGCATCTACCCCGATCAGATCCGTACCTTCATAACTTACGATCGGATTACTTTTCTCAATCGTGGCATAACAGCGTGAATAATCAATAACCTGAACAGTGTGACTGCGCTTTTTAGCCTCCTCCATGAGGCGTTTCGTTGAGTAATTGCCCGGTCCTCGGGATAAAATAACTATATTCATTATTGTCACCTTACTTTGCGGGTTTGTTCACGTCAACTAAAAACTTGTGATCACGCAAGAAACGACGGCCAATAAGTACCGGCCATTTCATTTCGCTTCGATCTGCTAACGTGAGAGTAATTGGATATTTTTTACCGTCGATTAGGATTTCAGTGTTAATAAAATAACGCGTTTCAGTATCACCGTTGCTGCTGCGAACTTCGCCGGTATTAAAATCCGTCTCAGTCATTTCTATTTCCGGATGATCAAACGGTGAAAAATGAAGCACAGGCTCTTTGCCAGATTCGTCTAAAAATACTTTTGTGCAATGCAGTGCTCCGGTAAATGCTCCGGTGTCAATTTTGGCAACGACTGAATAATCGTTATAGTCCGGAAAAGTCACCTGCTCAAATGAACCAAGTACTGAATTGTGCTTTTGAGTCATTATTATATTATAGCACTATAAGAACTCTTTGTCAAAATACCGTACTATTGAGCACCGCTGACTCGTGAATATGCAAGCCACACAACCGCCACTACAATAAGTAATAATAAAACTATCATAGTGATAAACCCCTGTTGGCCATTATTGTCGCTATTCATTAGTAAATATTATTTACTAGCATAAACGATTTGTACATATTTTTTTATATGGCCAAATATGTCTTATGTAGTGTTACGAGCTAGGTAAGTAAATATTTATTTACTGCCATTATCATCATAGTTCTTTTGTAGAACACGAATGGCTATGCTAATTAATACTATCGCTAAGAAACCCAGGGCCAAAAATGTCAGGTCGCGTAATTGATATAAAACCGCCATAACAGATACCCACAAACCCCACTGGCGTACGAGCGGGCGATTAATGACCATACCTAACAGCAGTAGCAGCAAGTGCTCAATAATTAGAAGCCATCCGTACAATTGCCCTTGATTACCAAGCGCTACAATAGCTAACGGCAACGACAAAATCATAAGTGCGGTCAACGTATAGCTATACTCTTTGGCGAGGTCTCCTCGTGCATATCGTTGAACAGCAAGATTAGCAAAGAAAAGAGCCCACAGATGTGAATATACCAAAAATTCCCTCAAGCCTACCAAATAGAGTAACCACTGTATCGCAGCCATAGCGACACCAAGTGCAAACTCCTGCATCGTAACGCTTTTATTGTGCTGTCCTTCAAAATATAGCAGTCCGGCTGTGGCAAATAGTGCCAAAATCATTGGGAAGGTGGTCTGCTCGTAAACCATTACCGTGGCGGCTGCTATCGCAAATGCTCCAATCGCTGAAAAACGGATGTACTGGCGCCGCAACTCACTGACATCCAACACCATTGCCGCACCATAATGCAACAACCCAAGCAGTGATAAGCTAACCGGCAACACATACATCTGTTCACTTGAACTCGATGTGGCTCCAGCTACCAGACATATCGTTGCCAAGTGCTGAGAGGCCAAACCAAGCACGAATAAAGTACGGCGCTGTGTTTGCGGTTCGTAATAAGAAAGCGCTATAAAGACAGCGGAGAGTATCAATAGTGATACTGAAAACAAATATAATCCGCCAAACATGGATGAATACAAGGCGATTATAAGTGCTAAATAAAAACTAGTTTTAATTACTCTGTCAAAGTGATCAAAATTTTGCAAAATACGACGCATAATAAATATTAGTCCTGTAATCACACCATAAACAATCACAAATATGTGCGCTGACCATTCGGGTTCAAACAGATAGAAGCCCATAATAAGCGGTAGCAGGAGTGATCCTCCAAGTGCAGCAGCCAGGTAAGCTGACCTGCTCATTACTAAAAATAGGCCTGTCCATACGGCAATCGCAGTCGCAAACACAGAAGTTAAAAGCGGCGCATTATCGAGTGATGACAAAACTGCAACCAACGGAACGATGGCGGTTACTGCTCCTATGTTGCTCCAAGCTCCCGCCAAAGCCTCACCCTTAAGATGACGGTATGCCAAAAACAACAGTTGTCCGAACGCAATACTGATTGCAATGACAGAGAAAACAGTAAAATCATGGCTGAATGAATATACAAAACTTAACACCGCAGCAATACTTGCCATATCAGCAAGCGCTACGTATTCGTCCTGCTGATTACCGGCTGCTTCAAGATAGACTGCGAGCCAGTAGTAGGCACCTGCCAAGGCTAAAGTAAGTGAAAGCTCAAATAAACCGTAAACCGGTACACTGAAAATACTGAACGCTATAGCCGCCGGTACAAGCACACTGGATGACACCTTGAGCGCCTGTTGCACATCCAACCATATGCCTTTAATTCGCAGCACCAACAAATAGATAATTCCAACGAGTGCCATCATCCAGGCAAAGTAATATACCGGTAACTCGACTAATGCGACACCTGCCTCGAACAAAGACAGTACTGCTGCCAGCATAAAGTAATTAACATACGGCTGCCTGGTTTTAATAAGTGCATGAGTATATAAACCGATACTTAAAACTGATGTTAGTGTCCATACTAACGCTCCAGCCTGCCGGTCGAAAAGATAAACGTGTGCAGCCAGTCCTAAAAATGGCATTAACACCATTCCGATTCCCAAGAAAGCCACACCAGCCGGTTTTAAGCGTGTTTGATTGGATAACTGTAGGCCCGTAGCATAAAAACACACTACTAGCAGGGCAACCAATAACGTCTTGGCTGCGCCCGGTAGGCCGCCGAAAGCCAAAAATAAACCGACTGCTCCAAGAAATAAAAAAGCACCCAAATATAGGAGAATAACAGCATTATCAACGTGGTTTATGACAGCATCTTGCTGAAAAGAATCTTGATTGTCTTGCACTGCTGTTTGCTGTAACTGTACATTGGTCTGATGCTTCGATTCTGGCTGATGATGCTGCACATTATGCTTTGTAGTTTGTGCCTGCAAAGCAGCCGACAGCTGGGCCACCTGAATCCGCAAATTATCGACTTCCTTTTTGGAAGTGAGCCAACCTACCGCAAAACCGATGATGAAAATAATCCCTATAAGCTCAAGCATCGTTAGCCTTTAGTAAAAACTATACCACGCCGGAATAAAAACTGCGCTAGCATGCCTTCAACTTGAGGGATAATTACTTAACTGAAAAAACCTCGTTTATTGCTTCCCTTAAATTCTTCAAGTAATTCTTTTTGCTTTTTAGTTAATTTGGATGGTGTTTCGACGTGTAAAGTAACGATATGGGCGCCGCGAGTATCCCGCCTTATGTGTGGAACACCGTGGCCGGATAGCTTGAAGTCTGTTCCGCTTTGTGTTCCGGCCGGTACTTTCATAGTCACCGGTCCGTCAACTGTATCAACCTTAATTTCCGTACCAAGTGCAGCATCTACCATACTGACACGCTCTTCGCTTAATATAAGCTCGCCTTCCCGAGTGAATTTTTTGTGAGGTTTCACTCGAATATTGACATACAGATCGCCCTTCGGACCATTGGCTATAGCTTCACCGTGCTCCCTTAAACGAATAGTAGCGCCGTCATCGATGCCGGCTGGTATCTTGAGTGTTACATCCTGTGATTTACGCTGAGTTCCCTTACCGCCACAAACACTACACTCCTTTTCTGGTATCTTGCCTCGTCCGTTACACTTTGGACACACACTGGCTTGTTGGATGTTGCCAAAAATGGTCTTAGTCACCGTCACCACCTGGCCCCGGCCTTTGCACGTATCGCAAGTCTTTAGCTCATAACCCGGCTCAACCGTACTTCCCTTACAGTGCTCACATTCATCTTCCAGGTTCAAGTTAAGCTCTGCTTCCGTGCCGAACACTGCTTGTTCGAAAGTAATTTCTACTGAAGTCTCCACGTCTCGGCCGCGAGCCTGCTGGCTGCGCCTTTGCCCACCGCCGCCAAAGAAACTGCTGAAGATGTCACCTAGCCCCAAGTCACCAAAATCAAAATGGATATTTTGTCCCTGACCGCCAAAGCCACTAAAGCCTTCGAACGGATTACCGGCACCGCTTGCTCCACCCACGCCAGCATGACCAAACTGGTCATAACGCTGACGTTTGCTTGGATCTTTCAAGATTTCGTAGGCTTCGTTGATTTCCTTGAATTTGGCCTCATCACCGCCTTCTTTATCCGGGTGATACTTAACCGCCAGGCGCCGGAACGCCTTTTTTATTTCATCAGCGCTCGCACTTTTTGACACACCTAATACTTCGTAATAATCTCTCTTGGCCATACGCTATATATTTTAGCACTTGAGCATAGTGAGTGCCAGTATAGACTTTTAAACGTTTGACATGGTGGAAGGCAATATCTTATGGGCTTTTTGTGCAGGCTTACTCTCATCAATGTGAGACACTGCGCTACTGATAATTCTGCCGATTAAAGATGTAGTTCGTTGATCATGTAGCGGTTGCCGTGAAACCGTCTCATGGAAAAAACTAAAATATGATTCAAACGATGTTTGCAAAAATTCTTTAATTGGTATTTCCGGATCGGTAATATGACGTTCGAATTTCCCGCCAGTCGCGCCTTTTTTCTTTAGACTTGTATAAAATGATGCCTGTTGTCCTCGGATTATTTCCGGGTTGATTGCGCTTGAATGCTCATGCCTGACGGCCAGGATTTGAAAATTCGGTAGCATGGAACGGTGTCGTGCATCTGGCTCAAATTCACCTATAGCCAAATCCACTCTCTCTAGCATATCGATTTCTTGAAAAATCCTAGCTCGAATTGTAAGTGAGCCTATATTTCTAACCAAAGACTCTTCAGGCAAAGTTTCTTTGAGCAATCCTTTGGCTGTTTCAAGACTTTTTGTAAATACCTGTGATTCAGCGTTTACGATATTTGGGGTATTCCCCATAAGACCCTCCTGCTCTATCGTAACATCTTGCCAGGGCTTAATTTGGCTAATTTTTTTACTAAATAACTAGTTATGTTTAGGCGAATTACCAATATCGGGTATTTTTATATGAGAAACCCCTTGGTAGACAAATTGAGCAGCCAGTATTTGTGCCTGCTCAAATTTGTCCCAAAGATCCGCTCGCTACTTTTCCTTGTCTTCGTCGACGACTTCACCTTCTACGGGTCCGTCTTTAGCCTTGCCTTTTTTACTTTCGCCACCTTCCGCCTTCGAACTTTCATCTGTCGTGCCTTGAGCGCTTTCATACATCTTAGCCCCAATCGGCATCAGCACATCATTTAGGCTTTTAGCCGCTGCCTCCAGAGCTTCTTTATCGGCTTTTTCGTCGCCAACCACCTTCTTGGCGGCTTCGACGGCTTCGTCGATTTTCTTGGTATCGTCTTCGCTGAGCTTGTCCTTGTGGTCGGACTTCATCTTTTCAGCCTGATAAACGGCGCTGTCGAGCACGTTGCGGGCCTCGATGGCTTCACGCTTTTTCTTGTCTTCTTCGGCGTGGGCCTCGGCTTCCTTGGCCATCTTTTCAACTTCGGTCTTGTCCAGGTTACCGCTGTTTTGGATGGTGATTGATTGCTCTTTGCCGGAGCCTTTGTCTTTGGCGCTGACATTCAGAATACCGTTGGCATCAATGTTAAATGTCACTTCAATTTGCGGTACGCCGCGCGGGGCCGGCGGGATACCGTCCAGAACGAATCGGCCCAGACTCTTGTTGTCAGCCACCATTTCGCGCTCACCCTGAACAACGTGAATTTCCACCTGCGGCTGATTGTCGGCCGCGGTGCTGAAGGTTTCTGACTTGCTGGTCGGAATGGTAGTGTTGCGTTCAATCAGCTTGGTGGCAACACCGCCCAGGGTTTCGATACCGAGTGACAAGGGTGTGACGTCCAGCAGCAGCACGTCCTTGACATCGCCCTGCAGTACGCCGCCCTGGATAGCCGCGCCAATCGCCACGACTTCATCCGGGTTAACGCCTTTCATCGGTTCTTTACCGAATATCTCTTCAACTTTCTTTTGAACGGCCGGCATGCGGGTCATACCGCCCACCAGTACAACGGCGTCAATCTCGCTGGCTTTGATGCCTGCATCTTTGAGCGCCTTTTCACACGGAACTGCGGTCTTATCAATCAACTCTCCTACCAGACTTTCCAGCTTGGCACGAGTCAGCTTGGTCTCAAAGTGTTTTGGCCCGTCAGCGTCAGCCGTCAAGAACGGCAGG
The DNA here is from genome assembly GCA_964537935.1 of uncultured Candidatus Saccharibacteria bacterium. Classification (GTDB taxonomy): domain Bacteria; phylum Patescibacteriota; class Saccharimonadia; order Saccharimonadales; family CAZICT01; genus CAZICT01. The sequence goes on along the minus strand of CAZICT010000003.1, from coordinate 23,212 downwards.
TTGACGTCAACCTCAGTGGTAGTGGACAGTTCGATCTTGGCCTTTTCGGCTTCGTCGCGCAGACGTTGCATAGCAGCTTTGTCGTCGGTTATGTCAATGCCGTGCTCTTTCTTGAACTCGTCGGCAAAGTAATTGATAACCACACGGTCAAAGTCGGCGCCGCCAAGGTGGGTGTCGCCATTGGTTGATTTGACCTCGAACACGCCATCACCGAGTTCCAGGATAGAGATGTCGAACGTACCGCCACCTAGGTCGTAGACAGCAATTTTTTCATCCTTGGCTTTCTTATCAAGGCCATAAGCCAGAGCCGCGGCCGTCGGCTCGTTAATGATGCGCTTAACTTCCAGACCGGCAATCTTACCGGCGTCCTTAGTACTAGTACGCTGTGAATCATCAAAGTAAGCCGGTACGGTAATGACGGCTTCGGTTACTTTGTCGCCCAAGAAAGCTTCGGCATCAGCCTTGAGCTTACCGAGCACCATGGCACTGATCTCTTCCGGACTGTATTCCTTATCGGCCATTTTGACCTTAACGCCGGTTCCGCTTTTGACGATTTCATAACCCATCAGCTTGAGATCGCGCTGGACTTCTTTGTCGCTGAATTTGCGGCCAATCAGGCGCTTGACTTCATAAATCGTATTGGCGGAATTTGTCACCTGCTGGCGGCGAGCTACCTGACCGACCAGTCGTTCACCGTTTTTATTAACGGCTACGACCGACGGCGTAGTGCGCTGGCCCTCAGAGTTGGCAATAATTTCCGCTTTCCCGGCCTGCATAACGGCCATGGCCGAGTTGGTTGTACCTAAATCAATTCCTATAATCTTTCCCATGATAGACGCTCCTTTGTCGCTTAGTTTTCAGTTAGCAATTTACAATTTTCAAACTATACACCGTCTTAGCTCCTCGCCACTTTCTAACTTCTATCCTTCACGTTCCGTGAGGATTCCAGCCGTACTTTTACCATCGCGGGGCGGATAACGTGTTCGCCGAGCCTGTAGCCTGATTGCAACTCCTCTGATACGACTTCCATGTCGCCCTTGCCATCTTCCATGGCTACGGCTTCGTGCACGGTTGGGTCGAACACCTCGCCGACCGTTTTGATACGCTCCACACCCATATCGCCCAGCGTTTTTTCGAATTGTTTGACGATATTACGAACACCTTTGACGTAATCGTTGTTCTCCAGCTCCTTCGGAACGTGTTTGAGCGCCCGGTCGAAGTTGTCGACCACCGGCAGTAGATCACTTACCACGCCGGCTTTGACTACTGTGTTCAGCGAAGCAATTTGCTCGTCATGACGACGGCGGATATTCTCGCTGTCAGCCCGTTCGCGCTGCAATGCCTCTGTCACCTGTTCCAGCTGTACCTGAAGCTCATCTAACGATACTTTTGATTTACGATTTTCTGACTTTTTTGTCATAACAATGCCTCCTCTAGTGCTTGACCGGCGTAACGCACGAGTCCGATAACTTCACGGTATTGTTGTCTGGTTGGACCCAGTACGCCTATATAACTATGGTCGCTATAAGGGCTGCGGAACCGGCTGATTATCAGGCTGGCGCGTGCACTCCGGCCAATCGGATTTTCAGAACCTATGTAAACACTAAGGGGTTCATTTGGCGCAGCTTCTCTAAGCCACGGCTCAAGGTTGTCCAGCAACCTCGCAACTTGCTGGACATGTGATCCGCTGACAAACTCCGGCTGTCCGAATAAATTAGATAACCCGCTTATATACAGTTGGCTGCCGATTGTGGCTAAGCCTAGGTTATGAGTAAGTTCAACCAGCGTATCAACAGCGTTACGGATCGTTCGCTCCGGTACTCCACCATGATGTACGCGTGTACCAAGCGCGCGCTCTGCTCGTTTTTCTTCAATGCTTTCTTGTTGCTCAGAAATATGGTTGACGTAAAATCGATATCCCTTATCCGTCGGAACACGACCGGCGCTGGTGTGCGGCTGGTGAATGTAACCAAGCCTTTCTAATTCTGCCATTTCAGCCCGAATCGTAGCTGATGAAACGTTAAAGACCTTGGCAAGCAAGCTTGAACCTACCGGGCTAGCCACCTCGGCATATTGTTCGACTATTGCTTTCAATATATTGGCTTGTCGTTCGGTCATAGCTTGCACTCTCATTGGCACAGTGCCAATGACATTATAATAGAGTATCTAGCACTCATGAGTCAAGAGTGCTAATTGTTTTTTGACGGCTATTTTAAATAATCCTTCGGGTAATGTTTTTCTTCATAGCACTATGTTTTATCAACCAAAAGGACATACCCATTTATCTAACCGCTCTTCAGCCACCACCTGTGGAAAATCCACTCTATATACTCATGCGGCCTCATATGAATGACGGGTGCAATTACCAACGTTTGAGGTTACAATAAGGTCACAAACAAAAAATAAGAGCCCTCGCTTATTAGCAGCGAGGGCTTTTTTAGATCAGATTATTTAAAACACTTTCTTTATCATATTGTCGACTAAAAATTTTGGCGTCTGCTCGCCTTCAATAATCCCCGGGCTATCTATACTGTTGACTGCTTGTGCGCTAAGAGTAAAAAATAGCATTAAACCTATGAGCATGATCAGGTTTTTAGTATATCGAAATATTTTTTGGGACACGCTGGCACTGGACTCATTCATTATGATTCCTTTCATTTGCTGAATAAGAGAATTATGCCCTCAAAAAAACAAAAAAACTGCTAAATATATCACACCTAACGTCAAATGTATGGTAAAGATTTAGTCTAATCACGCTTGAGCATGACGGTGAAAGCCTCGGCTGGAATATCCACTTTACCGAAACGCTTCATACGTTCTTTACCCTTCTTTTGTTTGGCGAGAAGCTTTTTGCGGCGAGATACGTCTCCTCCGTACAGTTTGGCCGTCACGTCTTTGCGGTACCCACTTATATCCTCACGAGCAATAAACTTTCCGCCAATCGCGGCCTGCAAGCTTACCTGGAAGTTTTGTCGCGGAATTACCTCTTTTAACTTTTCGACTGTTTGCCGGCCCAGGCTCTGGGCTTCACTGCGGTGGACCATAACGCTCAGTGCATCAACCTTTTCACCGGCGATATAGAAATCAAGCCTCACGAGATCTTCCGGACGGTAGTCGGCCAACTCATAATTAAAAGACCCGTAACCGGAAGTTACGCTCTTGAGCTGATCATAGAAGTCAGTAAGCAAGTTCGCTAACGGTGCCTCGAATGAAATAAGCGCCAGCTGTGCATCGACATAGCTCAAGTTTTTTTGTAACCCGCGCTTGCTGGCAATAAGCTGTATTACCGCACCGACAAATTCTTTTGGTGCTACTATCTCGCCCTTAATCCATGGCTCGCGAATTTCTCTTATTTGTGCCGTGTCGGGCAAGTCAGATGCTGATCGTATGGCAATCTCTTCGTTGCTATTGAGTGTGATTTCATAGTCTGTAGAAGGGTTAGTGACCACCAACTCGAGCCCGTACTCACGCTCCAATCGTTCACGCACAATATCCATATGTAGTAAGCCCAAAAAGCCAACTCGTACACCAAAACCGAGCACCGGTGAATTCTCTGGACTAAACTGCAGCGACGAATCGCTGAGAGATAGCTTTTCGACTGCCTCTTTGAGTTCTTGATACTGTTCGTTGCTCTCAGGGAAGAACCCGGCATAGACGAATGGTTTTACGTCTTTGTAGCCAGGTAGGGCAGAAGTTGCTGGTTTTTTATGCAAAGTTACAGTGTCACCAACTTTTGCCTCACGCGTGCTGCGCAAATTGGTAACAATATAGCCAATCTCTCCAGTCCGTAGAGTTGCCGCTGGTATCATACCGGGCGTTAAGGCCCCTACTTCCAGTGCCAGGCCGTCAACAGTCGTAGCCATCATTTGGATTTGTGAATTCTTTGAAATCTCACCGTCAAACACCCGGACATACAGAACAACACCGCGGTAATCATCATAGTAGCTGTCAAAAATCAATGCTCTGGCTTCTGAACTTTCAGATCCTCTTGGCGGTGGAATATCTTGGATTACTCTTTTAAGTACCTGTTCAACTCCCTGTCCCGTTTTGGCTGAAACTTGCAGTATGTCATCCTTGCTGCAACCCAATAAATTCACAACTTCAGCACTAACCCGATCGACATCGGCAGCTGGTAGATCGATCTTATTGAGGACCGGGATAATAGTAAGGTCTTGTGCCATAGCAAGATAAACATTTGCTAGAGTCTGCGCTTGAATACCTTGCGAAGCGTCAACAACTAAAATCGCTCCTTCACAGGCCTGTAAGCTACGCGACACTTCGTAACTAAAGTCCACATGCCCGGGCGTATCTATCAAATTTAGTTCATAATCTTCGTACTTCATGCGTACCGGTGTTAATTTGATAGTAATACCCTTTTCGCGCTCCAGGTCCATTTTGTCAAGCAGCTGTTCTTTCATTTGCCGCTTTTCGACCGTATCAGTCATCTCAAGCAACCTGTCGGCAAGCGTAGATTTACCGTGATCAATATGCGCAATTATACAAAAATTTCGGATGTATTCCTGGTTCATACGTCTCTCGATTATATCAGAGGTGCTACTGAAGCCGTACCGGACGGGTGACTATACGTTTAACTTTTGCAATAACCGGTTGGGTTTCTTCTAATCCGATTAGTGTCGATACCAGCATATGGACCGCTAGAGTAGCTCCCGCGATTGCGCTCAGCTTAAAACCTAGCGTAATAATACCCCGGTCGGCGGCCTGGAGCGGGAAAAAAGAAATCATTATATAAGCCGTCAACGCACTGAAGCCGGTTACTGAAATGGTTCGAACTACCGCACTCCAGAACTCAGGATCGATAAGCTTGCGGTCACGGATAAACATAATTCCGGATAAAATTAACACTTCTGTGGCCGCAACTATTGACTGCGCCATAGCCAATCCGGCTACCCCGTACATATCTTTTTGCGATAGAACAAATGCTAAATAGATGTTAAGTGCTATGGCAAACAAGGACACAAATAAAGGTGTTTTTGTATCTTTTTGAGCATAAAACCAGCGTGATATTAAAGCGTAAATCGTTCTGAAAAATATTGCCCCAACCAAGAAGCCAAGGATAGTGGCAATAACCGGAGCCTGGTCAGCATAAATTAAACGTGCCAGATACGCCCGGGCAAAAAATGCTACCACCGCAACCGGCATCGTTATCCAAATCATCACGCGCAGTACTTTTAAAAAGTCTCTTCTGAATAGATCGCTACGGTTTTGTGCCAGGCGTTCGATTAACCGAGGAAATGCAGCCGTTGAGATCGTCGTACCGATAAGCAGAATCGGCGCGGTATGCAGCAAATAGGCATTCTCATAAAACGTAATGTTACCTTCGCCAAGCCGCCGGGCAAAGTTTGTTTCGACTATACTGTTGATCGAATCAAGACCTTGGTCAACCGAACGAGCAGGCAATTGACGGAGTATAAGCCGGAAATCCGGGCTCTTCCATTTAATAATCGGCCGATAACGAAATCCTGTTCCGTTGAGCCCGAATAACGCTATTAACAGCTGGAGTACAGCACCTATCAGGGCACCGACGCCTATACCGATAAGTCCGATGCTATCGCGGAATATAAATATTCCGGCAATGATTGCGCTGTTATAAAACAGCGGCGCGATTGCGTAGAAGAAAAACCTGCCTAATGTCTGTTGGGCGCTGGTAATGATACCAGAAATAGTGAACAAGAGTGGATTGAAAGCGATTAGCCGCATGATTGTCGCCGCATTGTGTAGCTGCTCGGGTGTTAAGTTCGGCGCCACGATGTAGTGTAGTAGCGGCTCGGCAAAAATGAGAATGATAAATCCGATGATTGCCATGATTATTGCCAGAAGGTTCATCAGGCTATCGGTCATATCCCACATGCCTTTTTTGTCACCTCTTTCAAGGTGATCCGCCAACACCGGCATGAAAGCTACGCCGAGCGCACCGGCAGCGATCGTGAAGAAAAAGAAATCAGGAATCTTAAAAGCCGCAAAATATGCGTCAGTACTTTCAGGGCCAAAGGCCGGAAAGTTAGCGTTTACCAATTTGGTTCGCAAAAAACCGAGCAGCTGACCGAGAATTGAGGTGGCAATCAATAGAGCGGCTGCGCCGCCCAGGGAAATTCGCTTATTGGCGCGGCTGAGCAATCTGTTCATTCATCACACATTATAGGCGAGGATGGAAACGATTGGCCAGAGAAATTCATTTTTTATATTTCTTTTTAGGATTATGGCTTCAATTCGAAGGTATGGTTTATCAAAACTTAGTAGAGGGCAGCGGCTTTTGGTAGGATCGAACCGTTGAGAATCTCTATAACTTCTTCGGCTTCGACGGTCTCTTTTTCGAGTAGTGCGTCCTTCAGTTTTTCCAATTTGTCTTTGTTTGCTTTTACCACTTCGCGAGCCCGGTCAGCCGCTTCGGTGATAAGTGCTTCGACTTCATCATCAATCAGCTTGGCAGTCTCTTCAGAATAATGTCTTTCATGCATCATACGCTCCATCATGATGCCTTCCTCGCTCTTAAACACCTGGTCACGCAGTTTTTTGCCCATACCCTGATTCATTACCATCTCTCGGGCTAATTCAGATGCTTTTTGCAGATCAGAGCCGGCACCGGTCGTTACTCTGTCTAAACCGTATATAACCTCTTCGGCGATACGCCCGCCAAGCATACGGGCAAGCACATCCTTGTACTCAATAATGCTATGGTAGCTTTTATCTTCCGGAGGTATGAACCATGTAACTCCACCTGTTCCGCCTCGCGGAATAATCGTAACTTTATGAACCATGTCACTGTCAGGCAGAACATGGCCGACAATAGCATGCCCGGCCTCATGGTAAGCGGTCAGTTCTTTTTCCTTTTCACTCATGATTTTGCCCTTACGCTCAGGACCGATTGCAACCTTTTCAAAGGCTTCAGTCACATCATGTTGGTTGATTTCTTTGCGGTTGTTGCGCGCCGCCACAATAGCAGCTTCGTTGGCAATGTTAGCCAGATCCGCACCGGATGATCCGGCAGTCTTTCCAGCTAAAGCATTTAGGTCGACGTTCTTGGAAATAGGCTTCTTGGAAAAATGTACTTTCAAAATCGCTTCACGGTCTTTACGGTCTGGTAATCCGATATTAACCCGGCGGTCAAATCGTCCCGGACGCAACAGCGCCGGATCAAGCACATCAGCTCGGTTAGTTGCCGCCAGTACGATTACATTGGTACCCTGCTCAAATCCGTCCATTTCTACAAGGATTTGATTAAGCGTCTGCTCCCGCTCGTCATGACCGCCGCCCATACCGCTACCGCGTCGTCGGCCAACAGCATCTATTTCATCAACAAAAATTATGCATGGAGCATTCTTTTTTGCTTTAGCGAATAAATCTCTTACACGGGAGGCACCTACACCTACAAACATTTCAACGAATTCCGAGCCGGAGATGCTGAAGAACGGTACATTCGCCTCGCCGGCTACTGCACGCGCTAACATTGTCTTACCGGTTCCAGGTGGCCCTACCAGCAATACGCCCTTCGGTATACGAGCGCCAACCGATTCAAACTTCTTTGGATACTTCAAAAACTCAACGACTTCCTGTAGGTCTTGTTTGGCTTCGTCGGACCCGGCGATATTAGCAAACGTAACTTTATCTTTTTCATTGCCATACAACCGCGCACGGCTTTTACCAAAGCTTAATGCCTGGTTGCCTTGACCTTGGGCACTGCGAAGCATAAAGAACAATACGGCACTAATAATTATTACCGGTAACAGAGAGCCAGCCAGAGTCAGCCAGATTCCGCCGGTATTAGACGGCGGCTGGGTATCAACGGCCACTTTTGTATAGTCGACACCTTCATCGCGCAGGCTGACCTGAGGGTCTTTATATGAACGCAGGGACGGATCTTCTTCGCCTTTTTCAGTAATCGTCAGAGTGCTGCCATCTACTTCAATGCGTTCATACTTGCCGTCGTTAGCTTCTTGGACGACTTGTGATATTGGTACTTCTTCAAGATTGTTCGGCTGATTATAAGCAGCATAAATAATCATTCCGAACAAAATTAACAATGCAATAAATCCGAAGTTCTTGAAGCCACTTCGCTTCGGTCCTCGTCCACCCTTATTCGGTAATTTCTGAAACGGTTTTTTATCCATACGAAAATATTATACAGACCGCTGACAACTAATGCTAGCGGTCGTGCTGCCTGAGTGCCAAATCACTTTTTTTGATTTCTATAATCATGCCGTTTTGGACTTCTATCTTGCGTCCTGCTGGAAGTGTTTTAGCGCCAACTACTATCCGCTCTAATGTTTTGGCGTCAAAATCACTAATGCCATTTGTCCGTAACCATGCCGCCATAACTTCTTTGGCTTCAGCGTGACCAAGTTTGATAAGTTGCTTTTTGTTCAGCTTTAAACCATCTGCATGAGCGTGAAGCAGGTTAATAATCAGCGCATCAATCTGCTGGTTCAAAAGTCGGACATTATGGCTTATTTCAAGCAAGCGCCGCTTATCTTCCACTGAGAATCTTGGCAGTAATTTGAGCCTTATGTAATTACGTAGGTAAGCTGTATCTCTATTGGTGCTATCTTCATGCCAGCGTAACTGATGCTGTTTAGCGTAACTAATGATTTCCGCTTTCGTGCAGCTTAGTAACGGGCGTAAAACGTTATTCCGCGACCGCAGAGGGCTGAGACCTTTTCTGCCGGTTCCGCGCAGAATATTTAAGATAATAGTCTCTAATAAATCGTCTTGATGATGTGCGGTTATGATAGCCCGGGCATTGCTGGCTTTTTGTACTTTATTTAAAAATGCGTAACGAGCTTTTCGGGCAGCAGCCTCACTGGCTCCTGGACCGAGTTTGCCTTCGTCATACACAAACTGCAAACCATAGCCCGCACATACATCCTGTACCAGCCTGCGGTCTAAAGCTGAATTCTCCCTTATACCATGATCAAAATGGGCTACTACAAGCGAAAGTTCTGGAGCTTGTCGTAAAACATCCAGCAATACCATCGAATCAACACCACCAGACACAGCCACCACGTAACATCCGGCTGGAAGCTCATCAATCTTCAACATCTTAAATCAGTGTTTTCCAGTAATACCAAAAGTGTGTCAAAAGAATACCGAAGATAATCAAATACCAAACGATTAGAATGTCACCGTGGTGTCTTTGTGCAAAAGCGTTTACTGGCTCCGCCCTTTTGGCTAAAACTATATTCTTTTGGCGCAGGTTATATAACGTAAGGTACCAAAACAAAGGAATCGTAATCATCCAAACTACAAAACACCACGGACAAATAGCATTTATACGGTAAACTCCCTGGAAGAATAGATAATGCATAAACACTACACCGATTGTTGCTCCTATCTGCATTCCTTGCCAGTACCATCGTTTCAATTTAGCACCCGCCAGTAATATCACACCGGTAGTTATGATTACCGCGTAGCCGACGAGTCCAAAGATTGTATTCGGTACTCCGAACAGGCTTGCTTGCTCTGTATCCATAACAGAACCACAACTGAAGATCGGATTAATGTTACACAAAGGGTTGTAGCTGGGGTCCTTAAGTACTTGAATTTTGTCATATGTGAGTATGAACGAAGCCAATAAACCGATAATGCCGGTAATAATTAGTATCCACGGCAATACTTGCGGAAGTGTCATTCTTTTTGCTTTAACCATGCTTGATAGTATATCCCAAATGAATAGTCGCTTCCCATGCAAGCTGGCGCTCTAGTCATAAGAGATAAAATGTGTTATATTTGCCCCTGTTGTTTAACGGCAAAAGCTCCACGACCAGCCAAAAAGTAAGTCTGGACTTTTGAATCAAGCATCACTTACAAAAATCCGGAATAGCGTTACGGCAGGGTAGCTCAGTTGGTTAGAGCACAGGACTCATAAGCCTGGGGTCGCGAGTTCAAGTCTCGCCCCTGCTACCAATATGAACCAAGTAAGGACGGCCCCTCCAGTGGCCGTCCTTTTATTGTCCTTAAGGCTATGTCCGTAAAACCATATACTACCTTCTCCTCCATTGCCATAACTTATCTAAATAAAACGTAGGTAAATCTAGTTACCTAAAATGCTCAACCTTGCGTTAAGGCAAGACCTACTCATAAAATAATTTTATGTCCGAAGGAAGACTAGCGTCCCGACTTATTGTTCTGTTTTTCTATACCACTTTTGTAGTCGGAGCGGTTGCTTCATTCAACTACATTCGCGACACCATTATCGTTGACTTAGAACAACTTTACTCAATCGACGAACAAAGTATAGTCAATCAAATCATTAAAAATAAATAACTCCCGGTAAATACTACCGGGAGTTATTGTTTATTGCGTTACGATCAAGATGGATCGTTTGAAGCGCAATTTTGACTTGCGTCGGTTTCCGCTGGTACGCGGCTTGATATCTTGTATCAACATTATTTTTCCTTTCTTTTAGATTGTTTGTTTTATGGCTACCTTAAAAAAGATCTGCCAAATCTGCGTCAATCTTTAGGATGTCTCCATTGGTGGTAGGCAACAATTCGTATGCTAGCTCACCAAACAGCTTTAACACATGAGCGACCTTTCGTTCCCTTTTTTAATTTTGTTGTTTGTTTTGATGCATCAACATTTATTATTATACATAAGTTTGTTAATTTGTCAATATAGTTATGTTTAACATTGTAGTATTTATACGGATATGGTTTAATGCTTTTACAGGTTCTTAACTGTTAGCTGGTTTAGTTCGATTTGTTTCTTGGTTTTTCGTAGAACAGGTCTGATCGTGTAAGCGATACAAGTAAGGGGTCGTGCCTGGTCATTAATAACGAAGGAACAATCTATGTACAAGTTATTTGTAGGTGGTTTGCCATTCTCGACGACTGACGATGAGTTAGCAGATATATTTGCAGCTCACGGTACTGTTGCCAGCGCCAAAGTCATTACCGATCGAGATTCCGGCCGCAGCAAAGGCTTTGGCTTTGTCGAATTTGAAAACGACGAAGAAGGAAAAGCAGCTGAAAAAGCTTTGAATAATTCAGAGCTCGGTGGTCGAACCATTACCGTGAACGAGGCTCGTCCTCGCGAAGAGCGACCACGTCGCGACTTCAACCGCGGTGGCGGCAATCGCAATGATCGCAGTTGGTAATATAGCTGACGAAAACAAAACAGCCCGTAATTATTACGGGCTGTTTTTTATTATTCCGGCGGGCTTTGAAGAATCTCTTCCGGAGCTTCACGCTCCTGCTGAATAAGCAAACATACGCTCTCGCAGCGCGCTATAAAGTCAGTCCTGTCTTCGAATACTTCTTCATCAGGAAACAATTTCAAAAACTCAATTAAGTGCGGACTATAGCCTAGACGTTTAGCCATAAACACAACTTCTTTGGCTGTTACCGGAAACGTTTTAATCGCCTTGCCAAGCTCATGAAGCTTTTGTATTCGCGGAAGTTGCTTATCGTAAAACACCTAGATTCCCCTGGTTACAAGACTGTACTATCGCCTAATTTTATAGGTGTTGTCAGTGAGACTTTTCACAAATACTTCACAAAACAGTTAAAGACTTTAATTAATGTTATGTATTTACCTGGGTCCGACGTCGTCTGCCTAGATGTAGACCCAATATAAGCCAAAAAAGAGTGATCAAAGTAGAGCCGATTAGGACCGGAATTGACCCCGCTTCGTGAATAACTATCGCGGCCGTAGCGGTGACCAAACCCCCGCCCATAAACGGCTCGAACACTAGCTGTTTATAGGCAAAACCTTCTCTGGCCTTAGATTTATTGGTCGGGTCAGCCAACCGGTTTAAGAGCAGGCCGGTTGCAGTCATTCCCATAGATTGCCCGGTATTGGTTATGCCTTTTTCGAACCAATATGTCTTGAACATCCTGGGGGCAAGCACGATGAAACTGCCCAGTATCCACACTATTCCACCGACACCCAAAGTTATAAATATCGGCAAGTTGTTACCGATTACGCTTAACGACACCGTAGCAATCGCGCTGGCGATAAGCAGGTCAAGCGCAATCGCGCTGAATATTTCAGCTGTCCGGCGCTGAATAAAGTGCTGCTTTTTCAGCTTCTTTAGTATGAGCTGAACGATCAATCCGCCAATCATGGCAAACGGGAAAAGCGGTACATAAGTAAAGAAACGGAGGTCCGTAAAGCTCCTCATAAAAGCATCTTCAGCGAACACCAAGCTCTCTAAAATGCCCCAGCCTATCCCGATTGCAGCCACGAATGCTATCACATTAATAATGATTGCCTTGGGATTTGTGTTTACTTTTTCGCCCAACCGGACCAGATTATAGCCACTTCTTATCAGTTGCCGGCGCTGCCGATTCCAGGTTACTTCATCAGTCAAAAAACCGTGCTTGCGGTTATGTATGTTGATGAATACGATTCCGCTTAATACGGCCACGATTATACTGAGCGTTGCGAGGCCCAGGGCAATGTCGGTTCCTTCCGGCCAACCGAGCTGTTCAAATGTCGGCGCTAAACCAGCGGCAGTGCCATGGCCGCCTTCAAAACTTAACTCCATCAACGCACCGGCAAGCGGATTGGCATCAAAAATCGGGGTCAGGAAAAATACCGTCAAAGCGATTCCTAGCACGTATTGACCCCAAGCTAAGGTATTGCCGAACGCTATCATCGGGCCTGCCTGGCGCCAGATTTCTTTTCTGCTTGGTATGAACTTGCCTAAGAATAATCCGGCAAAGACAATATTAATAAGGTGTTTCGGAAATTGCGCCCAGTAGTCCGTAACTTCGGCTGGAATGGTTCCGAGTAGTTGGGGCCCTAGTATCAATCCTCCAACGCCCGCAACCAGAGAACTTGGTATAAAAAGCTTCTGGAGCACCGCCGAACCGCGCTTAATGAAGCGTGCTATCACAAGCACTATCGCGAGCACTACCATACTGTCAAATAGAGGAGGCATTATTCACCAGTATAGCAATCAAACTTTTTAATTCCAGAGGTCTTGAGTAGCCTATTTTTTAAGCGGCGTAAAAACGCTTGCCGTAATTGCCAAGCCTCCCAGGAGCATCACAAAAAACCCGGCTAACATGATGCTAGCCACAATCATCAACAGCCCGGCGATAGCCAACACCAAGCCGACTCCCATCAAAAATTTTACACTCGAATTGTTGGTATCTTCTTCGGTTTCTGAAGTGACATGTTCCAGCGGCTTTACCGGCGCTTTAGCCAGGTCTTTCAAATTAAAACCGACATCCGGGGATTCTTGCTTAGCGTCATCAGCTTCCTGGTTTTGTTTTGACCTTTGGGCGTCTTCGCTGTCCATAATATATCTCCGTTACGTCAAGTTACTTTACTCTAAGCGTTACGTGTTCGCAGCGGTTAAATTCACACTTTTTGAGTTATATTACCTAAGAGCCTGGCTACCAGCTGCCACCGCCTCCGCCGGAAAAACCGCCACCGGAAAAACCGCCACCTACACCGCTTGAACCGCTGCTTGTACTGGCTGTAGCCATGGAACTTAAGCTATTGCTCAAGCCGTGGATGCTGTTAGCAAAAATTATTGCATTGAGCGTATTACCCTCGTACCAATCGCTCGTATCTATCGTCAGATCTCTGAACTGTTTTGCCCATTGTTTTTCCACGCCTAAGGCCACCGCATATGGTAGATATTTACTGAACTGCTCCGGTGTCCGTTCCGGTGCGTCATGAAATGCCATTCTATCCTTTTCAGTCACTTCCAAAAATTTTCTAAAGCCTGCTACTTCGGCCCATGTCTTATAGCCCGCTTCACTAACTCTTGCGTCTAAATTCCGCTCAAACACGCTAACCGGCTTGTAAAAACCTCGTTTCTCTAAGCGTTTTACGAGCTTACTCCTGAGTGACTGATAAGCTCCCCTTAATTTTGTGGAATTTCTTAAAGTTTTCATGGAAGTTTTGTCACCTTTTTCAAAAATTGCGTTATATATCTGTCTTTCATACGGAACTAGTGCTGCCGGATCAGCTGCTTGTTTTACAAAATCATACTCAGCATTGCTCCACCACTTTTTCTCCTTGGTTTGCACTATCTTCAAATATCCCCTCACCGCAAGGTCAATAACCGTAGCGCTGAACTCGGCGCCTTTGCTGCTATTGTCGATTAGCAGTCCCATCTCTGCGGGAGTCATATCCTTTGGCGGTTCATATTGTGCAATGACCAGCTCTTTTCCGCGGCGTGACTTGTATTGGAGGTTATGCATGATCCGTTTACCAACGAACAGGCTAATAATCAAACCTATGGCCCCAAAAATCCACGCCACCACCACCGGGAAGTCACCACCGGACGATACCGTAGTTAGTTCCGCAAACCGGTTAAAAGCACCGGCGTCAAAAGCCGATTCTGCCGTCAGCGTTTCTCCGGCCGCTAATACTCCGCTACTCGAAAAAGTCTGAAAATCCCGGTCATTACGTTTGCAAGTTTGTGCAGTATTGCCGAGGTCGCCCTCATAGCACGTTTGTGTAATCGGTTCAGTTGGACCACGGATAATAATTGATGCTTTTTCAGTAGGCACGGGCCAGCCCGTTCCGGGAGCGTCTATCCTGACGATTGCATTGCCGTCGTCAGCCATTATTGCAATCGGACTTAATTCATATTCAATAACATAAGTATGCGCACCGCTGATAGTAACATCCGGATTGCCAATGCGAAGCCGCTCAAAATTGCCGGTTTTGCCTTCGTTTCTATATTGCTCCGGCCGACCGTCACGACTAACACTTAAGACTACAAGAGAAAGTTCATATCCCTGGTCGCCGGATACGATGTACGTAACAGGTATGTCCCGAAATATTCCACGACGCTGGTTAGAGCCGAAATCATAAGTGATAGCTTCGGTAATATGCGCCGTACTATCTTCTGACACCACCACTTCGCTCTTAAAATTTATGATTTTCTCTGAACTTTGGGCATGCACTGTCTGTAAAGATAAAAATAGAGGCAGTATTCCAAATAATATAAGTAGAAGTTTTTTCATATATTAATCTTAACAATGCTTTATAAAGCCGCCTAACATAATTTACCGAAGTACCAGCATAGCAAAAGCCATCAAACCCATGCCAACATCCTCGGCCAGGCTGACGGTGCTGAGCGGCAGCTTGATGACGTTGCCCAGGCAGGCGCAGTGAACACCACTACGACGGCGGACCTCTTGGAGCACACCGACGGAGCTGATTCCCATAATCGCCAGGGTGACCGAGTCACGGCCAGCTGGCCAAAGGTCGGCTAGATACAAAATAGCCAATCCCAGCTCAATGAACGGATAGGCATAAGAATAGGGCTTAAAGCGTTTAGCGATTACGTCGTAGCCGGCAAACATGATGGTGAACATGTTGTAACCGATGAACTTAAAAGCCGAGAATACTAGGAAGAACACGCCCATGAACCAGCGCATAAATTCCATCCATCCGCCTTCTCCGAAATTGATATTTAAGAACCACGAAAAAAGCGTCACAGCCAAAACAACAGCCACAAGTTTTAGATATTCTTTTAGAGAACTCTCGCCCTTCACCATATCAGAATGATCAATAGGTCCATGTTCGTGTTTCATGATTTAAGCATAGCAAAATCAAGTGTTAGCATTAACTCCAGATCAGGCCATGCAGTTATTGTTTAGGTGAAGGAATAGGGTTTGCTTGCAAGGCTTGGGCCACAGCCACCAGGTTATGTGCGGCAGTTGTTGCGTTGCGGTGCGCCCGCTGCTTTTTGTCTTCGTCTTCGGTTTCTAAGTAAGTAGGACCCATCTGCGAACCGTGGTTAAAATATGTCCAGGCTTGCCCCGGAACGGTAAAGCCCAGTTCAAGCAGGGCCGCTTCCATTTCACCGATAACGTGCTTGGCGCCGTCTTCATTGCCGGTGGCTATAAAACCGGCCACGTGGTTGTAGGCCACAGGTCGCTCCTCATCGTCAGTTTCAGAAAGCATGGCATCCATTCGCTCAATAATACGCTGGGCCAGACTCGACATTCGCCCCACCCAAGTCGGACTAGCGATTACCAAAATCTCAGCATTTAAAATCTTTTCTCTGATAGCCGGCCACTCATCACCGTTACCTTCGTCAGAACTTACCCCTGGTGGAATATTGTGGTCAGCGATTCTAATGACTTCGTAATCAACGTCTCGCTTGGAAAATTCATCACCAAGCACCCTTGAGAGCGCTTCGGTGCTGGATGCTTCAGGTGATGCTTTAAGAGAACAGTTTAAAATAACGGCTTTCATCAGACCTCCTCTCGCTTGGAGATTATGACTTGGCCAACACCACTAAACAGTTAGATAACGCACAAAAAGTGTTTTACCCCTTACTTCCTATGCCTATATGCCGTACGTTTGACTAAAAAACAAGCTGGTTATTTCTGGGGCGCATATAAATTCGATGGATCTATACCGTACAGCGCAAATACTGCCATGGTGAGGTGTGGCTTCAGGCAACGGTCATAATAATCAAAATCTTCTTCGGCGGCGAGTGGGAATGGATCGCTAACCAACTTGTCGTGAATTAGTTTATTATCCTCGGTCTGGGCTTTTTGAAGCGCACCGACTGTATACAATTCACATTTCGTAAAATTTAAATTGGTGCCCAATACCAACGTACGTTCATCAACTTCGGGGGTCACTTGGAACATTTCTGTACACCGGCCGCAGGGGCGCAATGTTTCAGTCCCAAGCGGATTAGCGTCATCATTATCAGGATCGGCAAAAACAGCAATACCCATAACTCTGTTTAGGCCACGCATCCGTCCTTTTGCAATAGCTACCTGTTCAGCGTGCAGATTAATCTCACTATCTCCTGGTGACGGCTTAACGTTATATCCGTCGAGATAACCTATATAACCTTTCTCAAAGTTACACATTACTGCACTTGCGCCAACATTATAGTTGCGCCAGGAAAGAGCCAAATCAGCCGCATTTTTGGCTCGATATGCTGCATGAACCAAGCCCGTTAGGGTGGCTATAGCAGTCCGCGCTTCCAGTGTTTCTGGTGGACCAGTGTATAACTCACCAGCCAAAGAAGGGCTGAATATTATGTTTTCTTTCTCGGAAAGCCCTAAAAACGTTTTCGGCACCTCACTGATTAAGTCGCGCTCTGACATGGTGTAGTTTTATAAACTAATTGGCTTTAATGCAAGCATGAGCATTTATATTTACTCGCGGTCTTAATATATGATTAATAAAGCTTGAATTCTTCAGTGTAGATATCGCCGCGGTTAACGCCTGCTTTTAGCAGTCCTTGCTTTAGGCTTTTCATCATCAAATCCGGGCCGCAAATAAAATAGCTGCGAGGGGCTGCATCGTTAACTTCGATGATGTCATCGGTACTTAATCTGCCTTTTTTGGAGCTTTCCCAAACCCTTAACTCAAAATTATTGTTTTTAGCGGCTATATCCGTTAATTCTTTCAAAAATATTGCATCTTTTTTATTTCTAACAATGTAATAGAGTGTTACCCTGGCCTGTTGTCCGTCCAAAAGCTCCCGGGCGCGGCTCATAAACGGCGTAATGCCGATCCCGCCAGCTATCCATACCTGGTTTTGTCGGGCATCGTTAAATATAAAGCGCCCATAGGGGCCCTCAATATCAACCGTGGTTTTTGGAGACAGCAACTTTAGCGTGGCAGTATAATCTCCGATCGGCTTGGCGGTAAACGAGATATATTTTTTGCCTGGCGGGCTGGTAAATGAAAACGGATGCGATTCTTTACTAACCTCGGCTGCATCATGAACCCGGATAAAAAAGAACTGACCGGCTTTATATCGTACCGGCTTACCAAGCGGCGATAAGATTACCTCCGTTCCATTATCATGCACATTTACTTTATTGACTTTGTACGGATAACGGCGGATTAGCCAGCGGCCAAACAAAACTCGGTACGTAAATGCCACCAATCCGGCAATGATTACCGAAACCATGTAGTAGCGCAGCCCCGGCGCCGACGATAGGTGCCCTGGAATTAAGTACACATGCAAACTTGCCAGCAAAAGTGCCAGGCCCAGCCATTGATGGGTCGCCTTCCACTTATGGTAGGCAATACGCATGAATAAAGTTATGAACAGCAATACAACAATAGTCAGCAGCGCAATAGCTCCCAGCAGTTTTGGCTTATCACTAAAATCGGGTACAAAGAAATCCACCACTAAAGAAAATGAAAACGGCAAATACTGCAGCCCAAGAAACAACGGATGCATTAGCAGCAAAATGAGCGCCGCTATTCCGGAAAAGTGATGGAAGGTATAAATCCTGGGTAGCCCGCTCATAAGTTCCTCAACCCATCCAAGCCGTGCAGCCAAAATAAAATTAAGCGAAAACAAGCTTGCTCCAATCAGACCGCTCAACTGCCCGATTGATCTAAGACTGCTCGAGGTGCTGGCCCACGCAGATGTACCCGTGTAAGATTGCCAGAGCACAACCGGTACGGCAATAAATCCTACAAGCAGCAACCAGCCGGCTATATCTTTTTGCAGTCTGCTCATTGGTTTATTCTATCGCATCAGTCACTGCGACATAACCAGGAATCTTCGATAGCAGCTCAGCCGTTATCTATATAATTAGATCCGATTATAAATCAAACTTGCCTTCGCGTTCCGGCTGGCTCAATATCTCTTTTACCGTAAATTCGCGTTCGCCGTGTTTGGGCGTAGTAATCGTAACTTTATCACCGACTTTGTAGCCAAGCAGCGCGCAGCCAATCGGGGAAAGAACAGAAATCTTATTCTGCTTTAGGTCAGCCTGTTCCGGAAAAACCAACCAAAAATCCCAATCATTGTTGTTTAAGTCAAGAAATCTAACTTGAGAGTTCATGGTTATGACATCCGGTGGGATGTCAGCCGGTTCAACAATCTTCGCTCTCTTGAGCTCACTCATTAGGGTTTCGTCATAACTGTCATGCGGTCTCTTTTTTGCAAGCAAATTTATGAGCCTGTCATGGTCAAACTGGGTTATAAAAATCTTGGTCATATCGCCCCTTTCTCTATTCCTAGTATAGCAATTATCTTGACCAAAATCCTGGTTCAGTCTTTTTACACCAATCACAAAGTTTGCCAATAATTAAATGTTGGTTGGCAGTCATACTTTTTTAAAAGTCATAATTTAAAAGACTTGCGCTTCAGACTTGTTTCCCAGGCCTTGTCGGCCTCTACTCGCCTATTGCGCTCTTCAATTATTTTTAATCTATCTTCTAGCTCAGTGCTTAAATAGTAATATCACAAGGAATACTTAATATAATGGGCTAAACAGTTCTTTTATATTGCCTGTAGCTCTTCGGGCACTAATACGATAATTTCTTCATAAAACTCGGAAACTATTTTAGCAGTTTTAGGATCTTCAGTGCACATTGCTTGTCCTCTCGCCGTATCATAATAATAACCATTTATTACTTTTGAACTACTTTTGATGTATTCGGAACCAGGTACATTATCAATTTCAGCTTCAGAATAACGGCTGAGTGCAAACTGCGCGACTTTCTCAGCAGCACAGTCCGTACCTTTCAGTGCCTCAACTGAAAAATAAACTGTGTCCCCGTCCTCTGATGTGTGATAATAAAGACCTTCCAATTTAGGGGTTATTTTGAACTTCACACCCATTTCTTTTATTTCAAAAAACTCTGTTTCTTTAATTGTTTCGATATCAGTTTCTGCCTCAGTCTTTGCTTCACTGTCGTTTTCTGTTTTTTGTACCTCACTATTATGACTGTCGTTTTCTGTCGCAGAGTCCGATGATTTGTCTTTGTTATAAATCATCCAACCCATCACGATTATGATCGTTACTAAAATTATTAATACCAGCAATTCCAGGATGCCAAAACCTTTTTGATTGTTTTTCATATGTATTTCTCCTTATGCTAATTATTGCACAGTGTGAGCTGATAAAGAAAATTCAGTTTTTACTAAAAGAGATATAGTGAATCTTCCTGAGGCTCAGTAACATGACAAACCTATATTGCTAAGTGAAACCTTATTTGCATTACTCTTTTGCCGGTTAACTCAAGCAAACCCACAAGAAACACTACTGCCAGTTTTGATTTAACTACTTCGTCAGGACTCCGAGTCAACTCCGAGTCGACTCGGAGTCTTATGCAAGAAATATATTTTGTTTGTTGGTGATTTGGCGTTTTTATTTAGCTCGCGAGTCAGACTGGAATATTTTAATGATCAGCCAATCAGTACTCTATTGTGTGGGCAAACCAATAATGAGATTTCCGCGCATATATGCCCTTGCCCAGAGACCGGCAAACTTGCGGTGTTCAATTCTATAATAAGGCCCGTTTAGTACTGATGGGTCAAGTAAAGTTACGCCCATCTGGCTGGAATCCAATAAAATTGCATTGTGATTTACTGAATAATTCCCCATCTTACCCAATCTTAGATGACAGTAGGTTTTAGTGTCAGGCATTCTTTCTTTGACTTTTTGTGCCACATCGGCAATTTGCCTTAAATCCGCTCCGTAGAGAGGTATGTTCTTAACTTTAATATCAAATTGCTTTTCAAATCTACTAGACTGGAACATCCTCATTAACAGATCCTCATCTAAAGGCTCGTCGATGCGGCTAATGACTTGGTTAACTCTTGCTATGTGAGCGACCGCATCAGGAAATAGATTGAGTCCTGTTAGGCCATTAAATAACATACAGAAGCTGGCTGCACTGCAGTCCCGTTGTTGCTCCTGCCTGACGTAAGGCGGTCTATCGAAGGTAATCGATGGTGAGCTTTGAGAAGCTAAAACAGGCGCGACCGCTTCGGTGCCATATCGCCAAAGCTTATTACACTTTTTATATTTCAATCTATCCTTAATATCCTCTTTTTCCTTGCTTAGCTCAGATATTCTCTCTATTGTTTCGGTAGATTGGTAAGCCTCGTACTGCAACATATCAGGAGTAAGCCCAGATTCTTCAAGCTCTTCATCAATGTCCTTGAGTATTTGTTCTATGTTGTCTTTAAAAGGCCCTGTTAAAGTTTTGTTTGGTGGTGGAATCGTAATGGCTTCAGCAAACGCATCGTTAAGCATTTCAAAAAGTTCGTAATGAGTATATTCGTAAGGCACGCTAGCAGATTGCTCAGACATAAAATGATCTGGCGATGCTTCTGTTTCAAACCCAGTATCAAACAAGGGGTCGCGGCTCTCAATCGTTGACATTTTCTATATTAAACTAATTTAGACTATATATGTCAAATATGAGCAAAAACCGGCTTTAAATGGTTCTTTTGGTAGACATGGATATATGACTATTTGGAAACAAATTTAGTCTGAGCTATTGGCTTTATACGTTCTAAGTCGCTATCAATCGTCAGCTAAAGATCTATACAGTAAGTCTCGCCGCTTTCTAGTACGGTGCGGATTGCTGCAAAAGCTGCACTAGTAGTGTCCTCAAAGTCACCGTCTGCAGCACATCTTCCTAGCCATTGATACTGAATAACCCCAAGCTCTAATGGCGATGGCGTATGTACAGCTGCTATTGCTTCATAGCCGTACCGCTCGCCAGTTGTAGGATCGTCCGGACAAACCAACGCCAGGTCATCCTTGTCGCTTGTATCGGCCAGGCGCTCAAGTATCAGTGAGGCGTTTACCGAATCGTAGGATGTCTTGTGGTATGGGGTTTCGCCTTGAGCAATAGGAAGCTCCCAGAACTCCTTAAAGTCTCTTCGAACGTCATCAATTAAGCTAGCCATCCTGTAATTTCCAGTCCAGGGTTAAGTTATATTTCTGATAGACATAAAATCTGGTGCTTATTATAACCTATATACCTCTGTTTTTTATCGTTCATAACTTTTACCTATTTTACGCAAGGGTTGCTGGTGGTATCGTTTTATGAAAAATTCCAGTTATCACCTGGACTTCTTATTATTTCGCGGTACCTTTGTACTGCTATGGATACCAAACTACCAGAACTCAAATACTGTCTGTACGCCCGCAAGTCGAGCGAATCGGACGAACGGCAAATCATGTCAATTGACTCGCAGCTCAACGAGATGAAGCTGATAGCCCAAAAGGAGGGACTGAACATCGTAAAAGTGCTTGAAGAAAGCCACTCAGCCAAACAGTCAGGGCAACGGCCGGTCTTCAATGAGCTGTTAGCTGGCATCCGTAATGACGAGTACAACGCCTGCCTTACTTGGGCTCCGGACAGAATGAGCAGAAATGCTGGTGATTTAGGATCACTCGTTGATCTTATGGACAGCAAAAAACTGGTTCAAATAAGAACTTACTCTCAAACGTTCACAAATAACCCCAACGAGAAATTCTTGCTGATGATCCTGTGTTCTCAAGCCAAACTGGAGAACGACAACAGAGGGCTGAATATATTAAGGGGCATTAAGTCGAAATGCGAAATGGGCTGGAGGCCCGGTGTTGCGCCATTGGGTTACATGAACAGGCACTTTAATGGGCTAAAGGACATCATCCCTGATCCGGATCGGGCTCACATCATCACTGAGACTTACCAAAAAACAGGTTACCAAGGCTGGAGCGGACGCAGAATTAAAGACTGGCTGGATGAGATCGGTTTTACCAACCGTTCAGGCAAGCCAGTGGCGCTGAGCCAGGTCTTTCTGATTCTCATGAATCCTTTCTACTACGGCGAATTCGAGTATCCTGAGGGTAGCGGTAAGTGGTTCAAAGGCTCACACGAACCGCTTATTTCTAAAGAGCTGTTCGAGCTGGTTCAGCAATTTAGAGGCGTCTACAAGGGAAAATGGGGATCCAAGCAGTTTGCCTATCGCGGGCTACTGCAATGCGGCTATTGTGGCGGTGCTATCACCTGTGAGGAGAAATTTAAAAAGCTCAAAAACGGTGAGCTGAATCGGCACGTGTATTATCGCTGCACCAAAAAGATAGACCTTAACTGTCCTGGTGAGTATATAAATGAAAAAGCACTCGAAGAATTACTCGACACATTTATTGCCAGGTACGCAGACGAAATAAAGATAAATGACAACCTGAGATCTAAGATTGAACGCCACTACGTAATTGCTGAGTCACTAGCTGACTACTACAAAGTAACTATGAAGTTAGATAAGCCCTTGGTTGAATATGCCCGGTACACACTAACCAAAGGGACGTTTCAGGAAAAACAGGATTTTACAAAGGGAGTTATATCTAAATTCAGCATCAAAGAAGCGAAACTAAGACTAATCGTCAATTAGCACTCTTGACACGAGAGTGCTAATTTGCTATATAAAAATTAGTGGTTGTGAGGGCCGTGGGGCCAACAATCACTCCGCACATTTGCGGTACTAATGTCTTAACAATTAATCAAT